>JANLWX010000010.1:0-7006 GCA_031364845.1 Candidatus Eiseniibacteriota bacterium
ACTACACCAACATCCGCCGCCCCGCTCCCAACAGTCCCTGGGCGCGCACGAAGACCCTCAACCTCCCGCCCAGACCGGCGCGGGCAGAGCGGACATAATCACTTGGCAGTTAGGCGGACATAATTACGTTGCAGCGACACAAATTATCTGGCTCAGGGTCGCGGATACTGAAGGTCGATTCGTCGCAACCAGACACCCGATACCAACTCGGGAAGCTGCCCCGCGCGTGCCGCGGCGAATCACGAAGCGGACGCGCTCACCTGGTGATGGGTAGGGCACCCCCGGGGATGCTAGACTCCACGCCATGAAGACACCACGCTCGTGGTACCTGCCCCTCGTGCTCGTGGCCGCCTCGCTCCTTCCCGCGTTCCCCGCCCACGCCCAGTACACGCTGGTGTGGGCCGATGAGTTCAGCGGCACCTCGGTCGATCCCGCCCGCTGGCAGTTCCAGAACGGCACCGGTTGCCCCTCGTTGTGCGGCTGGGGCAACAATGAACTCCAGTACTACCGATCCGAGAACGCCACCGTCGCGGGGGGATTCCTCACGATCACCGCGAAGCAGGAGTCGTTCGGCGGCAAGGCCTACACGTCCGCGCGGGTGCGCAGCCAGGGCCTCGCCGACTTCACGTACGGCCGGATCGAGATGCGCGCGAAACTTCCGATCGGCCAGGGCATCTGGCCGGCGTTCTGGATGTTGCCGACCAGCAGCCCTTACGGCGGGTGGCCGGTGAGCGGCGAGATCGACATCATGGAGTACCTCGGGCAGCAACCGAACCGCGTGTTCGGCACGCTCCACTACGGCAATCCCGACCAGATCTTCTCGAGCTCGGCCACAACGCTGGCGTCGGGCACATTCAATGACGGGTTCCACACGTTTGCGATCGAGTGGGAGCCTAACCGGATCCGCTGGCTGCTGGACGGCGTGCAGTACGCGTGCAAGAGCAACTGGATCTCCTCGGCCGCCGGCTACCCGGCGCCGTTCGACAAACCGTTCCACATGCTGCTCAACCTCGCAGTCGGCGGGAACCTGCCCGGGTCTCCCAACGGCAGCACCGTGTTCCCGCAGCAGTTCGTGATCGATTACGTGCGCGTGTATCAGAAGCCGCTCGACAACTGCTGCATCCTGTTCGACGGCATGGACCACGCGAATCCATACGGCAACGGCTACTTCATCTTCAACGGCGCGGGCGGCGGCGGCATCGGCGCGAACACCGACCTGCCTCCCGAAGACGGTTGCGGCACGTCGCTCGAGGCCGGCTGGGGTGGACCGGCGGGATTCATCGGCGGATTCGGGCGCACGTTCCGGCTCGACCTGAGCGGCATGACGCACTTCGAGTTCTGGATCAAGCCCGACCCCGGCCAGACCTACACGCTGGAGCTCAACCTCCAGGAAGACGACACCGGCGACAACGCCACCGACGAGGAGTTCCAGTACAACTTCGTCGTGAGCCCGGCCGGCCCCGGCGCGATCGCGGGCGGCGGCTGGCAGAAGATCTCGATCCCGCTCGCGAGCTTCTTCGACGACAACAGCTTCATCACCGGAGGCAACGGCATCTTCGATCCGGTTCCCACCAGCAAGGGCGGCAACGGCCAGTTGACCGGCATCGTGATCGCCATCATCAGCCCGGCCGGAGGAAACCAGACATTCCGCACCGACTTCTGGAACTTCCGCAACGCCTCGATCGTCTCGGTGGACGACGCCGTCGCAGACGCGCCGCTACAGTTTGGCCGCGCGACTCCCAATCCGTTCAGTGCGAGCACCGCGCTGCGTTTCACGCTCGCGCGCGGGGAGTCCTACGCCGTCACCGTCCACGACCTCGCCGGTCGCCGGGTGCGCGAACTGGCCGCCGGCCGCGGCGAAGCGGGCGAACAGGTGGTGAGCTGGGACGGCCGCACGGACTCAGGCCAGCGCGCTACACCCGGCGTCTACCTGGTGCGACTGCGGCGCGGCGCGGGCGTCGAGGCGCGGAAGATCGTGCTGCAGAGGTGAAGAGACTCCAAGAGTCCGGAACACCCTGTGGTGGGCGTGCTTTCAGCGGTGATTGAAGCTAAAGGTTGGTGGCCCCGGCTGGAGTCACCGTCGATAGATGAGTATCCATCGATGTGAACTGGCTCCAATCCCAGCGCCGATTCCTGCTCCCAACGCGCCGCCGATCACGGCGCCAGTGAGCGCCGCCCGGTTGATCTCTTTATCTGCACCAGGACGCGGGCCGAAGAGAGAAATGTTGGCAACCGAAGCAGTTGCGCCAGCGAACAAGGCAGTGATCGCCCCGAGCGTGACGGCCCCGATGACAGCACCGCGGCCACTGTTACTCACGCGTTTATCGAGGCTGGAAATCTGCGACCATGCGATCGGGGTAACAGGCGCATTCCCACCCCAGTCGGGATCCACTTCAAGACTGGTCAGCGAATCTGCATCCCCAGCGGTCACACGACCCGTAAATCGCCCGAACTCGCCAGCCATTCGAACTGTGGTCGACACACTGACGTGCCGACGCGCACATTCCAGCGACCGGCAGGACGGTAATTCTGAGACGTCGGACTCCGCGAGTGACCACCCCGTCATTGCCCGTGGAATAGGCATGCTGACTTCACCTCGCGAGATGCCAGGCGCTGCAATCAGCATAGAAGCGACAAGGAACAGGAACTGCCATCGCATAGATAGGTTGACGGAATTCATTCCTCTGACTCCCTTCGGAGAACCTGATCGACTCCCAGATCCACGAGATCGAGGAGCGCAGCGGCGTGGCGGTGAGCAGGAGCAAACCGTCAGGAGCAGCAGTAGCCGCGATGCTGCAGCGGGCCACCCACTTCATCGCGTGCCCAACTTTCAAGCTTTGAACGGTCGCTCGAGCATACCTTGATGTACTCGCCAGTCGTCCATGTCGAGTAGCCCGATTGGAGCATGCTCACGAATTCGCAGGTCGCCCGATGAAGCTTCAGGTAGGTGCGACTGTGGCGAGGCGTCGTGTTCACGACGAATCCGTCGGGGTGGGCATGGCACGGAGGATGTTACACGCACGAGCATGACCTCGACTATCGGTCCGAGCAGATCTCACGAGAGCAATCAAGACGAGGGCCGCGGTCGTGGCCGTGGGCCCATCCACTGCCCGCCAGCGATCGCGAAAAGTGGCTTGTCGGGTTGAGGGCATGCCAGGTCTCCGCTTGGTCTCCCCCTCCGCGTAGCCCTCGATGAGGTACCGCTCGCGCGATTCGCGAAGTCGAGTGTCCCTCCCTGTCCATTTCCGGCCAAACTGAGAGGGTGCCCCGGAGTCCCGGAACACCCTCTGGCTGACGCACTTTCAGCGGTGATTGAGGCGATTTGAGTGGTGGCCCCGGCTGGAGTCGAACCAGCGGCACGCGGTTTAGGAAGGATAGAAGCCCGATCGTACCGGTGTGAAGCGCGCGAGGATACAGGCGTGACCGGCCGTCAGGCGCCGCGCCCCGCTTCCCGACGCCCCGAGCAGCGCCCGCCGTTGAACTTGCCGCGAGATCGGTCTTATGGTTCCATGCTTGCCCTGCAAGTGCGTAAGCATCAATGCGTCGACCACCAAGCATGGGAGTAAGCATCATGGCGAAGACGTCGGTCATTACGGAAGAGTTCAAGGCGATTCAGGCCGCGCTTGAGGTGCTGGAGCCGCTCGGCGAGACGCAGCGCGAGTTTGCGGTCAAGATGATCCTTTCCCGACTCGGGATGAGTGAAGCCCCCAAGGGCATCGGCGGATCACATGTTTGCGTGGGCGGAGGCGGAGGCGGGGGCGGCGCGACGGACCCGGCCGCCATCAAGGGCCTGACGGCGAAGCAGTTCCTGAAGCAGAAGGACCCTAAGACGGACTTGGAGCGGTTCGTGTGCCTCGCCTACTACCTGCAGCACGTGATGGACACGGCGACGTTCACGACGCGTGAGATCACGAAGCTGAACGGCGAGGCCGGTGGCACCGACTTCACGAACGCGGCCGGCACGGCGAACAACGGCGTCGCGCAGAGCAAGTTCCTGAGCCGGGCGGGCGGCGGCAAGAAGCGACTCACCAACCGCGGCGAGGCGGTCGTCGACGCGCTGCCGGACCGCGCGAGGGTCACCGAGGCTATCGCGACCGCAGGCACTCGTAGGAAGAAGCGTGCTCGCCGCAAGGCCAAGAGTGGCAAGTAGAGCTGGGGCGATCGGGCTCGCTGCGGTTCGGGCTGGGCTCGCCACTGGCAACAGCGCGAAGCTCGTGGACGAGCTGCTCGCCGCGTACGTCGAGGCGAAGCGGAACTTCCAGCTCGGCGGCCTGCGGCTCAACGCCGTCGAGGGCGGCCGATTCTGCGAGGCTGCGTTCCGCATGCTGGAGGAGCGCACGGCCGGCGCGTTCACGGCTCTCGGCAAGAAGCTCGACACGGACAAACTCATCGAGCGACTTCGGACGCTGCCAGCCGCGGCGCACAATGATTCAATCCGGCTGCACATCCCGAGGGCGCTGCGAGTCGTGTACGACATCCGCAACAACCGCGACGCCGCGCACCTCGCCGACGGCATCGACCCGAACCGGCAAGATGCCACCCTCGTTACATCGGTGTTGGACTGGGTGCTCGCCGAGTTCGTCCGTCTATCGCACAACGTGACAGCTGACGAGGCGCAACGGATCATCGAGGAGCTGGTCACGCGACAGGTCCCTGCGATCCAAGACTTCGCCGGGTTTCTCAAGGTACTGCGGCCCGGCCTTCGTTCGAGCGACCATGTGTTGCTCCTCCTGTACCAGCGGGGACAGAGCGGGGCAACTCTCGACGAGCTGCTCGCGTGGGCGCGACCCGATATGCGGACGAACTTACGGACGACGTTGCGGCGCATGACGGACGATCGGGCGCACATCCACTTCGACGACAGCCGGTACTTCCTTACCGACGAGGGCGCGCGCGAGGTCGAGTCGCGAATGCTGTGCGAGGCGACGTGACGCGCGACCTTGGACGCGTGGCGAGTCGAACGTGGTAGTTGCCAGCCTGATTTTGAGCATCGTCGCCGTCATCGTGTCGGCCTACGCTGCCGTACAGGCGCGACGAACTGCGGACGAGACGCGCCGCGTCGCCGACGAGACCCGACGGATCGCCGACGAGACGAGGCGCACGGGCGATCAGGCCGCCAGGCAGCTGCGCATGCGTGCTCGACCGCGACTCGTCCCGGACGGCGGTAGCTCGGGGATCGACGAGCACAAGTTCTCCCTCCGCAACGTGGGTGCTCCAATCGCGAAGTTGCGACTCGTCGCCGATGACCCGAAGGCGACCGTCAACCCGCGTCCCCACCTTGGGACCGGCGAGAAGGGCTACATCTACTTCAGGGGCAAGCCCGCGCTGCCGCTTACGGTGCAGATCGAGTACGAGGACGGGCTCGGCCACACCGACGCAATGTCGATCGAGCTTCGCGACGGGCACACATTCGAGGTGCTCGGTTACGATTCGGACACGCAGTAGCTGCGGTCAAGAACCACGGGCGCTCTGCCGAAAACCTCCCGGATGACCACGCCGTTCCGCGTTGGATGTCCTCGGAGGGCCGCATGAACTGGAAGCGCGGGTTGACCCGCATTTACGCCGTCCTCTGGGCGATCATCGCCCTCGGCGGTGCGGTAGTGGCGATCTCGGCGACGTCCACGTCGATGGACGACCCGACGGCCATCTGGGGCGCCTGGCTGTTGTGGGTCGGGGTGTGCCTCGTGGTGCCCGCAGGACTGTTCTGGCTCATCAAGTGGGTCGCGGCCGGCTTCGGCCGCGGTGATACCACGAAGACGCCCTCACCCCAGCGGGCACCGGCATCGCCTCCATTGCCCGCAACGCCGACCGGGGGCCCGAAGAAACAATCCCGCTTCCGTCAGGGCCTGTGGCCAGAGATCAGCGACGTGGACTCAGCCAAGAAGGCCGCCCATCTCGGCGCTAGTGCCTCGTTCTGGGTCGCGGGTCTCACGGCCGTGTTCGCCGTACTGGGCATCTTCAAGGTCGTCAAGCTGCTCGATGGCTGGGGGCTGGTGGACGCAGCGGCCTTCGCGGTAATCGGCTTCTTTATCATGAAGCGGATGTCCCGCGGCGCGGCGGTAGCGGGGCTCGTCTTCTACATCTTCGAGCGCGTGTACGCAACTGCGACGAAAGGCGCGAGCGCCGGTCTCGGCGGGGTCGCCCTCGTCTTCACGCTGTACTTCATCAACGGAGTGCGCGGCACCTTCGCCTACCGTCGGTTCCGTGAACCACCGTCGGATGATCTGACGACAGCTAAGGCCGCGTGAAATGGCAGTGTGCTGCGACACGCTGAAGATCGTGCAGGTCATCCACGATACGGTCTTCCCTCAACGTCCGTTCCCGTCCATCCGTGTCCATTTCGGCCAAACGGCGAGGGTGCCCCGGAAACCCGGAACACCCTCTGGCTGACGCACTTTCAGCGGTGTTTGAGGCGGTTAGGTTGGTGGCCCCGGCTGGAGTCGAACCAGCGGCACGCGGTTTAGGAAACCGCTGCTCTATCCGTCTGAGCTACGGGGCCACGGGCGGGGCACTGTGGCTGACTGCATTCACTTACGCAAGGCACCTCTGGCACTTTCGAAGGTGCTCACGTTTGCACTGGCTACGGACTTGGCTACGGTTCGATCGGAACTTCGAGTTCTGGAATTCTCGGATCGGGTAGCGTATCCGGAAATTCATGTTGCTCTGCAGGCGGCCCCCTTCCATCGAATCGCACCGGTTTCCACCCACGAGGATGATGCACCCGTATGGTGACCTTCCTCCACTTCTCGGGAACGACTCGAATCGAAACCGTTCTTGGAACGTAGCCAAATCCCAAGACCTTCACATCGAAGCGTCCGGTGCCCAAGGGTTTGAACACCGCCAGCCCTGCGGCGTCTGTAACACTGCCCCGACGTGTTCTGAGCTTGCCCCGATTTCGTGGACATCTTCCCAAAGGGGGATACGATGTCCAGCATGCCCAACAACGGTGGTCGCCGCTCGCGGCGTGTGTTCAGTGAGGAGTTCAGGGCGGGAGCCGTCCGGCTCG
>JANLWX010000014.1:0-18126 GCA_031364845.1 Candidatus Eiseniibacteriota bacterium
GCGCGCTTCAAGGATCGCCGGCCGATGCTCGTGAACACGACGCCCTGCTGGGCCAGCGACGTCGGCAGGATGCAATCGAACATGTCGACGCCGCGATGCACGGCTTCGAGCAGATCGCGCGGCGTGCCGACGCCCATCAGATAGCGCGGGCGATCGTGCGGCAGATACTCGGTGACGACCGCGGTGCAGTCGTCGCGCTGCGCGATGCTCTCACCCACCGCGAGCCCGCCGATGGCATAGCCATCGAACGGCATCTGCGTGATCGCGCGCGCGCTTTCGATGCGCAGGTCGTCGTAGCACGCACCCTGAACGATGCCGAACAGCGCCTGCGCAGAATCGCCGCGCGCGTCCAGACTTCGCTGCGCCCAACGATGCGTCAACTCCATCGCCTCGCGTGCAACGCTGCGCTCGACCGTGGAAGGCACGCACTGGTCGAGCACCATCATGATGTCGGAGCCGATCACCTTCTGCGTGGCGATGCTGCGCTCGGGGCTCAGAATGATCGTGCTGTGGTCGACATAGCTACGGAACTCGGCGCCGTCCTCGCGCATCACGCGACTGCTGGGCAGCGAGAAGATCTGGAAGCCGCCGGAGTCGGTCAGCACCGAGCGCGGCCAGTTCATGAAACCGTGAATGCCTCCGAACTTCTCGAAGATCTCCACACCGGGCCGCAACAACAGGTGATAGGTGTTGGCGAGCAACACCTGGGCGCCGCACTCCAGCAGATCTTCCCGGCGCTGCGACCGCACGGAGGCATGCGTGCCGACCGGCATGAACGTCGGCGTGAGCACTTCGTTATGGGGCGTGCGAAAGCGCCCGGCTCGCGCACGTGAACCGGACGCCGTGGCTTCGAGCGTGAAGTGCAGGCGGCTCATCGAGTGAACGTCGAAACGGCGTTCGCCACGATTCGCAGCGGCAGGTGTCCGGCGCGAGACCCTGCGCCCGGCAGCGTGTCGAGTGTCATGTGGCGATTGGTAGACATTTGTGTGTTTCTGTCAACCGTTCGCCACACGCTCAGGGGGGCCAAGAGCCCTCACCCGAACCGCTCAAGCCCTCGCCAGATACCCGATCTCGACCGTCGTCTCCGAGTCCACGGTTTCGAGCAGATCCTCGAACACGGCCGTGAACGGCGACGTCCACAAAACGCGTCCGGTCTTCTTGCTGAGTTCGGTAAGCGCCTTCTCGCCTTCGGGCCCGATCAACCGCAGTCCCTGAGTGAGCAGCTTGAGACCGTGGGTGTAGACGGGCAGGCCGCGCTGAACCGCCTTCAGCAGATACTCCGTCGCGGCCGCGCCGTCTTTGCGTTCCTGAATCGATTGCATCGCCCACAGGATGCAACCGTCGGGGATCTCGGTGAACCCGTTCGCCAGATTTCTCGCCCAGTCGTGCATCAGGTCGAAGCGCCCGAGGCGGAACAGCAGATAGGCGCCGACGGTCGCGGCCCAGGGGTCGGCCATCTTCGCCATCAGCATCCGTTCGGCGCTCTCGGCCCATTCGGTCATCGCTTCGGCCGAGTAGTAGTCGCCGCGCGACAGGTAGCCTCCCACGACGTCCGCGAGTTCCGACGACGTCGAGACACGCAAGCTGACGTGCTTTCCCGACTTGAGCTGGTTCACGGTGAGCAATGCATCGTCGACATTCCCCGGGAGCCGGACGACGACGCTCGAACCCACAGTGGTGTGGAGGCGAAGTTCGGAAGGTCGATATGACGGAGTCGGTGAGAACGTCACCTGGCGCCCGAAGTCGGAAACTTCTCCGAGCGCGCCCTGCGACCATTCGATCTTCACGCCGCTCGGGAGCAACTGGCCCGTGTAGGCTTCGGATTGAGGGGGCCCGGCGGGCGCGGGCCCGCCACCCGTCAACGGAGGGCCGCCACTCTTCATGGACGCTCTGCCCACCGAGGAGCGGTACTGCGCTTCTCGAACCTGTCGAACGGTGCTCGACATCTCGGGCGGTCGAACGGTAGTGGGCCGGCTCCGCGCGCCTTCGATATCCTCGCGTGTCACGACGTAGTTGAGATCTCCCGAGTGGCGCAAGGTCACGTTGCGGCCGGACGGCAATCGCAGACGAATGAACGAGGCCTCCGAAGGCACCTCCACCTTGGCCACCGACGACGGGCCGAGCATGAGCTGCTTCACGGTCTCGTGATCGGGACTGAGCACTTCGACCACCATCGCGGGAAGGCCGTCGCTCAGGCGAATGCTCATGGTGCCGGCCATCAGGGGTATTCCACGGGATACGTTGGAGGCGTCAGCTCGTCCTGAATGCTCTTGGGCGGAAACGTTGAGAACGTGAGATCGATCTGGGCCGGTCCTGGATCCACCGTGTCCATCCACGGCCGGCTTTCTCCGGCCACGGAGTTGCGGACCTTGGCACCCTGAGTGATCCGGATCGCGGACTCCGCGCTCGCCTGATCATCATCGCAGCTCACGCTGACCACGACCGCCCCTTTGGGCGGATAGTGGAACGTGACAGGTTTGAGCACCGGACACTCGCACGTCAGCGGAAGATTTGTTACCGAGGCCATTTCCTCGATCACGGAGCCGAGGGCATAGCTCAGGGCCGCCGTGTTGACGCGCCAGGGAAGCGGCTTGCGCGCACCGGCACCGTTGAGACACGTGATGAGCGCCTTGCAGAAGTACGTCTCTTCCCCGTCTTTGCCGTGTGCCGCGCGGCCCTCGGAGGCGGCGTAGTAGGCGATCGACAGATCCACCGTGTCGAGGAACGTCGAGCCGCCGGCGAGCGGCCGGCCATGGGGATTCTTCTTCGTCAATGCGGCGATTGGCGCGTCGCGGCAGGCATCGATGAAGTAGAGCTGCGTGTCCGCCTTGCACTTGATCATCCCCGACTTCATGCCACTGAAGTCGATGCAGTTCTCCCACTCATCCGGCAGATCGGGGTTGCCGAAGTCCGAGAGCAACAGGAACTGGCTGATCGTGCTGATGCCGTGTCCCGCGAAATAGAAGAACGCGATGCTGCCTTCGTCCTGATTGCACCGCGCATACCAGTCGTCGAACGCCTGCTTCGTTTCCGCCATCGTCGCGGCACCCGAGTTTACGTTCGATCCATCGGCTCGCGTCATGGTTTCCTTCGGCGACAGCACGACTTCGATCGAGCCGAGCGGACACGCGGGATTCTGGTATTCACGCTCGAGCCATTGCACGATGCGCCGCGCCGCCGGCACCGTGGTGGTCAGCGGCTGCAGGCCGCTGAGGAAGTTGGACGGCTTCAGAACCCCGGGCCCCAGATGCTCGTACTCGCCGACGCCGATCACCAGGGCATGCAGCCGTGGCGCATTCAGAACGACGTTCGCTGCCGACGCCGGCCAGTAGAGGCTCATAGCGCGTCGATCCTCGCCCTCAGGCGTTCGTAAAACCGCGTCTGTTCGAAGTACGCACCGTGCGCCTTGATCACGTAGGTTTTCGTGTCGTAGCGGGCGTCCACATCGACCCGATCGAAGACCGGCTTGGCGGCGTACGAGAAGATGTCCACCTCATCGTAGATGTTGATCCAGTGAAGGATGTTCTTCGGCGTCACCGCCTTTCCCGGCGGCTTCGCCTTGTCACTGTTCTTGAACAGCTTCATCTCTTCGAAGTGCGCGACCTGGGAGCCGACCGAAACGAACAGATCCACTTCGAGCGGACGGAAGTGGCTCAAGAGATCGAACGTGATCACACCACCGAGACTGTGTCCCACGATCACGAGCGGCTCTCCGGGTGGGGCGGCTTGAACCGCTTTGTCGATGCCAGCCAGCACCCGCTGGCCAATTGGACCCGGCTGCGCCGCGTCGCCTCTCGAGTTGAAGTAGATGAACACGTCCCCGAAGAAACGCCCGAGCGTCGCGTTCAAGGCCTCGCGATTGGCGGCAAGAATCTTGGTGGAGGCGAAATCCCCCGCGCGATCGAGGGTGGTGCCCATCAGGCCTGTGGCAGCGCTCTTGAGGCGGGTGGCAATCCCGCCCAGAGCGTCGATCACCTTGCCGAGTCCCAGCGTCTCGACCGGAGTCGGAGCCTTGATCGCCAGCCCGAGTTGTCCGATCAAGGCATCGTCGGTGGTGACGTTGGCGAGCCACGCCGGCCGCGGATTGGCCTTCGCATACGCCTGGGCCGACGCGGCGAATTCTGCGATCTCTTCGATCAGATCGTCCGTCGACTGATCGAGCGCCAGGCTCGCGATCAGCTCGACCGCATTCGAGAAGTCACGCTTCGCGAGCGCCAGGATCGGCTCGCCGGTCACGCTTCCCGGAACGGCGTCGTGAATCATCGCCAGGTAGGGCAACATGGCCGGATCGGCGTTGCCCGAGAGTGCCTGCATCTCGCCGCGGGGCAGCGAGGCCATGTTCCACGCAAATGAAGCGGCGAGATCGCCCCAGTAGGGGAACCCGATCTCGCCGACATTTGCGAACGACTTGCCGTTGATGGTCGCCCCGGCGAAGCACGACTTGAGCGCGTCGGCCTTGAGCTTCACGCCCGCGTCGTAGCTCGGACCCAAGCGATTGTTCACGCCGTGCACGAAGACGATCGGCATGCTGGGCTCTCGCGGCTAATTGTGGGGTTTGAGCCTGAACGACTTGCGAATCGAAGAGCAGCGCTCAGGGCGTTTGCGCCAAAACTTGGACGGTCATTCTCGCACGAGGGTTCGACATCGTCATTCAGAAATCTGAAAGCGCCCCGGTCAGGGTTCGCAGGTGATGCGATTCTCGTCTCTCCGCATCCTTCCGACCGTTACCGCAATCGCACGATCCGCTCTACCAGATCGCCGCCCGGAAAGCGGTAGGCGACGAAGTAGATCCCGGGCGCGGTCAATGGTCCCGGCCACTCCACGCTGTGGGCGCCGGCACTTCGTGTTCCGTTCACGAGCGAAGCAACGCGTCGGCCTTGGAGATCGACGACGTTCAACTCGACGACGGCCTCGTGTGCGAGGGTGAAACGGATCATCAATGGACCGAATCCGGGGTTTGGGGCCACGCGCGTCAACTCGAAGCGATAGGGCACGATTTTGAGGACATGCACGGACTCGCTTATCACAACGGCTTCGCCACCTTCACGCGAAGTCAGTCGGTACCAGTATTCCTGCTCGGCGCGCGCACTTCGATCGATCCCCGCGAGCGCATCGCCCTGGGTAACGGAGCTGATCACGACGATCGTCCACGGCCCTGTGGCCGCATCAGCTCGCTCGATCCGTACGTCGGCCATGAGTGAACCGGCGGCAAGACTCCACCTCACTCGCACGCCGTCCGCCTCCCGCTCGGCGGTGAACATCGTCAGCAGTGTCGGAGTCGACGCACAGCCCTGCCCCCGCGCCCCGATCAACCCGCAGCCAGGTGCGTCGAGCAGCGGAGAATCTTCCGCGAGGCTGACGCTGTCGGCGTCGACATCGCAGAACAGCGGGTCGAGCGCGAGGTCGCTGGCGCCCGATGGCATTCCGCGCGTCGCCCCGGTGCCGTTGCCGAACCAATTGTTGCACGTGGTGGGCACGTCCAACGTGTCCGCGGACAGGCCATAGCCCACGTTTTGGAAAGCGATGTTCTTCGTCACGACCTGCGGCCATGCCGTCGACACGAGATGAATGCCATGTCCCTGGTTGCGGAAGACGGTGTTCGCAACGATCGACGCATCGGCGTTGGAACCCGAGAAGTCCACGCGAATCCCGTCCTGCCCGCTGCGACCCACAACGTTGCGCTCGATCACCACATCGCGGGATGCCTGAACTCGAAGGCCGTTTGTGACGGACCCGACGATCAGATTGTCCGATACATTGCGAGCGACCCCCGAGATACCCGTGCCGCAGTCACGCACGACATTGCTTTCGACGCTGCCCTCGTAGCAGTTGATTCCGATTCCGCAGCTGGCGACGACGTTGCTGCGAATGGACCCATGGCCCAAGACACCGATCGACGAACAACCTGTAATACGATTCTCGACCGCGTCGAGGATGGTTCCGGCGTCCGCGAGGATGCCGTGTTCGTAGGAACCGATGATCTCGCTGGTCTGAACGTTCATGGCACCGCCGTCATCCTGGGAGATGGCGGAATACCCGGTGCCTTCGAAGCGGCAATCCCTCACGCTCATCGTCGGATTGTCGCCCGCCACCCGAATGCCTCCGGTAAGGAACGTGTCCGAGTCGCAGACCACGAAGTTGGTGGCGATCGTTCTCACCCACCCGAGAATCCGCGAACGGTAGATGTCGACGTGGGCGTAGTCCCAGAACTCGAAGCGGTCCGTCTGCACCAGCCCCGAATCGAGCGTGCACGACTCGATCTCCACCAGCGCATTGCCGTATCCGGCCCGCCGGAGCTCGACGGCCCCATCGAAGGCAAAGTCGCGGACGCGCAACTGTCCGAGATCATTCAGAGACGTCGTGACCAGACCGTTCGCTCGCGGTCTCTGACCGCTGCCGGGAAGGCCTCGCAGCACGAGCGACTGCCCCACCTCGAGGCGCTCGGGATACGTTCCCGTCCTCACGTCGACGGTATCCGCCCCCGAATCGATCGCAAGCTGGATGGTGGCGAAGTCGTCCGGCACGGTGACTCTCGAGGAGTTGATCGGGCCCGCGCCCAGTTCACCCTCGCGAGTGAAATGCATCGCGTACACATCCGAGCGGTTCGGGACGAAGTCGCGGTGGTCCTGCCACAACAGATATGCGCCGTCCACTCCGTCCGATACGAGTGACACCGGAAACTGATTGCCCGAGAGTGAGCAAAGCGACAGTCCGGTGTCGGGGAATGCGGCGGGGACTTGCGCCAAGGCGTTCACGCGGCTGCCGAAGAGATTCGGAGTGTTGCGGCGGAAGGCGAACATCGCGCCGCCATCGCCGTCGGGCGCGATGAGCGGCCAGCCCGACAGAATGTCCCTCGATGTGGCAAACGTGCGGCCGCCGCTCTGCCATGCCGATGCGAACGTGCCGTCGGCTTCGATGCGCCGGGCGACGTAGGCATCGAGCGCGCCGCCGGGCACGAGCCACGCGATCATCGCGGCGCCGTCGCCGGTGGCGACGATCACCGGCAGATCGTCGTCACCGGGCGAAGCACCAATGGCGACACCGCCCACCGGCCATCCGGGCCGTGGCGCGGCGGTCGGACCCAGCCGAATTGCGTAGATCGCATCCGATCCGCTTCCGCAATCGCGGCAGTCGCGCCACGCCAGAAAGATTCCGCCCGTTTCATCACTCGCACCGATGACACGGCTCGCAAACGATGGGCTGGCCCAACGACTCGTCTCGGTTCCGTCGGAACCATGATGCGTGGCGGCGATCAGGCTCGTGGCGTTCGAATTCTCCGACGCGAGCCAGAACCCTCCGCTCCCATCGGCGATCAAAGCGTGCGGATACTTGTAGCCGGGCCCGGTCGTCAGTCCGCGCCCTGCGACCGGCCAACTCGGGTCGAGTGATCCGTCGAACCGCACGTGGTGCGCGAAGACGTCGTAGACAAGCGTGCCCATGACGGGCGTATTGCGCGCATCGGTCCAGGCGACGAATGCTCCGCCCGCACCATCGCTGCACACGGCCGTCAGGTCGTTGAGCGGCCCGGTTCCCAGAGGGGTGCTCGTTGTGCAGATCGGCGTGCCTGAAGCCACCCAGCCCGAAGCAATGCTCGCTTCGGAATCGACGCGAATGGCGTAGATCCCGCGTGATACGCCCGACGCCCGGTAGTCGTACCAAGCGAGAATCGCACCGCCGGCCCCATCCAGAATCAGCTTCGGAGTCGAGATCGCCGCCGGCGCAGCGACCACCCCGCGCCCACCCACGGGCCAGCCCGGCACCAGCGTGCCTTGCCGCGTCAGGTGCTGCGAATAGAGCGCGTACGGCGACGGACCCGCATCGACCCAGAACGCATGGAGCTCCCCGTTGGGACCGGTGAGTCCGACCGGAGACAATTGCTGGGTCGGGCCCGTTGCCAGCCGAACTCCCGAAGCGGGCCAGTCGGCGCGCGCGAGCGGCACCGCGAATGCGATGCTCGAGGCGATGGTTACGACCAGCTTCCACGCGTTCGATCGGGTCATTGGATTCGCTCTGGCGGGAGTCATTGAGCATGTTCCCCTGCTGGTCGAAGAGTCTACACCCGGCCGTTCACTTCTCCGTGAGATTCTGAATGGACTGTCGCATCCGGCTCAATCTCGCGATGGATCGGATCGAAGCACACGATGCGGGCCTGGCGGAACGGGGACACCTGTTCCGCCAGGCCCTTCGCGTCGAGACTCAGGCTGCGTGCCGGTGCCGCCTGCCCGCCCGCGACACCAACTCGCGGAACTCGTTCATCAACTCCCCGGCGCTGAACGTGCAGTGTCCGTAGCGCTCGACTCGGTGCTGGACGAGCATCGGCCCTGCCGCGACCTGAGCCAGCAGATCCTCGTGGAACGCCGGCACCACCGGATCCCGTGACGTGTGGAGCGAGGTCACAGGAATGCGGAACCGGCCGCGCGGTTCGCCGAACCGCGCGAGGAAGGTTGCGGCTTCCGGCGAGACCGCATAACGCGCCACGCGTGCGTTCACATCGGCCACCAATGCGGGCGGCAGAGCCGCCGACGTGTATTGCCAGCCGGTGTTGTCGAAATACGACTGTCCCTGCGTGCGCTCGAACAAGTCAGCGCCACCCTGCATCGAGAATCCGAGCACGGTGATCAGCGAGTTGACGACTTCCTGCGTGCTGGCTCCGGGCAGCGATCGGCGCGCGAGGGCTTGTATGACTCCGACACCCTGAGGATTCTGCTGGATCGCCGCCAGCACCGGCTGGACCACCTGAAGGTTGATGTTCGTGATGACGGGCGGATGTTCGAGGCCGCCCTGCAGCACGTTGGGATAGACCGTGTCGAACAGGACCCGGATGTCTCCGATGTACTGAACTTCATCGTCACTGCCGCCGACGATGCCACACACGAGCAAGCTGCCGTCGTAGTCCTCCGGATGACGCTGGGACAGGATCATGCCGATGAGACCGCCCAGCGACTGGCCGAAGAGATAGGTGTGCCGGGGCCGGCCGCACCGGGACGCGAAGTTCTCGTCCAGTCTGCGCGAGTCCTGCACACCTTCACGAACGGCGTAGCCGTTGCTCGAATAACTCGATGCCGTGACCGCGAAGCCCAACGCCAGCAGCGAATCCCGAATCGCCGCGTTGTTCGGCAGCGCAACGGGGTCCTGCGGATTCGTATAGCCATGCAGGTAGACGACCAGATCGCCATTCCAGCGCGCCGGGGTGTCGATCACCCACAAGGCACCCGAGCTGGACACGCCTTCGATGTGGCGCGGACCCCGAATCCGCCTGCCGTCCGTCGAGGGCACCCCCTCGCGCGGATCCAGCAACGCAGGATTGGTGAGGGACGCCGTGGCGGGATTCGTGGCGAACGCATCGGGACCCGTGATGTTCTTGCCGCAGCCCGACGCAACGAACTGCACCAGGAGGATTGATACGGATGCCACGCCTCGCAGTCGTGAGCAGGCATGCAACCACGACGCGTACGGAACGCTTGAGAGCTTCGGGCACATGAGCGACCTCCTCGAGTGCTCGCGGAGGACGGCGCGTCACAATGATGCGAACCCGCCGCGAGGTCGCCTTGGCGACGCGTCTCCCTAGAGCAGGCGACGTGCCCGAGCATCGGGCCGCTTGGGTCCTTCACTGCATCACATGAGTATCGCTTGCACTCGCATCGACTTGCGTGACGACGGCATCGCCGAACCGCCGGCGAGTCGCGATGCCGGGACGCTCTTCGAGGCGCCGGAACTCCGCGATCGTGGAGCGCGGCTGTCGATCACGAGAGTTGAATTGATGCTTCGGATCGACCACGTCCCAGAGTTCACGATCGCGTGCGCCGCTTCCGCATTGAACCCGGCCGGAGCGACGGGGATCGATCCGGCCGGGTTCAGGCACGATCTAGCCCTGGAAGGTCCTAGTTCAAGCGCACCACTCGCTGGACGTCACGGCCACCCGGGTAGCGATACTCCACGAAGAACACACCCGACGCATCCGACGGCGCAGCCCACTCGACCGTGTGCGTTCCGGCTGCGGCCGTACCCCGAACAACCGTCGCGACCTGGCGGCCCTGAAGATCCAGCACGTCGACTTCGACAGCCGCCTCGCGCGGCAGCATGAAGCGGATGATCATCGGACCGAAGCCGGGATTCGGAGTCACGCGAGCCAGTTCGAACCGGCCCGAATTCGCCGCCGGAACCGCGATGGGTGCGCCGATCACCACGGATCTTCCCCCCTCGCGCGCGACGAGCCGGTACCAGAGTTCGCGACCACGTAAGGCACTGCGATCGAGTCCGTCGTGTCCGCCCCCGTCGCTGATGCCGTCGACGGCAATCCGGGCCCACGGACCCGAGATCGACTCCGAGCGTTCGACCCACACGTCCGCGAAGCGCGCAGGTTCCGCGAGTTGCCATCGCAACCGCACTCCGTCTGGTTCGCGATCCGCGCTGAACAATGACACCAAGGTCGGAGTGGACGCGCAGCCCATGCCTCGTGCCCCGATCAACCCGCAGCCCGGCGCGAAGAGCAGCGGTGAGTCCTCGGCAAGGCTGACCGAGTCCTGATCGACATCGCAGAACAGAGGATCGACCGCGAGATCGGTGGGCGACGGAGGCCTGCCGGACACCGCACCCAATTGATTTTCGAACCAGTCGTTGCAGGCCAGCATCGTATCGGCGAGTCCGATTTCGAGCAGGCCGTAACCCTGGTTGCGGTAGGCGATGTTGTTCCGGACCGCGGTCGTCGATCCTGAAGCAACGCGGACGATGGCAAAGCCGGCGGAGACATTGTCATAGCTCGTGTTGTTGTGGATCGAGTGATTTCCTGAAAGCAACTGCACATACAATCCGTAGCGACCGGACCTCGCGATGACGTTGCACTCGATGCGCGTGTCGGCGCCTTCATCCTCGAATATGCGAATGCCGTCGCCGCCACAATCCATGATGCGATTGTCGACGACTTGCACAATCCCGCTGGCGTTGATGCCGGCGGCGCACCGTTCGACGACGTTGCCTTCGATATGGACGGGACGATCCTGAGTACCCACGGTGATCGCCGATCCGTAGTCGCGAATGGTGTTCCGATTGACCTCGACCGCCACATCGCCGCTTGCGGTGACGGCGGCAAGAGCAGGGGAACCTGAAAAGGTGCTGTTGTAGACGTGCATCACGCCATCCTGTTCGAGCGCAATGCTGCCTTGATCGAACCAGCATGAGTCCGCATAGATCCCGACGTCGCTGTTCGCCAGCACGCGGCCCGTGATGCGGCAGCCCACGAGCCTGACCGATCGGGGGTCTCCGTCGATGATCGTCGTGAGGCCCGCCTCGAGACGGCAATCCCGAAACACAAGATTCGCCTTCGCCACCGTGCGGATCAGCCCCGTGAAACGCAGGTTGGCGAAGGTGGCGACTCCTCCGGAACTCGTATTCGCCAGCAGTCGCCGGATCGAGGGGCGCGAAAGCGAATCACCCAGTCCGATCACCATCAGTCCATCGCCGAGGTTATAAGCCACCAACGAGTCCGTGACGACACCCGGCCGCACGAAGATCGTGTCCACCGTGCCGAACGGCGGATCGTCGATCGCGGCCTGGATGGTCGCGAAGTCGTCGGGAACCGTGACGGTCATCGCACGGGCACGCGGCGCGAGGCCGGGCAGGGCGACCGCAATCATCAAGAGGAGCCAGCGGGAACGGGGCATGATTCGAGCCTCCAGAGTGAGCTTCCTTCAAACCGCCGGTCGGGGTGACCCTAACGCATTGGCGGCTCTGGAGGCGGACTTTCGTCCGGCCAAGCGGTTCAACATCGCCGGCTATGCGCCGCGCAGCACCGATCGGATCTCGTCGTAGGCGGGCGGGAACAACGACGCCTGATCGGGATCCGCGAACAGCGCGGCGAAGTCTTCGGGCGTGAACGCGCGGGCGAGCCTCTGGGCGTAGTTGGCTCGGAGCACGCGAACGTAGTGCTCGACCTCGTAGTTGCGCAGGTCGGGCCTGCCATCGGTGGTTCGTTCGCTCGCGAGGCCGGCGGATCCCTCGCGGGTCCGAAACACTCGTACCCGGTCTCCGCGCCGCCACTCGTTTCGCCCCGCCGCGAGCATCGCTTCGTACGAGTGTTCTCGCCGGGACTCGCGCGAAGCCAGATACTGCGCCCGCGACTTGGTCAATCGCACGCGCGACGACACGTCAAACGTCGAATACTCCCGCCGCCGAAGTGCCGCGACCGTGTCGACGTACGCCTGCCGCACACCGGCGATGTCTCCCGCCAGCAGTCGTCCAACCGCGCGGCGAAGGAATGCTTCACCGAACGGCTCCGCCCGGCTCGATCGAAACGCCACTCCGCGCAGCGTGAGCGTGCCGTCGTAACCGAGCAGCGCGTAGTTCTTGGGCTCGTGCGACAGCATCGCGGCGTAGCGGCCTTCGAACTCCAATTGCACGAGCGGCGGAAGCAACGTTCCGACTTCCGCGACGACGCGCCGTTCGTCGGCCTCGGTCCAACCCGGCGGGGCGGCGAAGTAGATGCCGTCAGTGTCGGCTTCCAGGCGAATCACGCCACGCGCCTGCAACTCGCGGCACATCAGGTCGAGTGTCTCGCGCCCGCGCCGTGTGACTTCGTTCGCCGCATGGACGTCGGCGAATCGCGTGAGTCCGCCGGCGGCGAGATAGCCGTAGGCAGTGTTCACGACCAGCTTCATTGCGGCGGACATCGCCTCGTGCGTGTGCCGTTCGGCCGAGCCCGCGGGTGCCGCTCGCGCCGCGGCTTTAGCCGCGAGGCGCCGCTCGACCAGGCCGTCGACCAGCGCGAGCAACACGCCGAGCCGGTCGCGACTCGGCCCGATGCGATGCGTGCGCATCAACGACGGATAGAGGCTCGCGACGTCGGCCTTCACCACGCGTCGCGCAACGCCGGTCGCAAACAGGTGCAGCGCCGCACCGCTGTGGGTCGTGCCATCGCCGCTCTCGTGCGCGGGCAGCGCGTGGCCCGCGCGCAGATAGGTTCGCACCAGGAGCGGATCGATCACGCCGGTCGCAGCGCCCGCGTCGGCCAGACGCTCGTAGCGTCGCGGCGCCAGTTGCGCGAGAGCGTAAGCCGCACCACCGAGCAGGCGCGCGAGTGCGGCGACTTCGATCACATCGGCGGTGGCGTAGCGCCGGACGCGTTCGGGGTCGGTGCGGTAGGTCGCGTGGACGAGATCGCCGCGAATCATCTCCCGATCCGGCGGTGCGATGCCGAAGTGCCGCGCGACCGCCTTCAATCCGTGCCCCGGCAATTCACGGATCGCGAAGTCGTAGCGCCGGACCGCATCGAGCGTGTCGATGCACTCCCGCCCCGGCAACACGTAGCGCGTCTGATCACGGCGCGATGCCCGCGCGCGCATGCCCAGCGATGGAATCCGCCCGAGACCGAGCCGAACGCCGAGCATGCGCGCGCGGCGTTCGAGAAACGGCAGATCGAAACCGTGCAGGTTGTGGTTTTCGATCACGTCGGGATCGGACGCGGTCACCGTCGCCACCAGCCTTCGTATGAGGTCGGCCTCCCCCGCGTTGTCCTCGCTCGCCGACTCGAGCACTTCCTCAGCACCCGAAGGGTGCCGCACTACAATCATGAAGATTCGGTTCGTTTCGGGCTCCAAACCGGTCGTCTCGAGGTCGAACTGCATGCGATGGAGTTGATCGAAGGCGAGGTCGCGAAAGTACGTGCGACCGGTCGTGACCAGGTACTGCTCCTCGGGCGGCAGCGACAGCACCAATGACTTGCCGAGGTCGCGCACGTGGCCCAGCGTGCGTCCGAGCCGGCGCGAAGCGCCCTTCAAGACGGCCTGCGCCAGCGTCCGCGGGTCCGCGGAGCTCACGAGGAATCGGAGCTGGCCCGGGCCTTCGAGTTCCCGGTACGTGACGATCGCGTTGGAATGGTCGGTCTCGGGCGCCAACTCGCTCCCGAGATGCGAGAGGTCGTCGAGCCGATCGAGCAACAGCCACGGACGAAACCGAGCCTCTTCGCGGACGAGGTCACCCGACTCCGGAAGGCGACGCCAGATGATCGCCTGCCCCGACGGCTGCGCCCACACCGAGACGATGCCGGGCGTGGGATCCCAGCCCCATAGCCATTCGAGCGGGATCGGAGCGGGTTCGGGGGTGGTGTGCATGAGGGTGAATCTAGCGGTACGCCGGCACATGGACCACCGTGTCCATCGACCGGCCCCGCCGACCGCTACGGACCCTCGTCCCGCTTCACCGGCTTCGATCGCCGATCCACATCCCTCGCCTTCTCCACGAGAGACACGAATTCCGCCACCGTCGCGTCGGCGGGCAGATCACGGGCGGCACTCCGTGCCACCGACAGCACGTCGGTCAGGCTGCTGCCCCTCGCCCAGTAACTACCTCTCATCATCTCCGCGAACTCGGCAACCGCAGCGTCCAATCGGAAACGCGGTGCAGTGCGCTCGAACCTTCGCTGGATCGCTGCGGCATCGAAGCGGCGTTCGATCTCATGCACTCGAGGAGCTCCGGCCACGTCGTGTTCCTGCTCGGCGTATCGAAGCCGCACGGTGGCGAGTGTGCCGTCTTCGAAATCGCGCGCCAGTTTCACTTCGTACAGCGCCGTGACCTCATGGCCTGCTCCGATCTCGCCCGCATCGACCTTGTCGTTTCGGAAGTCGCGGTCGGCGACATCGCGATTTTCGAAGCCCAGGAGCCGGTAGCGGAGCACGCGCGTGGAATCGAATTCGACTTGCACTTTCGCGTCCTTAGCGATGGTCTGAAGCGTGCCGGTCAGATTCTCAACGAAGACCCGGCGCGCCTCGTCGAGATTGTCGACGTAATAGTGGTTGCCATCGCCTCGATCGGCGAGTTGCTCCATAAGCACGTCGTTGTAGTTCCCCATGCCGAAGCCGATCGTCGACAGGTGGATGCCGCGGTCTGCCGCGGTGCGGACGCGCTCGAGAATCGACTCGGGTCCGGTGCGGCCTACGTTCGCAACGCCGTCGGAGCACAACACGACGCGATTGATCGCCCCCCAGCGGTATGCGCGCCACGCCATTTCGTATCCCAGACGCAGGCCGTGCTCGGCGTTGGTGCTGCCCTCAGGGTGCAGGTTTTCGATGGCATCCAGAATCCGCTTCCGGCCGGCACCCGCCGGCGCGTCGGAATCGCCTTCTGAATTCCAAGAGCGATCGCTCAGCGGGGCAGGCTCGAGCAGCACACGCCCCTCGTTTCCGAACACCACGATGCCGACCTGATCGCCACCTCGAAGACGTGCAACGAGGAGCCTGAGGGACCGCTTCACCAGTTCGAGCCGATCTTCTCGCGCCATCGAACCGGACACATCGATCACGAACGTCAACTGAGCCGGCATGCGATCGTGCTCGGCAATTTCGCGACCCTTGAGGCCCACACGCATCAGGTGGTAGCCGCGCCCGAACGGCGAAGGCGCTGCGTCGATCATGATTCGGAAATCCCCGTTCTCAAACTTCGGATAGTCCTGAGGGAAGAAGTTGACGAACTCCTCCACACGGACCGCGCCGACGGGCGGAAGATGGCCGAGCTCGAGATAGCGACGCGTGACCGTGTACGACGCGGCATCGACATCCACCGCGAACGTCGAGAGCGCGTCCTCTTCGGTGGCGATGAACGGATTGACGCCGTAGTTCTTGAAGAACATCGAGTCGAACGCTTCATCATTCGGAAGCCGGGTGCCCCCGGTGATCGGAATCACTGGGGGAGCAACGGGGCCGCTGGTTCCGTCGATCTGGAACTTCACCTCGCCGCTGCGTCCGCCGCGGAAGTGCAGGTCACCGCCGCGCGCGACGACGCCGGCCTTGGTGCCGATTGCCTGGCTGAGGTTGTCGACCGGCAGTTCCTTGAGCTTCTCGCCCGAAAGGTTCTGCTTTGCCGTCGACGACTTCGTGTCGATGCGGCGCTCGGCCTTGACCTCGATCGCGTCGTTCGTTCGCACGAACTGCGTCGAGCTTTCAACGCCATCCGATCCGGAAGACATTGCGGCGAGTTCGCGGAGTGGGAGCGCCGGGACTTCGGTGGCTCGAGGCGACACCGGCGGAACAGAAGCCTCGAGCATCGGCCTCGCAACCTGCGAGACCGGCGGCTTCAGCGTAGCCCCAGCGTCGTCGACGACCGTGGGTGCTGCGGTTTCGCTCCCGGCACGCCCGCGTTCCGAGTCCCGAACGCCGCGCCGCGAGTCGAGCGTGGCACGCGCTCCGTCACCCGGCGCCTGACGAAGGATCGGTATCGGTCGCGAGGAAAACATCGTGATCGCCGTCACGAATGCCGCGAACGCCGTCGCGAGCCACACCGGACGCCGATCCGGACGCCGGGACATCGATGGATATGCCGACAGCGCTTCCCACAGTTCAATGCGTTCGTCGGGCGCGAGGCGCTCCGCGTAGCGGTCGAAGAGGTCTTTCATGACTTCATCCCTTCCCATTCGCAATCGGCGAGAGGTGGCGTCGTGGCGCGCAAATCGGCGCGCATGTGTTGGCGGGCTCGGGCATGGTGGACGCGCGCGGTGCTCTCGGCGCAGCCCAGGAGATCCGCGATCTCGCGGAAGCTGCGCCCCTCCCACTCACGCAGCAGGAGTGCGGCGCGCTGATGACGCGACAACCGCGACAGCGCGAGATGTAGGGCGCTGTCCTCGGACTCGAAGCGCACGCTCTCGACATCCGGTTCGATGCGGACGTGCGCTTCGTCGAGCCGGGCCGTTCGCTTGAGCCGGCGCAGGATGACGCGCTTCCAGTCAATCGAGCGGCCGAGCGCAATGGAGCGCAGCCAGACCTCGAGCGGCGCCTCCCCGCGATACTGGCCGAGTTTTCGGAACGCCTGGAGGTACGTCTCCTGCAGGATGTCCCGGGCCTCTTCACGATCCCCCATCTGATAGCAGAGGAATGCGAACAGGCGATCGCACGTCGATTCGTAGATGGTTCGCCAGGCGGAAGAGTCACCTTGCCTGGCCCGCTCCGTCAGAATCCGATCCGGCTGGACATCACTTGGCATCGCCCCTTCGTTTCTCCCGGCTAGCCGATAGGTCGACTCTACGTGGAGAAACGCTTACCGCGAAGGGAAAGAATCCAGCGACAGGTTCGGGGGTTGAGGGTCGCGGCCGTTCTGACCGAGGTCACAGGCTTGAACGCTCCGAGCACGCGTTCGGCGCGGCCGGAGTGGAACACACGATCGCCGCCTAGAGTCGCGCCGCCGGAACGAACCAGTGCACCAGCGCGAACACACCGATCACGACCTCGATCGTCGCGGCCATGACCAGTTTGCGCCGCGTCCTTGGCGACGGCGCCAGAATCGCGAACAGCACGAACGCCATGAACCACAGCGGCGCGCCGAGCAGTTGCGCGATGCCGAGCAGGCTCATGAACAGGGGCGCGATGTGTTGGGTGTCCGGGACCACGAGCGGTGTGAGCACGGCCACCAGTCCCGCGATCGCGAACGCGACCGATGCCACGGCCACCGCATTCCAGAACCGCTCGTGACGGCGCAGGAACCACAGCGCCAGCAGCGTGGGCACCAGTGCCACGGCGCAGAATGCCGCGAGCGAGGTGAGCAACTGGCCGCCCGCATACATCCCGCCCGAAGTGTCGTAAGGCAGCTTCGCCACGCGCGCGTCGTACAGCACCGCCGCAACGTAGCCGGCAACGACGGCAGCAACGAACCCGCCAACCACCAGCGTGACCTGCGCCCTGCGGCTCATGGACTGCCTCCGAAGACGGAACTACACAACAGATGCGTCTTCGCCCCCCCGCCCTGCTGGCGGACGCCGCCGGGCGACCTCAGCGCACGACCAGCATCCGCCGCGTGACGACCTCGCGGCCCACGCTCAGCCGGCACAGATAGACGCCGGCGGGAATTCCCGCGGGCCGAAACTCGACGCGATGCACTCCCGCTGGCATCCATGCATAGGGCTGCGGGGTCTCGACGCGTCGGCCTGCGAGGTCGAACAGGTCCAACCGCACGTGTGCTGCGGAAGGAATCGCGTACCGAATCGTCGTCGCGTCACCGAATGGGTTCGGAAGGTTCGACAGACTGAGTGGCCCGGACACCTCGTCCAACTCCGGAACCTCGACCACCGGCACGGCCAGCATCGCTGCGATTCCCGACACCGGAACTCCCCCGACGCTGATGAAGTCGCCGCCGAGATAGATCCGCGTT
>JANLWX010000015.1:0-12273 GCA_031364845.1 Candidatus Eiseniibacteriota bacterium
CGCCCGTGACCGCGTTCACCGTCACGGGGAAACTCTCGCCCGCTCCGTAGCTCGCGTCTTCCAGCAGCAACCGCACCGCCGCCGACACGCCCACCGTGTTCAGCCGCGTGATCGCAGCACTCAGCGTGTTGAACGGTGCCGAGCGCAACGCGCCCACCGGATAGTCCCCAGCCAGCGGTCCCGCCACTTCGATCGTCCCCGTCACCAGGTCGTTCGCGGCATTGACGTCGCCGGCCAGCTCGGAGAGTGCTTCGATCGTGTAGAACCCGCCGGCCACGATCGAGGTCGAGGGGAATGTCACGTTGACCGTGGCACCGGCCGACATCGAAGCGATAGTCGAAGCCTGGTTGTAGACGATGGTCATCGCCGGCTGCGGACCGCGGATGCGGTAGCGCACCGGAACGTTGGTCTCGGTCATCGCGCCCTGGTTCTCGAACGACGCCTGCGGCGTGAACGAAACGCCCGAGAGCTTGAGACTGCCGGGCACCGGGCTCAGCAGCGTTACCGCGGCCACGTCGTGGGATCCCGGCGCGATGAACGTGCCTTCGTCGGCACCGATGTCCGGAGTCGCCAGTCGCGCATTGCCGTCCACGTCGTCGTTCACCCACGACAGCGCCCCGCCGAAGAACGATCCGGCGCTCTCGACCGGCGACGGGGTCAGAGGACTGATGTGGAGGTTAGTGGTGGACACAAACTGCGGATTGCCGGTCGCGCTCGCCGCGTCGCTGCCCGCCACGCCCTGCCAGTCCGCGAGCGTCGCCTTGTCGACGGTGGCCGCGGAACCGATGAAGCCGTTCACAGGATTGTTGATGTGCAGGACGTTGTTGTTCGAGATCGAGCCCGCGGGCCCGATCGACCCGGCGGTCGGCGTGACCCAGGCGTGGTGCTTGGCGCCGCCCGACTGTGAACCGCTGAAGTTGGCGAAGATGTTGTTGCGCACCTTGATCGCAGGACCCGTCGTGGTGCCGAGCTCGAAGCATGCGTTCGAGCACGCGAGATTCGCGGGCGCCAGGCGCACGGTGTTGAAGTCGATATTGTGGACCGCGCCCAAGCCGAGCCCGGTCTCCTGAATCGTGATGCCGACGATGCGTCGCGACGAGGCGGCGAGGCTGCTCGACTGAAGGTCGTGGATCACATTGTTGTAGATCCGCGACTCGCTGCTCGCATTCGTCGTCAGCAGCGCCCGGATGCCGGTCACTTTGCCCGCGCTGGTGCTGGTGTTGTTGAGCGCGAACACGGTGTTGGCGAAGATCCGGCAGGTGCCGCTGCTCGCGGAGAACGCCCCCTGGTTCTCGAGCAGGATGCCATCGACCGCGCTGGTTCCGGTGCCGGTGATGTTGCGCACCACCGAGCTGCTGATGTCGACGTTCGTCTGGTTCAGCGCGCGGATGCCGAAGGTCTGGGAGGTGCCGTTGCCGATGTCGTTCAAGACGTCGCCGCCGATGATGGTCGCCACGCCGCCCACTCCGCCAACCTCACAGTTGGTGTCGAACAATCCGGAGTTGCCGGCGAGCGAGATGCCGGCATACGAATTGGAAACACTCATCGCCAGATAGCGGTTGAACGAGTTCGCTCCGTCCACCGAAAGCGGGGTGACCGAAACGATCTGCTGCACTCCGGTCGACGAAGTGTTCGCCCGGTTGAGCGAGACGCCGATGCTCCTGAAGGTGTTGTGCTGGGCGCCGTCGGTGCGCGAGGCGGGGATCAACAGCAATCCGCGATCGACCTGGCCGCCGCCGGTCAGATCGACGTTCTCGAGCTGCACGTAGTCGGCTCCGACCAGTCCCAGGAGCGGTTCGTTGGTGTTCGTGATCGCCGTGGCCGAAACGCCGCTGCCGCAGTTGCCCGCGTCCGAACCTCGGTGAAAGAGACTCGACCGGCCCGAGGGCGGCTTGATCAGGATCGTGTTCGACGCGGAATTGCCGGCCACCGGGCCGAGCAGGATCGGGAACACGTTGCTGCCGTGCGCCGAAGTCGAGTCATTGACCGCATCGATCAGACTCAGCGTCACCGGGCCCGATTGACCCTTGTGATTGAGGTCCGCGACGGCTTCCGAGAGCGACGTGTAGTAGCCGCCAGGTCCGACGGGATAGGTGCCGCCTGGAACCGTTCCCGGAACCTGGGGCTTGAAGCGCATGAAGATCGACGGCCACTTGTTCGTGGACATCATGCCGTTGCTGGTCGAGCGCGAGCCCGTCACGGCGTCGAGGAAGCTGCCGCCCACCGTATCCTCGAGGCCGATCGAGGCGGACTCGAGCGAACTGTGGCCCGCCCCGGTCACGCCGCCGTAGCGGAACTCGATCTCGTTCGACGTCTCGTTCAGCACCAGCTGGAAGTTGATCAGCCGGGGCTGGCCGCCGGTGACGTTCGTGTAGGACGAGACGTTGGTCCACTGAACGGTCAGCTTGCGGCTGCCGGCCGCACCCTGCGTCTGATACAGCACGCGCCCGGCGGGATTGATGCCGACCGCTCCCACGCTCAGATCGTCGTACCACGGCGCCATCGTGCCGTTCGGAGCGGAGTTGCCGTAGAGGTTCGCGTTCGCTCCGAGCGAGGTCGACGAAGCCGCCACGCTCGAGCGCGACAGGTAGGCGAACCCGTTGGCATTGATCGCGAGGAAGTTGGAAGTCGTGAATGGAATGCCGGAGAACACGAAATTGAACGGCAGCGGGATCGTGCGCGTCGAATCGTCGGCGGCGACCAGAATGGTGCCGGCTCCGCCTCCGGCCGAGATCGGCGTGTAGGCGGCCGCGAACGGGGCGCGTTCGTAACCCAGTGACAGTCGCGTGAACGTGGCGGTCAGCGACTTGTTGCTGTCCATCCCGATTGTGATCGGATTGGACGGGGAGGTGACACTGCCCGTCCATCCCGTGAATTGATATCCGAGATCGGCGGTCGCGGTGATCGAGACCGTCGTGCCGTGCGTGTACGACGGCTGGTTCGGGCTCGCCACGACCGAGCCGTTGCCGACGGTGGCGATCGACAGCGTGTAGGAATTGATCACGAACGAGACGCTGATCGTGTGATTCGTGGTCGCGTTGCTGAACGTGTAACTCGAGACCGGGCCAACCGAGACTCCGTCCACCAGCACGTCCTGCACGTGGTAGCTCGAATTGGGGCCCATGTTGAAGACCGGGCTGGTGCCGTGCATCACGGCCACCGGACCCGAAGGCGAAATGCTGCCGTTTGCTCCCGAGGTCGCGGTGATGGTCACCGTCTTCGCTTCCGCGACCGCGAAGTCGCTGAATGCGGTGAGCCCGAGCGCCTCGGCGCTGGTCGCCGACATCGTGCCCGGATTGGCGTACGCCCAGTTCGGGGCGTTGTACTTCTGCACCGAGAAATTCGCGGGCGTCGCCCCCGCGTCGACGTCGGCGCCGGCGAAATTGACCGTGACGTCATAGGTCGACAACACGACACCGGCGTTCGCGATCCCCCACCACCGGTTCACCGACTTGGTGGCGTCGAGGTTCGAGGTCGCGAGGTTCGGATGATCGCCGGCGGTGGTCGAGGCGGTGAGTGTCCCACCCACCGTGACCCCGGCCAGCACCAGGCTCACGGGAGCGTAGGTCGTGCCCGAACCGATCTCGAAGCTGACGGTCGTGGCTCCGGCGGAAACCGACTTGCGGAAATTGCCCGCGACAAAACCGTTGGTGCGCGTCACGGTGCCGGCGGCGGCGAGGACCAGCGTCTGGCTGCCGGTGACGATCGCGCCGTTCGTGAGTGTGAGCGATGACACGGTGAGCGGCGTGCCGAGCGTCACGGTGCCCGTGCTCGTGCGATTGAGGCTCAGGGACTGCAGCGTTTCGAACCCGCTCGTGAAGCGCAGCGTTCCGAACGCGCCGGTGCCGCTCAGCGCGAGTGACGAAGTGGCGCTGCCTTTGAACGCGCCGTTCGCGTTGGTCCCGCCGAGCGTCGTACCGAGCGTGAGCAGGCGGCCGTTCAGATCGATGACGTCGGTCGTGCCGTTGAATTGGAGCGAGGGTCCGGCGACCGGCGCATCGGCGAGCACGTTGCCGAGCAGCTGGAGTGAACCTCCGCTCTTCGCGAGCCGGAGAAAGTCGACGTCGAGCGTGCCCGAGGATCTCGAAACCGTCTGCGTGGCCGGTCCCTCGAAGATTACCGCGCGCGTGTTCGGCGTGTAAGTACCGCTGACCGCGAGATTGCCTTGCAGCCGCAGGTCACCGCCCGACGCCGTCGAGAGCGCGAGCGTTCCCGCGACATCGACGTTGCCGAGCACAAGCAGCGTGGCGGTCATCGCACCCATGCTGAACGACGAGCCGCCGTCGATCGTGAGGCTGCCCGCCATCTGACGCGCAGTCGCGGCACCCCCGCTCGAAAGGTCGAATGATGTGTTGTTCGAGAGCCGCACCCCGGCCGGGTAGCCGGCACCCGTGGTGGCGCTCCACTCGACTCCGCGATTCACCGATCCGCCGCTGTTGTAGCGCAGCAGCGAGCCCGACCCGTACGCGGGCGCGTTCGTGAGGACCGATCCTCCCGCATCGAGCCGCAGGGTGCCGTTGATCGTGGAGAGACCGGCGCCGAAGTCGGTCGCCGCGCCGAGCGCGACCGTGACGCCGCTCCCGAAGCTCAATGTCTTGCCGCCCGCGCTCGTGACGGTCTTCGCACCGGTGATCGAGAGCGTGCCGGTGCCGATGATGCTGCGGTTGCCCGCGGCGGCACCGCCGGCGAGCACGTTACCCCCGGCGCCCGACAGGGTCAGCGTGTTGGCACCGAGATCGAGGTTGCCGGCATTGAGAATGGCGAGCACATCGCCAGTGGCACTCGTGAGCGTGAGGTTGGTGGCCGGGCTCGAACCCAGCACCAGATCGCCCGAGGCCTTGTTCACCTGCAGCGCGAACAGCGTCTCACCGCCCGAGCGCGTCATGGTCTGCGTCGCGGTGCCGTTCATGACGACCGTGCGGCCCGACGGCGTGAACGAGCCATTGTTGGTCCAATTGCCTCCGACCGAGAGCGTTCCCCCGCCCGCGTTCATGGCGAGCGTGCCCGTCGAGATCGTGAGGTCGCCGGGTACCGTGCGATCGGTAGTCGGCATCGTGACCGTTCCCGCGGCCGCAACCGTCACGTTGCGCGGCACTCCGACGCCGACGGCGGTTCCCGTCCCCCACTCGGCGCCGACCGAGACGGGCGCGGCGTAGGTGAGCAGGGAGCTGCTGCCATAGGTCGGGGCCGGAGTGATGGTGCCGGCCGCGTTGCGGGTGAGCCCGCCGTTTACGGTGAGGGATCCCGCCGAGAAGGTGACCGCGCGGCTCAGTGCGAGCGTGGTGCCGACGGGAACGGTGGCGTTGCTTCCGAACGTGATCGTTCCGGATCCGCCGCCGCCGCCCACGGTGCGCGTGCCGCTGCCCGAGAAGGTGATGCCGCCGCTGCCGGCCGTGATCGCGATGTTGCCGGTGCCGGCGCTCTGGATGTCGCCGGTCACCGTCACAGCCGCCGTACTGCTGCCGGTGTGCGTGAAGGACGATCCCGATTCGACGTTCAGAGTTTCGAACTGAAAGTTGCCGGTGCCCGAGCCCGAGAGCGCGATGTTGTTCTGCGCCGTGAGATTCGCGTAGGTGCGGCCGCTCGATTGAAATCCGGTGGCGATGCGGAAGATCGCGGTGCTTCCGGGCTGGAATACGACGCGCGAGCTGGGAGCGGTGAGGCCGAATGGATCCGACCCCGCGTTGTGGCGATAGATCGACCCGCTCGCGAACACGACGGCGTTGGCGGTGCCGGCGTTCGAGAACACGTTGCCGGTGAAGGCGGTGTTGGTGGTGAGTGACCCGCCGTTCTGAAACGTGAGCTGCCCGGCATTGGTCACCAGCAACCGGTGAGCGTCTCCACCGAGGGCGATCGCGCCGGCGACGCTGCTGGTCGCGGTGCCCGACAGCGTGATCGTCAGCAGGCGATTGTCGATGAACGACAGCGCGGTACCGGCCTGCATCTCGAAAGCGGGCGAGGTAGCGCTGTTGATGGTGATGATCCGGCCGTCACCCGCCGCGAGGAACGTGGTCTGCGCGTTGTTGATGATGCGCAGGCGTCCGATCGTCTGGGTCGGAATGTCCGTGATCGTCGGGGCCGGCGTGGTGGTGCCGTCGATGACGAGGATGTCGTTGGTCGCGGGAGTCGTGCGCGTCGGAGTCCAGTTGGCCGCCGTGGTCCATTTTTCGGACGCGGGTTTGTTCCAAGTGTAGGTAGCCTGCGCATGGACCACCGCGGGCATCAACGAGGCCAGCACCGCGACCACAAGAGCGGCCGCGAACCGTCCCGGATGTGATCGTGAGATACGTACGTTCACGGTCGCTCCCTTGGGGATCCGTGTAGATCGTGGGTGCCTCACGGCGGAACCCGCCGGGGCATGAATCCTCGAGTATCTCGAAACCGCAGCGGAAGGGGATTCGTGGCGGTCGAGAGGGCTGTCTGTGCGTGGCTCGGCTACGGGCCGATGTTCATCAATGCGGATTTCGTGCCGGAAATCTTCGCAAGTCTATGGGGCGGCATCGTTCGGTTCAAGGCAAATCGGGGCACCCGAGCCGGTTAGGTGCTTCCGGGGGCCGCCGAACCCGCCGGGGCGTCCCGGCGGTATCGCAACCTGCCCGATCCGCTCCTCAGAGGTCAACGGGTCAGAACCAGGCGCCGCATGAAACGCCTTCCACCCGCCTCAAAACGCACGAAGTACACGCCCGCAGCGTGCATGGCGCCATCCCATCGGGCCTCATGCCGCCCCGCCTCGACGACCCCGTCCGCCAGAACCGACACTTCCCGGCCCTGAACGTCCACCACCGTCAGCCTGACCCGCGCCGCTTCCGGCAACGCATAGTGAATGCGCCCAGAATGACGGACCGGGTTGGGCGAAATTCCGCTGAGCGCGAACGCGAACACCGGACCGGTTTCGATCCCGGCGGTGGGTGCGCTGATGGTGAATGCCGCGTCGCTGAGGTCGGTCTTGATGTTCTCCGCGCGATCCCAGGCGCGCACCATGATCCAAGCGTCGTTGGTGGCGGTTCCGCTCGCCACCCACGCCATGCTCCCGGAGTTGGGCAGGCTGTCGGCCAGCACTTCGAATGGCCCGGCCGGGCCGGTACGGGACAACAACACGTCGACACGATCCACGGCCACATTGTCGACCGCGTTCCACGCGATCGAGACGTCCGCCCCCGCAGCCAGCGTCTCACCGCCGTTCGGAGAGAGCACCACGACGTTCGGAAGCGTGTTCTCGACGAACCGTGCGGTGATGGTCTTGGCCCGGGTCATCGGGATCACCAGCGGATTCAAGGTGGACGTCGTGTCCCCCTCCCACCCCGCGAAACGGAAGCCGTTGCCGGCACTTGCGCTGATCGTGACCTGCGTTCCGTGGGTGTAGGACGTGTTGTTGGGCGACTTGCTCACATTGCCGGTGCCGATCTTGAGCAGCGTCAGCGCATAGGAGTTGATCGTGAAGTTCGCGGTGACGTTACGCGTGGCGGTGACCGTGACCGAAACGGGATTCGTCGAGCCTGACGCGTGTCCGCTCCAGCTCGAGAACGTGTAGCCGATCGCGGGTACCGCCGTGAGCTGGACCACCGAACCATGGGGATACGCTGTCAGGTTCGGATTCTTCGTCACGCTGCCACTGCCCGCGGGCGACACCGTCGTATTCACGGCGTAGGTGTTGATCGCGAACGTCGCGGTGATGTTCTTGTTGGACGTCATCGTCACGGGGAGCGGACTCGTGCTGCCGCTCGCATCGCCACTCCACCCCGCGAACGTGTAGTTGGTGCCCGCGATTGCGGTGAGGTTCACGGTCTGTCCATGGGTGTAGGACGCCTGACTCGGCGACTTGACCACCGTCCCGGTCCCGACCGTGTTGACCGTGAGTGTGTAGGTGTTGATCGCGAACGTCGCGGTCACGGTCTTGTTGCCGTTCATCGTCACGGACACCGGACTCGTGGTGCCGTTCGCATCCCCGCCCCACGCCACGAGGTGATAGCCGACCGCCGGAACCGCGGTGAGCTCCACGACGCTGCCATGGCTGTAGGTCGCCTGATCGGGATTCTTCGTGATGCTGCCGTTCGCTCCGCTCGAGGCGGTGAGCGTGTAGTTCTTGAGCGTGAAGGTCGCCGTCACGTTCCGCGGCCCGTTCATGACGACGCTGACCGGATTGGCAGTACCCGTCGCGTCTCCGCTCCATCCCGTGAAGTCCGATCCGACTGCCGGCGTGGCGGTGAGCTGCACCGACGAACCGTGGTTGTACTGCGGCAGATCGGGGCTGCGCGCGACCGTGCCCGAGCCGGTGCCCGCAAGCGTCACCTGCAGCGGATACTGATCGAGCACGAATGTGGCGGTGACGTTCTTCGTGCCATCGACCACGACATCGACCGGGCTCGTCAAACCACTCACACTCCCGCTCCACGCGCTGAACTTCCAGCCCGCGACCGGTATCGCCGAGAGCTGCACCGTCGTTCCGTGATCGTAGAGTGCCAGGTTCGGGCTCTTCGCCACCGATCCGCTGCCGCTCACGCTGACGTTCACGGCGTAAGTGTTGATCGCGAACGTGGCGGTCACGCTCTTCGGTCCGTCGATCAGCACGCTGACCGGGTTCGCACTTCCGGTCACCGCGCCGCTCCAGGCCACGAGGTGCCAGCCGGTCGCGGGATTCGCCTGGAGGTCGACGGTCTCGCCGTAATCGTAGAGCGGCTGATTCGGGTTCTTGGACACGGACCCGCTGCCGCTGACCGAGACCGTGAGGGGATGCGTGTCGATCGCGAACACGGCGGTCACCGACCGCGCGCGGTCCATCACGACGTTGACCGGATTGGCGGTGCCCGAAGCATCTCCGCTCCAGGAGTTGAAATGCCAGCCCGTGGCAGGAACCGCCGTGAGCGCCACCGTGGTTCCATGAGCATAGAGCGGCTGAGCGGGATTGCGAGTGACCGAACCGCTGCCGGTGGCCCCGGCGGTCAGGGCATAGGTGTTGATCGCGAACGTCGCGGTGACGCTGCGGGCTCCGTTCATGATCACGTTCGTCGGACTCACCGTGCCGCTCGCATCCCCGCTCCATGACACGAAGTGCCAGCCCACGGCGGGAACGGCCGTCAACTGGACCGACGTACCGTGGTCGTAGAGCGGCTGATCCGGCGTCCGCGTCACCGTGCCCTGCCCGCTGGTCGCGACCGCGAGGGCATAGGTGTTGATGGCATAGGTCGCGGTCACTGCCCGCGGGCCGTTCATCACGACGCTGGTCGGACTCACGGTGCCGCTCGCATCCCCGCTCCACGACACGAAGTGCCAGCCCACGGCGGGTGCGGCCGTCAGTTGAACCGTGGTGCCGTGATCGTAGAGCGCGAGGTCCGGGCTGCGCGCCACGCCACCCTGTCCCACCACGGTCGTGCTCAGGGCATACGTGTTGATCGCGAAATTCGCCGTCACGGATTGGGGACCGTTCATCACGACGCTGGTCGGGCTCGTGGACCCGCTCGCGGCCCCGCTCCATGATGCGAGGTGCCAGCCCGCATCGGGCACCGCGGTCAATTGAACCGTGGTCCCGTGATCGTAGGCCGCGAGGTTCGGACTGCGTGTCACCGATCCGCTTCCGCTGGTGGTGACGGTGATGGGATACGAGTCGATCGCGAAGTTCGCCGTGATCGCCTGATTCGTGTTCATCGTCACGGCGAGCGGGTTCGTCATGCCGCTCGCACTGCCGCTCCAACCGGTGAAGTGGTGGAACGCTTGCGGGGTGGCCGTCAGCGTCACCGTCGCACCGGGCACGAACACATCCTGATTCGGGCTCTTGGACACCGACCCATTGCCGGCCACCAACACGTCGAGCCTTCTGCCGAACACGGCAGTCACGCTCTTCGATGTATCCATGAGCACGCTGGTCGGATTCGACGCACCGCTCGCGCTTCCGCCCCAGCCGACGAAGTAAAAATCCGGATCCGGCACCGCAGTCAGCTGCACGCTGGTTCCATGGTCGTACAGCGGTTGATCCGGAAGCCGGGTCACACTTCCGAAACCGTTGGTCGACACCGACAAGGGATAGGTGTTGATTTCGAACGTCGCGGCCACGCTCTTCGCCGCGTCCATGAGCACCGTGATCGGGCTCACGGATCCCGAGGCTTCGTCGTTCCATTCCACGAAATGCCAGCCGACCGCCGGAATCGCGGTCAACTGAACGCTGGTGCCGTGGTCATAGGACGGCTGATCGGGGCTCTTCACCACGGAACCCTGCCCATTCACCGACGTGCTCAAAACATAGGTGTTGATCGCGAAGCTTCCGGTCACGCTCTTCGGGCCGTCCATGAGCACGCTCACGGGGTTCGCCGTGCCCGTCGCGGCACCGCTCCACGAAACGAAATGCCATCCGGTCGCGGGAACCGCGCCGACCTGAACCGTGGTGCCGTAGTCGTAGGCCGCCTGATCCGGCGTGCGCGTCACCGATCCGTTGCCGGCCGCATTCACGGTGAGGGGGTAGGTATCGATCGCGAACGCCGCGGTCACGCTGCGAGCGCCGTTCATGAGGATCGAGGCGGGGCTCACGGTGCCGCTCGCATCTCCGCTCCATCCGACGAAGTGCCAGCCCACAGCGGGAACCGCCGTGACCTGAACCGTCGAGCCGTGGTCGTAGAGCGGTTGGCTTGGACTCCGGGTCACGCTGCCCTGACCGGTGACGCTCGTGGCGAGGGCGTAAGTGTTGATTGCAAACGTGGCGGTCACCGTCTTCGCGCTGTCCATGAGCACGCTGGCGGTGGCCAGAGTTCCGCTCGCAGCACCACTCCACCCGACGAAATGCCAGCCCACCGCCGCGGTCGCCGTCACATCGACCGTGGTCCCGTGATCGTAGGCGGGAAGGTCCGGGCTGCGCGACACCGATCCCTGTCCGACGGTGTTCGCGGTGAGCGCATAGGTGTTGATCGCGAAGGTCGCCGTGATCGATTGATTCGAGGTCACCGCGATCGTGAGCGGATTCACGGCCCCGCTCGCGGTCCCGCCCCACTGGGTGAAATGCCAGCCGGTCGCTGGGACTGCGGTCAACTCGACTTGCGTGCCGTGATCGTACCAGGGCTGATTCGGCACCCGCGTCACCGATCCGCTCCCGGTGGTCGAGATCGCAAGCGAATAGCGGTTGAGGACGAACCGCGCGACGATCGAGTGATCGCTCGTCATGGTCACGACCAGCGGATTCGCGGTGCCGGTCTGCGTTCCCGTCCACTCGAGGAAGTGGTAGCCGATCAAAGATTGCGCGGTGAGCGTGACCGTCGAGCCGTGCGGATACGAGACGAGTTCCGGATCGACCTGAACCAGCCCCGACCCTTCGGTGTCGACGGCGAGCGAGTAACGATTCACCTCGAAAGTCGCGGTGATGTTCTGAGGACCGCTCATGGTGACGGCGAGCGGGTTGGCGGTGCCGGTGGCATCGCCACTCCAGCCGACGAGGTGCGATCCCTCGGGCGCGGTCGCCGTCAGCGTCACGACGGTTCCATGGGGATAGGTCGCGGCATTGGGATTCTTCACGACCGATCCGGTGCCGAGAATGCTGACGGTGAGCGGATACGTGTTGATCGCGAATGTGGCGAAGACGGTCTTGGCGGCGTCCATCACCACGGTCGCGGGATTTTCGACGCCGCTCACCGCACCCGACCACGCGACGAAGTGATGGCCGACGGCGGGGACCGCCGTGAGGGTCACCGAGGTTCCATGATCGTAGAGCGCCTGGTTCGGATCGCGCGTGATGCTGCCGCTGCCGGAGACGTTCGAGGTCAGAGCATACGTGTTGATCGCGAACGTCGCGTTCAGGGTTCGATTCGACACCATGGTCAGCGACAGCGGATTCGACGCGGTGCTCGTGTCGCCGCTCCATCCCACGAAGTGCCATCCGGTCGCCGGCACCGCGACCACCGAAACCGCGGTGCCGTGATCGTAGGTCGCGAGATTCGGCGTGCGGTTGACCACTCCATTGCCCGTGGTCGTCGTCGTGAGGGTATAGGTGTTGATCGCGAACGAAGCGACCAGCGTGCGGTTCGACGCCATCGTGATCGCGAGCGGGTTCGCCGCCGTGGCCGTGTCCCCGCTCCAGCCGGTGAAGTGCCAGCCCACCGCCGGGGTTGCGGTCAGCGTCACGACCGTGCCGTGATCGTAGGTCGCGGCGTTGGGACTCTTGGACACCGTGCCGTTGCCCGACGCCGTCGCCGACAGCGTGTACGTGTTGATCGCGAACGTCGCCGTGATGTTCCGATGGGCGTTCATCGTGACATCGAGCGGATTCGTCGAGCCGCTCGCATCGCCACTCCAGCC
>JANLWX010000028.1:0-123651 GCA_031364845.1 Candidatus Eiseniibacteriota bacterium
CACGCTCAAGCCCCACTTCGTCGCGATGCGCGACGGCGACGAGCGCGGTCTCGATCAGGTGCGCCGCGGCAACGAAGCAGTGCTCACCGCGCGCCTCGAGGACGCCGAGTTCTACTGGAACACCGATCTCAAGCGCACGACTGACCAGCAGATCGACGCACTGAAGGGCGTCGTGTGGATGGAAGGCCTCGGCTCGCTGCGCGAGAAGGCCGACCGCCTCGAGTCGCTCGCGGCATGGCTCGCGGAACGCCTGGCGCCCGCCGAAGCCGGCGCGGTCAGGCGCGCAGCGCTCCTGTGCAAGGCCGACCTCACGTCCGAGATGATCGGCAGCGGCAAGGAGTACGCGGGACTTCAGGGCGTGATCGGCTCGTACTACGCGCGCGAGAGTGGCGAACCCCAGTCGGTGTGCGAGGCGATCGCCGAGCACTACCGTCCGACCGGTGCCAGCGACGCACTGCCCGCGAATGCGGCCGGATCCATGCTCGCGCTCGCCGACAAGCTCGATCACACCGCCGGAGCGTTCGTGGGCGGGAAGATTCCGAGCGGCAGCATGGATCCTTACGGGGTGCGGCGCGCGGGCAATGGCGTGATCCGCATCCTCATGGATCAGGAGCGCCACCTCGATCTCTACGCCGCTTCTATGGAGAGCACCCGCATCCTGTTCGCGAACGATCCGCAGCTTCCGCACGCGGAGATCATGAAGAAGCTCGGAGAGTTCTGGCGCGGCCGCATCGAGACTGCGCTCGATGAGCGCGGAATCGCCTACGACTCGCGCGACGCCGCACTCGAAGCGCGCCCCGCCCACGCTACCGGCGAACGCACGCGGCCGGGCTGGGTCGATCCGTTCGACGCGCTGCTGCGGGCGCGTGTGCTGGCGGAGTTCCGGGCCGACCTGCGTTTCGAGCCGCTCGCCGCGCTGTTCAAGCGCGTGAGCAACATCTTGAAGGCGACCACCGATCCGCTGCCCGCAGCACTCGACCGCGCCGCACTGACCGAGCCCGCCGAGCTGGAGCTGGCTGCCGCGCTCGAACGGGCGCGGGGCCGGACCGACTCGCTGTGGGAGGGACGCGGCTACGCCGAGATCCTGCCGGCGTTGCTCGAGATGGAGCAGGCGATTCACGGCTTCTTCGATCACGTGCTCGTGAACGCCGAGAACCCCGCGGTGCGGCTCAACCGCCTGCGGCTGCTGAGTGAAGTGCGCGCGTTATTCCTGCGCGGCTGGGACCTGTCGCGCGTGGTGGTCGAAGGCGATCGCACCACTGCGGCGACCGAAATGGCGGGATCGAACCGCGCCTGAGCCCCCGGCGGGTGCGTCATTCGGGCGCGGCCTTGCTCAGCAACAATCTTCGCCTCACCCAGTATTTTGCCGTCGTTCAAAACTTCGATCAGTTGTGCTGTCCGCTCCGCGATGCGTTGAGCGACATGCGCCCGAGATACGAACTGGCGTCGCTCGTCCTAAACGACGGCAAACGCGTCAGCAAACTTCACTCTTCTCTTGACCATTCACCGACATGGTTGTGTAATCGTTTACATCGAAGGCTGGGATCGGCAACAGACATGTGCCGCGAGGCCCTGCCCTCCTCCTCAGCAGCCATGCTTCCGAAGTGCCGTGCGTTTGCGATGGCTCGGGCCGCCGCAGATCACGACTTCAGACGCATGACCGCCACCTCGTCCTGGCAAGCAGCCACGATTGTGCCGTTGGATCCTCATCATCGCTGCACCCCCTACTCTCGTTGGAGGAATCCATGAAGCGGACCACACCACTGAGCATGGCGTTCACCGCCGTGCTCGCGCTCGCTGGCTTTATGACAGCGTTCGCGGCAACCCCGACGCCGAACAGCGCGGTCGTGAAGACGCGCATCTTCAACGACTGTCCGACGTCGACGGTCTCGGTCACCAACAACTACCCCGCGCTCATTTCCATCAATGACGCGGACCTCGACTGCTTCGGCTTCGCGAATCTCCACAACTGGAGCTTCTCGGAAGACGGCGTCAACCCTGCGAATTTCGACAACCACTCGTCTTTCCGCTACGCCGCTACCCTCGTGATTTCGGGCAGCGGGAACGGTGAAGCCGGACTGCGTCTGTCGCCGTGGTTCTCGCAGGACGTCGACGGCCGTTTCAACGTCCGCACGCCGGATGGCGAGATCGCCTGCTTCGGCGGCCGTCTGCCGTTCTACTCGTTCACCGGCTCCCACGGCCTGCACTACGCCGCGGGCGAGCCGATCCGTCTCGAAGTGATCTATGAGCCGCACGGTGTGAAGCCCTCGGCCCCGGGAACGATTGAATACCGGGTCACCTATCAGGGCAACGACTACACCAGCGGCCGCCTGCCGTTCGACGAAGGCAACCCGGCCGAAGATCCGCCGCACGGCCGTTGGGGCATCCTCTACGAAGCGCGCGTCGGTGGTTACTTCCAGCCGCGTCTCGGCAACGGTGTCGCAGTCAACGTCGCGGCCTCGTGGTCGGACATCGAATTCGGCACCACGCCGGATCCGAACAGTGCCGTCACCAACACGCGCATCTTCAACGATTGCCCGACCTCGACCGTGACGGTCGTCAACAACTACCCGAGCCTGATCTCCATCCAGGACGCGCACGTCGACTGCTTCGGCTTCGCCAATCTGCACAACTGGCGCTTCTCCGAGGACGGCGTCAACGCGGTCGAGTTCAACAACAACTCGCGCTACGGCTTCTCGGCCGACCTCGTGATCTCGGGCACCGGCAACGGCGAAGGCGGACTCCTGATCTCGCCGTGGTACTCGCAGAATGTCGACGGCCGTTTCAACGTCCGCTCGACCGACGGCGAAATCGCGTGCTTCGGCGGCCGTCTGCCGTTCTTCTCGTTCACGGGCGCCTTCGGCCTGCACTACGTGAAGGGCACCGCGATCCACCTGGACGTCAAGTACTACCAGCACTCGCAGACCGCCAGCGATCCCGCGACCATCGAGTACACGCTGGTCTACAACGGTCAGAGCTACACTAGCGGACAGCTTCCGTTCGACATGGCGAATCCGGCCGAAGAGCCGCCCTATGGTCTGTGGGGCATGCTCAACGACGGTCGCGCCGGCGGATACTTCCAGGTGTTCCTCGCCAATGGCAACGACGTGACGGCCAAGGCAACCTGGTCGAACATCCGGTTCACCCAGTGCCTCGACAAGGTCGGTGTCGCTGCCGAGCTCGCGCCGAGCCGCATCAACCGCAATGGCCACGGCAAGTACTTCACCGCGACCCTGTATCCGTACGCGGCCTCGGGCTACACCGCCGAGGACATCGACGTCTCGTCGGTCACGCTCAATGGCGTGCCGGTCGCTCCGAACACCGAAGCGAAGATCGTCGATCACGGAGAGGGCCTGCGGCTTAAGTTCGACCGGTCGGCGGTCGTCGCGACGCTCGGACCGGGAACCAAGGAACCCGTCTTCATCTCGGGTGACATCGGTGCGAACTGCTTCGAGGCGCTCGAGTACGTCAACATCAGGAACCCGAAGGCCCAGCAGCCGGCGCCGAACAGCGTCGTCGCGGTGGGTCAGGTCGTGAACGTCCAGTGGGACGTGCCGACCGACGTGACGATCTCCAAGGTGTCCATGCTGCAGTCGATCGACGGCGGTACCACCTGGACGCTCGTCGCCAGCAACATCAACAACGACGGCAACCACAACTGGACCGTGCCGGCGACCCCGTCGACCCAGGCGCGCATTGCGCTGGTGGTGCTCGGTGCAGCCGACGAAACCGGTCTGGTGGCGCAGTCCGAAGTTGCCGAGACCGGCCTCTTCACGATCACCGCGTCCACCGCGGTGGGCGATGCCGAGGATGTTTCGTTCGCGATTCGCGGAGTGCAGCCGAATCCGGCTCGCGGTCCGTTGAACGTGACGTTCAGCCTGCCGTCGCGTCAGACCACCACCATCGGGGTCTTCGACGTGAGCGGACGCCAGGTCGCCTCGCGCGATCTGAGCGAACTCGGCGCCGGCCGTCACACGATCACGCTGGGCGCCAAGGCGGCACTTCGCCCGGGTGTCTACATGGTCCGTCTGACCCAGGGCTCGCGCAGTGTCAGCGCTCGCGCCGTGGTGATCGAGTAAGCATCGCAGTCGGTTGTTTGAAGTAATGCAGCAGTGCGTGACGATCCCGGGCCCGGTGCGAAAGCGCCGGGTCCGGTGATCCGAACGCCAGCCTCGTAGTCCGGCGGCGGGTCGCGCCCGCCAACCCTTGTCGTTGCAGCCGCGCCGTAGAGGAATTCGAATTGATGTAATCGATTACAAGTCAGCACCGGCCCGCTCGCGAACGCGCGGGGCCGCGGGTATCGACACGATGGCGGATGGTTTCACCGCCGCGGAGCCCACAGTGGCCACGATCAAAGATGTCGCGCGTGAAGCGGGAGTCTCGGTCGCCACGGTTTCCCGCGTGTTCAACGACCGCACGGTCGTGAGCGCCGACACCGCGCAGGCGGTGCGCGATGTCGCCACGCGCCTCAACTACTGGCCCAACGCTGCGGCGCGCAGCCTGATCACGAGCCGCACTCACACGCTCGGTGTGCTGCTTCCCGACATGCATGGTGAGTTCTTCTCGGGCGTGATCCGCGGTCTCGACGTCACCGCCCGCCGCAATGGATTTCATCTGTTGGTGTCCAGCTCGCACGCCGGCACCGACGAACTCGTCTCGGCGCTGCGCTCGATGCGCGGCCGGATCGACGGGCTGGTCGTCATGGCCCCGAATGTCGAAACGCCCGCGGCGATCCGCGACTGGGTCGCCGACACGCCGGTCGTGCTGATCGATCCGCGCGGCGGCTACGAAGGCTTCGACAGCGTCTCGATCGCCAACTTCGAAGGTGCCCACAGTATCGTGAGCCACCTGATGGCACTCGGTCACCGGCGCATCGCGACCGTGACCGGTCCGCTCGGCAACGTCGATGCCGCGCAGCGGCGCAACGGTTACCGCGAGGCGCTGCGCGAGGGCGGAGGCGATCTGTCGCTCGAGCTGGAGATCGCCGGCGACTTCACCGAGCCGTCGGGCCATGCGGCGATGGCCGCGTTGCTGAAGCTCGATCCACGGCCCACGGCGGTATTCGTCGGCAACGACCACATGGCGCTCGGCGTCATGCGGTCGCTCGCCGAGACCGGCGTGCGCGTGCCCGAGGACATCGCGGTCGCGGGCTTCGACGACATCGAAACCGCGCGCTACCTGAGTCCGCCGCTCACGACCATGCGCGTCGACACGTTCGAGCTGGGCGCGCGCGCGGTCGACCGGCTGCTGCTGATCGTGACCGCGCTCGCGCAGGGCGTTCCGATCGAGCGCACACATCAGGTGCTTCCGGCCACGCTCGTCGTACGCGGCTCGTGCGGTACGAGCAACGGCAAGCCAGCCACTTTGAACGCCATTCGAAACCACATTCCCCATCACGGCCGATGAAGGACTCGCGCATCACATCAGGAGGAATGGAAATGAAACCGATGAAGCTCACAGGGTGGTTCGCGTGCGCGTTGATCGCGCTCGCGCTGCCCTCATGGTCCCACGCTCAGGCGCCGCGTACCGACGCCATCTGGGCGCGCACCACGACACAGACGATCACGCTCGATGGTGTGCTCGATGAATCTTCATGGGCCAACGCGGAAACCTGGATCGTGCGGTACGGCGTGAACAACGGTGATCCGGGCAGCGGTTGGAAGGAAGAGGCCGGCAAGATTCCCAAGGACAGCACGTTCGCGACGCTCAAATTCCTCGTGAACGGCAACAAGCTCTATCTGGGTGCCGTGGTGCGCGACAGCTCGATCGGCGGCTCGGCGACCTTCAACCGCCACGACGGGCTGCTGATGGGGATCAAGGATCACCGCGATCCGTTCGCGACGATCTCGGGTCCGGTCGAGTACCTGTATTCGTGGTGGCACCCCGAAGATCCGAATCCGGAAGCGGTCGGGAAGATGCCGGGCTTCCGCGGCTACTGGAGTTCGCAGAGCGACACGATTCCGCGCACGCCGGAGCAGATCGCGGCGTGGGATGCGGTGACGAAGGTACGTGGTGGCCAGACCAACTCCGATGCGACCAACGACTCGAGCTATGTCGTGGAAATGATGTTCGACGTCGGCGTGATGGGCTACACGCCGACCGCCCCGAATGGCGACATCATCGAATGGAACATCTCGGTCTATGACAACGACTGGTTCTGGCCGCTGTCGGGCCCCCGCTTCGCCAACAATCGTTCATGGTGGCAGGGGCCGTGGGGCAATCGGATGGAGATGAACGAAGTGCGCATCCACACGCGGCCGAACGTCACGGTCAGTTCGGGTGCGGTGCCATTCATCGGACCTGAAGTGCGCATCCCGAACAAGAGCGCCCAGCCGACGCCGACGATCGACGGTTTCCTCACCGAACCGGTCTGGTCGCAGGCGGTCACGAAGGCGTTCGATCTCCGCTACGGTGACTTCGCCGTGCGCAACACCTATCCCGGTGTCATGCGCTGGCGCGCCGGCTTCTTCCAGCCGCCGGTCAACGGCGGAACCGCCCCGGTGGTCGATCCGGGCGACGCGACGATCCGGTGGTTCTACAAGGGCGACTCGCTCTACATCGGCTTCGACGTTCGCGATCAGGTGGTGCAGAGTCCCCCGGCCTTCGATCGCTGGGACGGCTTCATCGTGACGATTCAGGACACCGCCAAGACCACCGACCGCAATCGCGAGTCGCGCCGGCTCGGGTTCCATGTCGGCCCTACCGGCCTCCCGGTCGCGACCGACTACCTGCCGTTCCTGCGCGATACGGCGTTCGCGGCAAAACTCGGACTCAAACTCAAACCCGGGACGACGGTGGACACGCTGGGCGGAAGCCCCGATCAGGGCTACACGGCCGAGTTGATGGTCAATCTGCGCCGGCTCGGGTTCCCGGCCGGATTGGGGACCAAGCCACTCTACATCGGCATCAACATGCAGGACGGCGACTCGTTCACTCCCTTCACCGACAGCTACGGCACGCGGACCTGGTGGGGGCGTGAGTACGAGCACGAATGCTGTCCCGCGAACGCGTATTTCGATCCGCTCTACGTGAACGACGTTGGAGACGAGATCGGTGCCGAGGCGAAACTCATCGGCAACTTCCCGAATCCGTTCCGCACCACGACCATGCTGAGGTTCACGCTGGCGGCACCGGCGCGCGTCACGCTCGAGGTCTATGACCTCCAGGGTCGCCAGGTGGCGAAGCGTGCGCTCGGGCTCCATGCTCCCGGCGTGCGTCAGGCTTCGTTCACGCGATCGGGTCTCGGCACCGGCATCTACCTGTACCGTGTGAAGCTCACGGATCCGGTGAGTGGCGCTGCGCGGGGCACGATGGCGGGCAAGATGATGGTCTTACAGTAGTCGAGTCGCGGCGGTGCGGGCCCGTGGGGTCCGCACCCGCCGCATCGACACATCCCACCAAGACCCATACGAGCGCGATGGAACGCCGCACCCTCACGGCCGCGACCTGTTTCTGGGGTTCGGTCCTGGCCCTGGCATTGGGTCTCGTCATTTCTGCCGCCCCCCGCGAAGCCGTCGCGGGCACGACCGGCAAGATCACAGGCGCGGTGGTCGACGGGAAGAAGGTTCCGCTCGTCGGCGTGAACATCGCCATTCCGACTGCGCGGCTCGGGGCGATGACGGACGCGGGCGGGCGCTACGCCATCTTCAATGTCCCGGCCGGGACGTATGATGTGAAGGTCGCGATGCTCGGCTACCGGGCCACGACCATCACCGGCGTCGTCGTGTCCGCCGACAACACCACCGTGCTCGACGCCACGCTGCTCGAGGCGCCCATCGCGATGGACGAGGTCGTGGTCAGTGCACGGCGCGCGGTCGTCGATCTCAAGCTCACGAGCAACCTTGCGACCGTGAGCCGCGAGGAGATCAGCGCGCTGCCGGTGCAGGAGCTGCAGGACATCGTGAACCTCCAGGCGGGAGTGGTGTCCCAGGGCGGGGATCTGCACTTTCGCGGCGGACGCGGAGGCGAGGTCCAGTATCAGGTCGACGGCGTCTCCGTGAACAACGCATTCGACAACAAGACGAGTCTGCGGCTCGACCGTTCGCTGCTCGAAGAGGTCCAGGTGATCAGCGGCACGTTCGATGCCGAGTATGGTCAGGCCATGAGCGGCGTGGTGAACGCGGTGCTGCGGCGCGGGACCGACCAGTTTCGCTGGGACGCCGAAGCGCTCACCGGCGGATTCGTTTTCGCGGGCGGCGACCGGCGCCAGGCCGAGTTCGACTTCCATCCGGCCGGGCTCCAGAACTACCAGGTCAGCGTGAGCGGCCCGCTGGTGGCCAACACGACGTTCCTAATGAATGCGCGGCGCTACCGGTTCGAGGACTACTTCGATGCCACCCGCCGCTTTCTGCCGTGGCACACGGCGAGCGACGAGCCCGCGGACAAGGTCCTCGCTCCGGACGGAGATGGCCGCCGCGGAAGCCTCGGCTATTCGCGCGAATGGTCGGGATTGGCCAAGATCACGAACCGCTCGATCAAGAACCTCGAGTTGAACTATCAGGCCGTGATCAACTTCGTGGACAGCCGTCGCGCCGACTTCGCCTACCGGCTCAATCCGGATGGATTGCCACGCCAGCGCACCACGTCGATCGCACATGGGCTCGACTGGACCCACACACTGTCCCGGTCCCGGTACTACAACCTGAGTTTTCGCCACAACTACTTCGACTATAGGGACATGGTCTACGACGACGCGCTCGACCCGCGTTATGATGCCGCCGGCCCTCCGGATCGCGTGCCGGGCTACGAGAACGACGCAATCGTCCAGGGAGTCGATCTCGCGCGATTCAAGCAGAACACCGACGCGGTCCTGGTGAAGACGTCGTACGTCGACCAGGTGAGCGACGACCAGCAGGTCAAGCTGGGTGCCGAGTTCCAGTGGCCGCGCGTGCGCTTCGGGGCCGACGGCGTGCTCTCCGAAGTGAGCGGCAACGACAGCACGGGAACGTTTCTGCAGCGGAAGTTCTACGAGCCGCCGGACTTCCCCGGAATCCAGCTCTACGTTCCCTACATCGCGTCGGGGTACGTGCAGGACGATCTGGAGTGGAACGATCTGCGCTTGCGCGCCGGCGTGCGCTTCGACTACTTCAACGCGCGCGCCGGAGTGCCGAGTGATCTTGCGAACCCGGCGAACTCGATCTCGGGCGCACCGCAATCGGACTGGATCGCGACCACGCGCAAGCACTCGATCTCGCCTCGCGTCGGAGTGTCGTACCCCGTGACGAAGGACGCTGCGCTGTTCTTCGCGTATGGCCACTTTTCTCAGATGCCCGCGATCGGGGAGATCTTCCGCAACTCGGACTACCGCGTGCTCAACGACCTGCAGGCCGGTGATCCTGACTATCGCGTGATGGGCAATCCCGACATCAAGCCCGAACGCACCGTGCACTATCAGTTCGGCTACAAGCAGGCCGTCACCGACTGGCTCGGCGTCGACGTGAGCACGTTCTACAAGGACATCCGCGATCTGCTCGGCGTGGAATTCATCTCGACCTACAACGGCGCCGAGTACGCGCGGCTCACGAATGTGGACTTCGGCACGGTTGCGGGTTTCACCGTCGCCATCGACCAGCGCCGCCGCGGAATTCTGAGCAGCTCGCTCGACTACACATGGCAGCTCGCCCAGGGCAACGCGAGCAACCCGCGCGAGACGGCGACGCGCGCGGAAGCGGGCGAGGACCCGCGTCCGCGGCAGATCCCGTTCAACTGGGACCAGCGCCATACCGTGAACGCGACGGTCACCGCATCGCGCGACAACGACTGGGTCATGAACGCGGTGGTGCGTGCCGCGAGCGGCCAGCCGTACACGCCGACCAGCGAAGTCGGATTCGGATTCGGTCTCGAGGCGAATTCCGGACGCCGCTCCGCTGCGGTCGCCGTCGACCTTGCGGCCGAGAAGATCTTCCGTTTGCGGGGCGCGGCGGCTGCGGGCTCCTCCGGTTCGGCAGCTTCGCAAGGACCGAAGATCCGCGCATTCACGCGCGTGTACAACCTGTTCGACGTCCGTTTCTTCAATGGCTACGTGTTCGACACTACCGGCAGCCCGTACTATGCGCGCGATCCGGCACGCGACGCGGCTCAGCTCGCGAATCCGCTGCGCTTCTACGCGCCACGCCGCATCGAGGTCGGGGTCAGCATGCAGGTGGGAGGATGACGATGCCGTGGAGCACACGCTGCGCCGTGCGCGCGGGGGCGTTCGTGATCGCAGCCTGCTGGGCGGCCCTTTCGCCGGCCACGACAGCGTTCGCGGCCTCGCCGCCGCCGGCCGAGCGCGGGCGCATCGACGCCGAGCGCTCCGGGATTCACGATGCCAACAACCTGCGCACGCTGTTCTGGAACTTCGGCATGGTTGGCGACTATCCGCGCGACCCGGGGAATGTCGATCTGTCGGTGTTCCACTCGGGCGAAGCCCCGAAGGGCAGCGGCATGAACTACTCGGACGGCATCACCCCGTTCGTGCTCGCCAAGGTGCGCCAGCCGGGCGGGGCGGACGCGTACATCATGGAGACCGGCTATCGCGAGCGGCAGATCGAAAGCCCCTACACCAACAACATCATGCGCTTCGAGCCACGGCCGGGATACTTCCAGGCCAGTCCCGACACCAACAAGGGCCGGTCCCCCGCGATCAGCAACGATCCACGGACGTGGCCGCACTCGTGGCCGGATCGTGTCACCGATCCCGACGATCCGGGGTGGCGCGGCTCCTGGAACGGATACTTCGGCAAGCGTCCGGCGGCGGATCAGGAGTCGTTCACGGTGATGGACGACAATTTCTACGACGTATGGGAGTCCGCGCCCGACAGCACCGACCCGACGCGTCACGGGCTCGGCCTCAAGGTCGAGGTGCGCGGATTCCAATGGTCGAACCCGCAGGCCGGCAACGTGATCTTCTGGCACTACGACATCACGAACGAAGGCACGACGACCTACGACGACAACGTGATCTTCGGTCTCTACATGGACTCGGGCGTCGGCGGTCCCGCGCTGTCGTGCGACGGCGTGTTCGAGTCGGACGACGACAACGCGTTCTTCGACAAGTCGCTCGGCCTGGACCTCGTCTACACGTGGGACACCTACGGTCATGGCGTCGACCTGGCGAGCCGCTGCAGCGAGACGGGGTACATGGGCTATGCCTACCTCGAGACCCCGGGCAATCAATTCGACGGGCTGGACAATGATCTCGACGGGGTCGTCGACGAGAAGCGCGACGGCGGCCCCGGTCTGCGCATCGAGGGCCGCGACGCGATCCGCGCTTATGTCGAGGCGAATTACGATACGGCGCGCTTCGAGGCGTTCTATGGCTCGCTCGAGACCCGGCCTGCGTATCGCGCGGGCGTGTGGTTCACCGGGGACGAGGACATGGACTGGTTCGCGGATCTGTTCGACGTGGGAGCCGACGGCGTGCGCGAGACCGGTGATGCCGGCGAGGGCGACGGCATCCCGACCGATGGAGAAACGAACTTCGATCGCACCGACCTCAACGAATCCGACCAGATCGGCCTCACCGGGTTCAAGATGAACCGCATCAAGGCGGGTCCCGAAAATCCCGATCCGCGTGTGGATGGCATCCTGTTCTTCACCAACAGTCAGGATTGGCCGCGGCGGCTCTACGAACACTTCACGAACCCGAATCCGCCCGCGCGCTTCGACTCCGCGGTCGCCGCGAACTACAACATCGGATTCCTGTTCGCCTCGGGCCCGTTCCGGCTCGAAGCCGGCCGGCGCGAGCGATTCAGCCTGGCACTCGCCTACGGCAGCGATCTCTCCGAGCTGCGCGAGACGGTGCACACGGTTCAGCAGATCTACAACGCGAACTATCAGTTCGCCGTCCCCCCGACACAGCCGACACTCACCGCCGAGGCGGGCGACGGCTACGTGCGGTTGTCGTGGGACGACATCGCCGAGCGCTCGATCGATCCCGTTTCGTTCCTTCAGGACTTCGAAGGCTACCGGATCTATCGATCGACCGACCCCGAATTCCGCGATCCGCGCGTGCTCACCAGCGGGCGCGGCAATCCGCTGCCGTCGAACGGCAAGCCGATCGTCCAGTTCGACCTGCGGGACGGCACGCGCGGTTATTCGCGCAAGACGGTGGACGGCGTGTCCTACTTCCTCGGCAACGAGACCGGCATCACCCACACGTGGACCGACACCACCGTGACAAACGGGCAGGCGTACTACTACGCGGTCACGGCCTACGACTACGGCTCCGCGGCCGAGGTGCCCGACTCGGTGGCCTACTATCCCTCGGAGAACGCGATCTCGGTGTCGATCACCCCGCGTGGCGGCCTGATCCTGCCGAAGAACGTCGTGGCGGTCCGTCCGAATCCTCGCGTCAGCGGTTTCGTCCGGGCCGCCGCCGACAGCGCGACCCAGGTCGCGGGCCGCGGGACGGGAGACGTGCGGGTCGAGGTCGTGAATTCGAATCTCGTGCCTCAGGATCATCTGTTCAAGATCACGTTCGCCGTGCCCGATTCCGACAGCATTCGCGCGACGTCTTATGCCCTGACCGACAGCAGCACGCACGAGACGTTCTTTCGCAATGGCCTGGATCTCGACGGGCGCGGCATCGGCCCGGCGGCGACCGGGTTGCTGCCGATCGTGATCAATCCCCTGATGACGACCGTGGATGTCGCCCGTACCGGCTTCGCAACGGGCAGTCCGACCAATACGCGACTCAAGGCCGCCTATCAGCCGGCGCAATCGCCGAATCTGCGCCGGCCCGGCTATCCCGACGACATTTCGATCACGTTCGACAATGTCGTGCGCGACACGGGAATCGCAGTGTTCCCGGTGCCGGCGCGCAACGCGAAGTTCGTGGTCGTCGCGCATGCGCCCGAAGGCGACCTGCGGCTCGATTTCCGTTTTCGCGACTCGGACCTCGATGGCACGCTGAGCCGTCCCGACGAGTTCATCGACATCCTCACGTTCGTCAACACCACGGCCCGCGATTCGCAGATCACCTGGCGCGTGCAACTCGACACGCTCGGTCAGGGCGCGCGCGGACCGATCGTGCCGCCGCGACTCGGCGACCGTTTCGACCTCGCGCTCTCGCGTCCGCTCAGCGGCGACGATGCGTTCGTGTTCTCGACCACCGCCCAGCGCATCGACCCCGATCGCGCGCAGGCCGACTGGAATCAGAAGCCGTACGTGATTCCCAATCCCTACGTGGGTGCCGCGGCGTTCGAGCCGCAGCGCTTCGCGATCTCCGGGCGCGGTGAACGCCGCATGGAGTTCCGCGCGATTCCGCAGGGTGGCGTGATCCGCATCTACACCGTGCGCGGCGATCTCGTGCAGACGTTGCGGCAGAACGGTTCGCTCGAGGGCTTCGTCGCGTGGAACCTGCGCACGAAAGACAATATCGACGTGGCTCCGGGTCTCTACGTCTTCCACGTCGACGCGCCGGGATTCGGCGAACACGTCGGCAAGTTCGCGATCATCCGATGAGCACTCTTCGCAGAGTTCACGCGCGGATCGTCGTTGCACTGTGCGTGAGCGCCGCGCTCGCGACCGCCGTGCCCGCTGCGGCGCAGAGCAAGACCGGGACGACCATCGGGGCGTTCCTGCTGATCGAGCCGAGTGCCCGCAGCGCCGGCATGGGCAACACCGGTGTGACGCTCGAAGGACTCGATGCCGCGTACTTCAATCCCGCGGCGATCGGACATGCCGAGGGGCGCGCGCTTGCGTTCGGGCACAGCGAATGGTTCGCGGGGATCAAGCACGAGCACGTCGCGGGCGCGCTGCCGATCGGCCGGTTCGGCAACGTCTACGCCGCGGTCACGTCGCTCAACTCAGGGGACATCGACGTGCGGACCGTCACGCAGCCGCAGGGAACCGGCGAGCGTTACCATGTCTCCGACATCGCGATCGGCCTCGGCTACGGACGCCAGATCACCGACCGTTTCTCGGCCGGGCTCCAGGTGACCTACGTTCAGGAGACGATCTGGAACACCACGCTCTCGACCGGAACCATGAGCTTCGGCACGCTCTACCAGATCTCGGACAACGGCCTGCGGCTCGGGGCGAGCCTGTTGAACTTCGGTACCATGGGCAAATTCTCGGGGCGCGACCTGCGGGTGACCTACGATGGCGACCCGGACCGATTCGGTGACAATGGCCAGCTTCCCGCCGAAATCTTCACCGACGCCTTCTCCGTGCCGGTGCTGTTCCGGGTCGGAGTCGGGCTTCCGGTGCGGCTCAATCCCGTGACACAGTTGAACCTCGCGCTCGATGCGCTCCATCCCAACGACAACACCGAGAGCGTGAGCGCGGGCGCCGAGCTGGCGTATCGCAAGCGGTTCGCGCTGCGGGCGGGATACCAGAAGGCGGGAGAACAGGACTCGGAAGTCGGATTCACCGCGGGCGGCGGCGTGGGCGGGGCGTACGATGTGTACGTCTACACGCTCGACTACGCATGGGCCGCGCACGGCAGGCTCGGCAGCACCCACCGGATCGCGGTGGGATTGACGTTCTGAAATGATCTCATCGCGCTTCGCTTACCGGCCGGACGGCCGGGAGACCGCCGGGGCCACATCACTGAAGAGGCACCTATGAAACGGCACATACTGTTCCTGAGCGCGCTGCTGATGCTCGGGGCATCGAGCGCGAACGCGATCACCACCGAAGCGCTGTTGGACTCGGTCCAGCACGCCTCGTTCCGGTACTGCTGGTATCAAGCCAATCCCGCCAATGGTCTGGTCCGCGACCGCAGCCAGTCGGGCTCCCCGGCGAGCACCGCGGCGGTCGGCTTCGCCCTTTCTGCGATCACGGTTGGAATCGATCACGAGTGGATCACGCGTGAGCAGGGACGCGACCGGGTGAGGACCACGCTCGAGACGCTGTGGAGCAAGCCGCAAGGCACCGGCGTGAGCGGATTCATCGGGTACAAGGGTCTGTTCTATCACTGGCTCGACATGAACACCGCGCTGAGGATGTGGAACTCGGAAGTATCCACGATCGACACCGGGCTCCTGTTCGCGGGCATCCTGCAGGCGCGTGAATACTTCACGGGCACCGACACGACGGAGACCCGGATCCGCGCGCTCGCCGATTCGATCACCTATCGAGCGGACTGGAAGTTCATGCAGAACTCGGGTTCTCCGCTCAAGCATGGGTGGACTCCGGAATCGGGATTCATCGTCTACAACTGGACGGGCTACAACGAAGCCATGGTCATGTACGTCATTGCCATGGGATCGCCGACTCATCCGCCCACCAACGGCAGTCCCTGGACGAGTTGGACCAGCACCTACTCGTGGCAGACCCACTACGGCCAGTCGTACGTGAACTTCCCGCCGCTGTTCGGCCACCAGTATTCGCACTGCTGGATCGACTTCCGCTACATCAACGACGCGTACATGACGAATCGCGGCATCACGTACTTCGAGAACTCGCGCCGCGCCACGCTCGCCCAGCGTTCGTACGCGATCGCGAACCCGAACTTCAAGATCGGCTACAGCGACAGCCTGTGGGGGCTGACCGCGAGCGACGGCCCCGGCAACTCCTACAACGCGCGCGGCGCGCCGCCCGCGCAGAACGACGATGGAACCATCACGCCGACGGCACCGCTGAGTTCGATACCCTTCGCGCCCGAAGCCACGATCCCGGTGATGCACAAGCTGTGGAACACCTATAAGACGCAGTTGTGGGGGCCTTACGGTTTCCGCGACGCGATGAGTCTCCAGGCGAACCCCGACTGGTTCGACCCCGACTATCTCGGCATCGATCAGGGGCCGATCGTGCTCATGATCGAGAACTACCGCAACGGCTCGGTGTGGAATCGCTTCATGCTCAACCCGCAGGTGAAGGCGGGTCTTGCGGCGGCGGGATTCACGCGCACGGTGACCGGCGTCGAGCAGCCGCTGTTCGACGGCGCGGTCGAGTTGCTCGCGAACGAACCCAATCCGTTCCACGACGCGACCACGCTGCGATTCCGTCTCGGCCGTGAGAGTCACGTGCGCCTGACGGTGTTCGATGTGGGCGGGCGCGAGGTCGCGCGGGTCGCCGATCGCGTGTTCCCGGCGGGACTCCATCGGGTTCCGCTCGAAGGCGCGCGCCTGGGCAGCGGCATCTATTACACACGTCTCGAAGGTCAGGGCCGGACCGATGTCCGGAGAATCGTGTTGCTCCACTAGTGTCCGCGGGCCGCGGCGCGCGAGAACGTTCGAAGAGAGGACAAGGCCGACGCATGCCAAAGATCGAGGCGGCGACCACGCTGCCTCGCGAGGACAACACGACCTCGCGGGGCAGTCTCGTCGTTTCGCCCGGTGCGATCCTCTCCAACGGGCGGCTCTCGGTTGCGATCACCGGACGCGGCACCGGTTTCACTTCTCACGGCGGGTCCCTGCTCACGCGCTGGGCCGGCGATCCGGTCGAGGACCGCGACGGCAGCTTCGTCTATCTGCGTGACCTCGACTCGCGTGAGGTGTGGACTGCGGGTACCGAGCCGCTAGCCGGTGTTCCCGACGCCTACGAATCCACGTGGCGCCCCGGCGTGTTCACGATCGAGCGGCGCGACCACGGCATCGAGACGAAGCTCGAAGTCGCCGTGATGCCGGACGCCGATGCCGAGGTGCGGCGCGTCACGTTGCGCAATCGCTCGCGTCGCGCGCGGCGCATCGAGATCACGAGCTTCGCGCCGGTCGTGATTCACGACGCCGCGGCTGACGCCTCGCATCCGGCGTTCTCACGGTTGTTCGTCCAGACCGAATTCGACTCCTCAACGCGCGCGCTGGTCGTGTCCCGGCGGCCGCGGCATCCGGACGAGCAGCATCCGTGGCTGGTACACGTGATGACCGGCGCGGGCCGGCTCGAGCACGAAACCGACCGCGACCGCTTCATCGGCCGCGGCGGCACCACGGCAGCACCGCGCGCGCTTTCGTCGCGCGGGCGGCTTTCGGGAACCACCGGCAACGTGCTCGACCCGATCGTGAGCCTGCGGCGGGTCGTGAAGCTCGAGCCCGGCGGGATCGCGCACGTGTTCTTTGGGCTGGGTGCGGCGTTCGATCGCGAAGCCGCGCTGGAACTGGCGCGCGTGGTGCAGCGCGACGCGGATGCGGCGTTCGACCTCGCGGAGCACGCGGAGGTTGCCCGGCTGGCACTCGCGGGCGTGACGCCCGCACTCGAAGAACGCCGGCAGGCGCTCGCGGTCGCGACGTTGTACGGGCGGTTCGTGGAATCCGTTGCCGGTAGGGTGGCGGCGGGCACGAAGCCCGTGTCCATCACCGATCAACTCCATGCGGCCGGGACCGCGACCCCGTCGCCGAGCGTGAATCGCGTCCGCATCGCCGCGCACGCCACCGCGCACCACAACGGCGTCGCGCGGCTCCCCGCGCAGCGCTCCTCACGCGCGACCTCGCGGCGGCGCACCGCGACGCCCGAGCCGCTCCAGTTCTGGAACGGCTACGGCGGGTTTTCGGCCGAAGGCACCGAGTATGTCATCCGACTCGCCCACCATAAGGAGCTTGGTCTCTCGCTGCCGCCGGCACCGTGGGTCAACGTGCTCGCGAACGAGAGCTTCGGTGCGCTCGTGAGCGAGACCGGCGCGGGATGCACGTGGAGCCGCAACAGCCGGGAGCATCGCCTGACGACGTGGTCCAACGACCCGCTGCTCGATCCGCACGGCGAGGCGCTCTACCTGCGCGACGAAGCGAGCGGCGAGTCGTGGTCGCCGCTGCCCGGTCCGCGACCCGCGGCCGCCGATTACGAAATGCGCCACGGTTTCGGCGTGAGCCGCTGCACCCATTCGAGCCACGGGCTCGAACAGGTGACCGAGATCTTCGTGCCTGCGCGCGAGCCGGTGAAGATCGTGCGCCTGCGGATCACGAATGCATCGGCGGCCCCGAGGCGCCTCGCGGTGTTCTCGTATCAACGGCTGGTGCTGGGATCGGACACCCGCGATCACGCGCGCACGGTGGAAGTCGAGCAGGACCGTGACTCAGGAATTCTGCTCGCGCGCAATCCCGCGTCGGGACCCTACGCCGGGGGCATCGCGTTCTCCACGGTCGTCGCATCCGGCGGCGTTTCTGCTTCGCACGTCACGCGCAATCGCGAGGCGTTCCTCGGAGTGAACGGCAATCCGTCCGACCCCAGAGCGCTCCACGGTGGCACGCTTCGCGATGTTCCGGCCGGCGGCGATCCGTGTTTCGCGCGGCAGATCGTGATCGAGATCGCGCCGTCGGCGGTGTTCGAATGCGCGTTCCTGCTCGGCGAGACGATGGATCTGTCGAGCGTGCGCGAACTCGTCGAGCGCCTGGGCACCGGGGGTGCGATCGAAGCCGCGCTGCTCGCAACCCGCGAAGTGTGGGCCGAGCGCGTCTCGGCGGTCGCGATCCGCACGCCGCGCCCGGCGATCGATCTGATGGTGAACGGCTGGCTCGCCTACCAGACGCTCGCGTGCCGGCTGTGGGGGCGCACCGCGTTCTACCAGTCGGGCGGAGCGCTCGGGTTCCGCGACCAGCTCCAGGACGCGGCGTCGCTGCTCATGTGGTCGCCCGGTATTTTGCGCGAGCAGATCCTGACGCACGCCAGCCACCAGTTCGTGGAAGGCGACGTGCTCCACTGGTGGCACCCGCCCGATGCGCGCGGGATTCGCACGCGCTTCGCCGACGATTTGCTGTGGCTGCCGTGGCTCACCGCCGGATATGTCACGGCCACCGGCGATGCGGCGGTATTGGACGAGCAGACGCGCTATGTCACTGCCCGCGCACTCGAGGACGGCGAGGACGAAGCATTTCTCGTCCCCGAGGATTCCGGTGAGAGCGGTGATGTCTACGAGCACTGCTGCCGGGCGATCGACCGATCGCTCGCGACCGGTATCCACGGCCTGCCGCTGTTCGGCACCGGTGACTGGAACGACGGCATGAATCGCGTGGGCCGCGAAGGCCGCGGCGAAAGCGTGTGGATGGGCTTCTTCCTCTACACCGTGCTTGGCGAGTTCCTCGCGCTGTGCGAACGGCGCGCCGACCGCGCGCGGATCGAGCGCTATGTCGCGCATCGTGAACATCTGAAGACCGCGCTCAACGATGCCGGATGGGACGGCGGCTGGTACCGGCGCGGCTACTACGACGACGGCACCGCGCTCGGCACGAAGGACGGCGACGAGTGCCGCATCGACGCGCTGGCTCAGGCGTGGGCGGTGTTGTCGGGCGCGGCACCGAAGGCGCGCGCCCGGCGCGCGATCGACGCGGTGGAGCAACGCCTCGTGAGCGAGCGCCAGCAGTTGATCAAGCTGCTCGATCCGCCGTTCGAGCACACGCCGCACGATCCCGGCTACATCAAGGGTTACGTGCCCGGCGTGCGCGAGAACGGCGGGCAGTACACGCATGCCGCGCTGTGGGTGGTGCGGGCGGTCGCCGAACTCGGACGTAACGATCGCGCGGCAGCCCTGCTCGAGATGCTGAGTCCGGTCCGTCACACGCGCACGCGCGCGCAGGCGGATCAGTATCGTGTGGAGCCGTACGTGATCGCCGCCGACGTGTACGGCGCGGCACCTCACGTCGGACGGGGAGGCTGGACGTGGTACACGGGATCGGCGGGATGGATGCTGCGGGTCACGCTGGAGTCGGTGCTCGGCGTGAGGCTCGAACAGGGAAGGACGCTCACGATCGCGCCGTGCGTTCCCGATCAGTGGCCGGGCTTCGACGTGCGCTGGACGGTGCCGGGCGAGTCGACGGTCTACGAGATCGTGGTGCGGAATCCGAAGCGCCGCGCGCGGCGGGTGGTGACGGCCAAGGTGGACGGACAGCGCGCGGCAGTCGTCCGCGGCGTGGCACGGATTGCGATCGAACACGATCAACGCGCCCATCGCATCGACGTGGTGCTGGGTTGAGATCGATCGTCACGCGGCCGGCGTGGGTACTGCTCGCGCTGTTCGCGATCGCGACGGCGTCGTGCTCGTCGACCGCAACGCGAGCCGTCGCAACCGCGACCGCACCGCGCCACTCGGCGCGCGAAACCGCGTTCCTCGACACGCTCGAACACCGCACGTTCCGGTTCTTCTGGGAGCAGAGCGACTCGGTGACCGGCATGGCGCCCGATCGCTGGCCGACGCGCTCGTTCGTGAGCGTGGGTGCGGTCGGCTTCGCGCTCACCGCGTACCCGATCGGTGCCGAGCGCGGCTGGGTGCCGCGTGCGGCGGCGGTCGAACGCACGGCGCGCACGTTGCGCTGGTTCTGGGCCGCGCGCCAGGACACCGCCGCCCAGGGTGCGACCGGCTATCGCGGGTTCTACTACCACTTCCTGCACCCGACCACCGGCACACGCTTCGAGACGGTCGAACTGTCGACCATGGACACGGCACTGCTGCTCGCGGGGGCGCTGTTCTGCCAGTCGTATTTCGATCGCCCCGGGCCCGCCGAAGCCGAAGTGCGCGCGCTCGCCGATTCGATCTACCGCCGCGTCGACTGGCGCTGGGCGCAGGTGCGTCCGCCCACGATCGCGCTCGGATGGAATCCCGAAGGCGGACACCTGCCGTACGACTGGCGCGGCTACAACGAGACGATGCTGCTGCACATCCTCGCACTCGGATCGCCGACGCACCCGGTCGGGCCCGACACGTGGCGCTCATACACCAGCGCCTATCGTTTCGGCACCTACCAGGGACAGGAGCATCTCGGTTTCGCGCCGCTGTTCGGACATCAGTACTCGCACGTGTGGATCGACTTCCGCGGCATCCGCGACAGCGTGATGCGGGCGCACGATCTCGACTACTTCGAGAACTCGCGGCGCGCCACACTCGCGCAGCGCGCGTACGCGATCGAAAATCCTTCGGGCTGGGCCGGTTATGGCGCGAATCTGTGGGGGCTCACCGCGTGCGATGGTCCGGTCGAGAAGGCGATGACGATCGACGGGCGCGCGCGGCAGTTCCACACCTACTGGGCGCGCGGCGCGTCGTTCACCGAGGTGAACGACGACGGAACGCTGTCGCCGACCGCGGCGGGCGGATCGATTCCGTTCGCGCCCGAGATCGCGATCCCCGCGCTGATGACGATGCGCGAGCGCTTCGGCGCCCACGTGTTCGGCGAGTACGGATTCGTCGACGCGTTCAACCCCACGCTGCGCGAGGCGATCCCCGTGCAGCACGGCCGCGTCGTGCCGGATGTGGGCTGGTTCGACACCGATTACCTCGGCATCGATCAGGGACCGATCCTCGCGATGGCCGAGAATCATCGCACGCAGCTGGTGTGGCGCACACTGCGGAAGAATCCGCACATCGTGCGCGGCCTGCGCGCGGCGGGCTTCACCGGCGGCTGGCTCGACGGAGCGCCGGTCGCGCGATGAACTCGCGCCTCAGGGATCTGTGCCTCGCCGCACTGCTCGCCCTCTCCGCCGCCGGCTGCAGCACGGCGCGCAGCGGCGAGCCGGTCACGCTCCGGTTCTGGGCGATGGGCCGCGAGGGTGAGGTCGTCGAGGAGCTGGTGCGCGACTTCGAGCGCGAGCAGCCCGGCATTCGCGTCGAGGTGCAGCAAATTCCGTGGGGTGCCGCGCATGAAAAGCTGCTCACATCCCATGTCGGCAACTCCACACCCGACGCGGGGCAGCTCGGCAACACGTGGATCTCCGAGTTCGTCGCGCTGCGGGCGATCGAGCCGCTCGCCGAATGGGTGCGCGGTTCGGCGGCGGTTCCCGAGAGCGCCTACTTCGCGGGCATCTGGGACACCAACGTCATCGACGGCACCGCGTACGGGATTCCGTGGTACGTGGACACGCGTCTGCTGTTCTATCGCAAGGACCTGCTCGCGCGCGCCGGCTACGCCTCGATGCCCGAGACGTGGGACGAGTGGCGCCGCGCGATGGAGGCCGTGAAGAAGCTCGGCGTCGGCCCTTACGCGATCTTCCTGCCGACCAACGAATACACGCCGTGGATCATCTTCGGCCTCCAGACCGGATCGGCGCTGCTCGCCGAGGACGGCACCCGCGGCGCGTTCTCGTCACCCGAGTACCGCCGCGCGATGGCGTTCACCATGGACCTGTTCGATCGCGGGCTCGCACCCAAGGTGCCCGGCGCTTCGATCGCCAATCTCTATCAGGAGTTCGAGCGCGGCACGTTCGCCATGTACATCTCGGGGCCGTGGCAGCTCGGCGAATTCGCACGCCGCCTGCCGCCGGAAATGCAGTCGGCGTGGGACGTCGCACCGTTGCCCGGCCCCGATGGGCCCGGCGCCTCGGTCGCCGGCGGATCGAGCCTCGTGATGTTCCGCGGCTCCAGGCACAAGGCCGAAGCGTGGAAGCTGATCGAGTTCCTCTCGCGCCCCGAGCAGCAGGTGCGTTTCTTCCGGCTCACCGGCGACCTGCCGGCGCGTGTCGAAGCGTGGCGCGACACGGCACTCACCAACGACCGCCGCCTCGGCGCGTTCGAACGGCAACTGCGCCACGCAGTGTCGACGCCCAAGGTGCCGGAGTGGGAGCAGATCTCGGTCAAGCTCCAGGACCGCGTGGAATCGGTGGTGCTCGGCGGCACGCTTCCAGACTCGGCACTCGCCGCGCTCGACCGCGACGTCGACCGCATGCTCGAGAAGCGCCGCTGGCTCATGTCGCGGCGCCACGCCGCCGCCGCGGGGACGCGATGAGTTCCGCCCAGCTCCCCAGCCGCACCCAGTCGCGCGCCGCGTGGTGGTTCCTTGCCCCCGCACTCGGGCTGATCACGGTGTTCTTCGCGGTGCCGGTCGTGATCGGCCTGTTCCTGAGCCTCACCGACTTCGATCTCTATGCGATCGGCGATCTGTCGAGCGTGCGCTTCCTCGGGCTCGGCAACTACGGGCAGGTGCTCGCGAATCCGCTGTTCTGGAAGGCGCTCGGCAACACGTTCTTCTACGTGATCGTCGGCGGACCGCTGTCGGTGGTCGCCTCGCTCGTGGCGGCGCTGCTCGTGAGCTCGCGCCTCGCGCGCTTCCAGGGCTTCTTCCGCTCGGTGTTCTTCGTGCCGGTCGTCACCACGCTGGTCGCGGTGTCGATCGTGTGGCGCTACCTCTACCATCCGCAGTACGGCCTGATCGACGGACTGCTGCGCGCGATCGGCATCGCGCCGATCGACTGGCTCGGCGATCCGCACTACGCGATGCCCGCGATCATCGTGCTCGCGGTGTGGAAGAACTTCGGCTACAACATGCTGATCTTCGTCGCCGGCCTGCAGAGCATCCCGGACGATCTCTACGAAGCCGCTCGCCTCGACGGCGCCGGCGCGTGGCAGCAGTTCCGCCACATCACGGTGCCGGGACTCGGGCCCACGTTCCTGTTCGTCGGCGTGATGACGATGCTCGGCCACTTCCAGTTGTTCTCCGAACCCTACGTGATGACGCAGGGTGGCCCGCTCAAGAGCACGCTGAGCGTGGTGCTGCTCATGTACGAGGAAGGGTTCCGCTGGTGGCGCATGGGTCTCGCCGCCGCGATCGCGTTCGTGCTGTTCGTGATCATGCTGATCGGAACCATGATCCAGATGCGCCTGCAGCGTTCGAGGGCCGCATGAAGCGCGCGATGCCGTCCCTGTTCGTCCACGTCGCGCTGGTGATCGGCGCGCTGCTCACGATGACGCCGCTGCTGTGGATGGTGTCGGCGTCGTTCATGCCGCCGGGCGAGGCGAACACGTTTCCGCCGCGGCTGTTCCCGAGCGTCGCGACCCCCGAGCACTACGTCGCGCTGTTCACGCGGCTCAACTTGGCGCGCACGCTGATGAACAGCATGATCGTCGCGATCGGCGCGACCGCGATCTCGGTGCTCGTCAACGGGCTCGCGGGCTATGCGTTCGCCAAGCTGCATTTCGGCGCCCGCGACCGGCTGTTCCGGATCCTGCTCGCGGCACTCGTGATCCCCGGGCAGGTCGGCATGCTGCCTCTGTTCCTGATGCTCCAGAAGATGGGGCTCGTGAACACGCTGTGGGGCGTGATGATTCCCGGCCTCGCGAGCATCTTCGGAATCTTCATGGTGCGCCAGTACGCGACCAGCATCCCCGACGAGCTGCTCGACGCGGCGCGCGTCGACGGCGCGAGCGAGTTCCGGATCTACTGGACGATCGTGATGCCGCTGCTGCGCCCGATCCTCGTGACCCTGGCCGCGTTCACGTTCCTCTCGATGTGGAACGACTTCATGTGGCCGCTGATCATCCTGAGCGACGAGCGCAAGTACACGCTGCCGGTGGCGCTCGCGAATCTCGTGGGCGAACACGTGCAGGACACCGAGCTCATGATGGCGGGCTCGATGCTGACGGTGCTGCCGGTGCTGATCGTGTTCCTGGTGCTCCAGCGCTGGTATCTGCGCGGCGTGATGATGGGGGCGGTCAAGGGATGAACGCTTGGACTGCGGCCGGCACCGCCGGCCTGTGCAATCGACGCAGGCCGGGGCCGGGCGTCAGCGCGTCGTTCTTGGCGTTCGTGCTCGTGTCCGTGATCGGAGTTGCAGCCCACGCAGCGCCTCCGGCGCCGCGTGTACATCTGGATGCGTTCGATGACGTCTCCGCGTGGAGTGCGGTGCCCGCGAGCGGCGTTCAACTGCGGATCGGCTCCGACGCCGGAACCCACGGCCGCGCGATGCGGCTCGATTTCGATTTCGGCGGGGGCGGCGGCTACGCGGTCGCGCGCCGCGCGATCGCGATCGATCTACCCGCGAACTACCGCTTCCGTTTCGCGGTGCGCGGCGACTGCAAGCCCAACGACCTCGAGTTCAAGCTGATCGACGCGAGCGGCGACAACGTGTGGTGGAACAACCGCCGCAACTTCGTGTTCCCGGCCCAGTGGGAAACGCTCACCACGCGCAAACGCCAGATCGGCTTCGCGTGGGGGCCGAGCAACGCCGAGCTGCGCCACGTCGCGGCGATCGAGATCGCGATCACCGCCGGCAGCGGAGGCAAGGGTACGGTGTGGCTCGACGAGTTCACGCTGGAGCCGCTTCCCGTGGCGAGTGCCACTCCGCCGGCGGTTGCGGCCCGCGCATCGTCATCGCGTCCGCGCTCGCCGGCCGCCGCGGCGGTGGATCGCGACTCCGCGAGCGTGTGGGCGAGCGATGCCGGCGACAGCCGCCCGTGGCTTGCGCTCGATCTGGGAGGAGAGCGCGAATTCGGCGGGCTTGTGATCGACTGGGCCGACGGGCGCCATGCGACGGACTACGACGTGGAGGTTTCGGGCGACGGCACCGCATGGCGGCCGCTTCGCGCGGTGCGCGGCGCCAACGGCGGGCGCGATCACCTGTACCTGCCCGAGTCCGAAGCGCGCGCCCTCCGCGTGCGCGCGACGCGCGCCGTCGCCGCGCGTGGCATCGCGATCCGGTCGATCACGGTCGAGCCCCTCGAGTGGTCGGCATCGCTCGGACACTTCTACGAGACGCTGGCCGCGGAAGCGCCGCACGGCAGCTATCCGCGCGGGCTGTTGCAGGAGCAATCCTATTGGGCGGTGCTCGGCACGGATCGCGGTGAAGTCGAGGAGGCGATGCTGGGCGAAGACGGCATGCTCGAGACGGGCAAAGCGCAGTACTCGATCGAGCCGTTCCTGCGCGTCAACGATTCGCTCGTGACGTGGGCCGACGTCCAAGCCAGCCACCGCCTCGCGGAAGGCGATCTGCCGATTCCGACCGTGACGTGGCGTCGCGGCGAGACGGAGTTGTCGGTGACGGCGTTCGCGTTCGACCCGCTGGACGAAACTCCGGCGGCGCTCGCGGGCCTTGCGCGCAACGGTCTCGGCGTGCTCGCGCGCTACCGCGTGACCCATCAGGGCCAGCGTCCCGCGCGTATCACGCTCTATCTCGCGCTGCGCCCGTTCCAGGTGAATCCGCTGTCCCAGTTCCTCAACACCGCGGGCGGTGTCGCCACGATCCGAACGCTCGCGCGCGAAGGTGCGGTGGTGCGCGTGAATGGCGATCGCGGGATCGTCTCCCTCACGCCGCCCGCGCGCTTCGGGGCGGCGGCGTTCGATCACGGCGACATCGTCGAGTTCCTGCGCCGGGGCGGCGTGCCCGCGCGCGACAGCGTGTCCGATCCCTTTGAGCACGCGTCGGGCGCGCTCGAATACGTGTTCGACATTCCCGCCGGCGGCACGCGCGAAGTGGACGTGTTCATTCCGTTGCGCGGACGGCCTTCGGCGCCCGCGGTCGTGCCCACGCCCGCGATGGTCGCGCAGGCCGAGGCGGCGAGCGTGAAGCGCTGGGCCGCTCATCGCCGCGGAATCACGATCGAGGTTCCGCAGGCGGGGGCCGAGGAGATCCGCGCGATGCGCGCGCAACTCGGATGGATCCTGATCAACCGCGACGGTGCGGCGATCCAGCCGGGATCGCGCTCGTACGAGCGCTCGTGGATCCGCGACGGCTCGCTCACCTCGACCGCACTGCTGCGGCTCGGCCATCCCGAGGTCGTGCGCGAGTTCATCACCTGGTTCGCGGGGCATCTCTATCCCGACGGCAAGGTGCCGTGCTGCGTCGATGCGCGCGGCGCCGATCCCGTGCCCGAGCACGACAGCCACGGCGAGTTCATCTACCTCGTCGCCGAGTACTACCGCTACACCGGCGATCGCGCGCTGATCGAGCAGCAGTGGCCGGCGATCGCGCGCGCGGTCGCGCACATGGATTCGCTGCGCCAGACGCGGCGCACCGCGGAATGGCGGGTACCCGCGAAGCGCGAGTTCTTCGGCCTGCTGCCGCCTTCGATCAGCCACGAAGGCTACTCGGCGAAACCGATGCACTCCTACTGGGACGATTTCTTCGCCCTGCGCGGATTCAAGGACGCGGCGTGGCTGGCGGGAGTGCTCGGACGCCGGTCGCAGCAGATCGCGTTCACCGCGATGCGCGATCAGTTCCAGCGCGAACTCGGTGCCTCGATCAAGGCGGCAATGGCGCGCCATCGCATCGACTACATCCCGGGCTGTGCCGACCTTGGCGACTTCGACGCGACCTCGACCACGATCGCGCTCGCGCCGGCATCCGCCGAAGCGGCGCTGCCGCCGGGGGCACTGGCGCGCACGTTCGAGAAGTACTGGGAATTCTTCCGCGAGCGGCGCGTGAGCACGACATGGGACGCGTACACACCTTACGAAACGCGCGTCATCGGCAGCATGGTGCGGCTAGGCTGGCGCGAGCGCGCCGATTCGCTGGCGACCTGGTTCCTGCGTGACCGGCGTCCGCTCGGTTGGCAGCAGTGGGCCGAAGTGGTCGATCGCGAACCGCGCCACGTGCGCTTCATCGGCGACATGCCGCATACGTGGGTCGGCTCCGACTTCGTGCGTTCGGTGCTCGACCGCTTTGCCTATGAGCGTGAAGGCGACAGCACGCTCGTGATCGGCGCCGGCATTCCGCTCGCATGGACGAAGGACTCCGGCGTGAACGTGAAGGGCCTTCCGACGCCGCACGGGCCGCTGGGTTTCACGATGCGCGCGCACGGGGACTCGATGGTGGTGACGATCGATGCCGGCGTGCGGGTTCCGCGCGGTGGAATTCTGCTGCGCCCGCCTGCGGCGGGTGCGCCCATGAGTGCGAGCGTGAACGGCGCCGCGGTGCGTCCGAGCCCTGCAGGGCTCTTGATCCGCAAGCTCCCCGCGCGCGTGGTCATTCGCAGCCGCTGAGTTTCTAACTGCCGAAAACGGCCCCGGAACCATCCGCCAGCACCGCGCCGTTCGTTCGGATCACCTCGCGGTAATATTCGGCACTCGCCTTCATCGTCCGCGCCTGCGTCGCCGGATCCACGTGCAGGAGTCCGAAGGTGATGGCGTAGCCGCTCGCCCATTCGAAATTGTCGAGCAGCGACCACGCGAAATAGCCACGCACATCGACGCCGCGGCGGATCGCCTCGAGTGTCGCGAGCAGGTGTTCGCGGTAATACGACACGCGCTGCGCGTCATCGATGCGGCCGTCTGCCGTCGGCGAGGGATCGTCGAACGCGCCACCGTTCTCGGTGATGTAGAGCGGGATGTCGCCGTAGCGCTCCTTCACCCAGCACAGCGCGCGCGTGAGGCTCTCGGCGTGCACTTCCCAGCCGGTCTGCATGTGGCCGGGACCTTCCGTTCTCACCTTGGCCGCGCGCATCGGCCACGTGGCGTCGTCGTGCTTCATGATGCTGCGCGTGTAGTAGTTGATCCCGAGGAAGTCGATCGGCTGTCGGATCAAGGCGAAGTCTTCGGCCGGGAACTCGACCCACGCATCGCCGTAGATTTCACGCATGCCGTCGGGCGCGCGGCCGAGCATCGGGGGATCGAGATACTGCTGGTTCATGTACACATCGGCGCGGGTCGTCGCGGCGAGGTCTTCGGCGCTCTCCGAGGCTGCATCCTTCGGCTCGAGGTTCACGACCAGGCCGATCTTCTGTTTGCCGATGCCGCGGTAGCGCTGGACCGCGGCACCATGTGCGCGCATCAGGTGGTGCGCGGCGATCGGCGCTTCGTAGAGGTTGCGATGGCCGGGCGCGTTCACGCCGTAGAGATATCCGCCGTCGACCACCACCCACGGCTCGTTGAGTGTCGCCCACATCGGCACGCGGTCGCCGAGCGCGCGGAAGCAGACCTCGGCGTAGTCGGCGAACCAGTGCGCGATGTCGGGGTTGAGCCACCCGCCGCGATCGTCGAGTGCCACCGGCAGGTCCCAATGGAACAGCGTCACGCACGGTTCGATGCCGCGCGTGAGCAACTGGTCGACGAGTCGCGAATAGAAGTCGATGCCCTTGGCGTTCACGCGCCCAAGTCCTTCGGGAAGGATGCGCGCCCACGCGAGGCTGAAGCGGTAGGAATCGAGTCCGAGCCGCGCCATCCATTCGACGTCCTCGGCGAAGCGGCGGTAGTGATCGCACGCGAGGTCACCGGTGTCGCCGCCTTTGACGCGCCCGGGTGTGTGCGAGAAGCGGTGCCAGATGTTCATTCCCGCACCGTCGGCGAGCGGTGAGCCTTCGATCTGGTAGGCGGAGGTCGCAGCGCCCCACAGGAACTTCTCGGGGAATGATGTCGCGCCTCCGGCGGTCGGATTCATCGTCATGGTCACGAACTTTCGGTGGTGGAACGATAAGGGTGGCGTCCCGCGCGAACGGGAGGGACGCCGCGCATGCGAAGGCCGCCCGCGGTCACGGAGTGCCGCCGCCCGGCGTCGGCGGCAGCGCCATCGCCTGGGCCCGCAGCGCGCGGGCTTCGAAGAAATCGGGGTCGAGCGCGATCGCGCGGTCGACGAGCGTGATCGCGCGTGATGGATCGCCGAGCTTGAGCGCGGCGCGGGCAGCGTTCTTGTAGAGGTAGGCCTCGCCCGGAAACGCGCGGATGCCGCGTTCGAGCACCTGCAGCGCTTCACTGGCCTGGCCGTTGTCGATCAGAGCGACGCCGAGGTTGTTGTAGACATTCGCCTGCGAGGAGTCGAGCGAGATCGACGTCCGCAGACTCGTGACTGCGGCCGGATAGACGCGCTGCGAAAGCTGCACCGAAGCCAGATTGTAGTAGGCGCTCGCCGTGAGCTTCGGGTCTTTCGGGTTGTGCCGGATCACTGCGCGATAGAGCGACTCCGCGGAGGGGTAGAGACTGTCCGCTTCGTAGAGCCGCCCGAGCCCGGTCAGAGCGCCCGCCTGCGTGGGGTCGAGCACCAGCGCCTGCTGGAACAGTGCGCGCGCTGCCGCGAGATCGCCCTGTTCCTGCCTCTGAACCGCCTGACTCTGGATCGCGACCGCCTCGGTCTGCTTGCGCGCGGTCTCCGCGCGACGCTTGGAGGCCGCCGGGCCGTTGAAGATCACGAACATCGAGGCGCCGATCGCGACGGCCGGGCCCGCGAAAAAGAGCCAGCGCTTCGAGCGTGAATCACGCGAGGCGGCGGTTGCAGTCGGCGTGGCAGACGGCATCGCGGCGGTACGCATAGCGGAGGTTCCCGCCGCGGGTATCACCGCCGTGCGCACTGCCGACGTCGCGGCGACACTCGCGCCCGCGACACCCGGCTCGAACGCCATGCCGCTTGCGCTCGGGGGTGCGACGCCGGTCATCGCGCTCAACTCGCGCGCTGCGGTCGCGGCGTCCATGCGCTGCGCGGGATCCTTGGCCAACAGCGCTGCCACGATCGTCTCGACCGCTTCGGGGACGTCGCCGCGCGTTTCCGAAAGCGGCGACGGATCTTCGTTCGCGATCGCGAACATCACCGCCATCGCGTTGTCGCCGGGATAGGCACGGCGCCCCGCGAGCATTTCGTAGAGCACGAGCCCGAGCGCGAACACGTCGCCTTCGGGGCCGCTCTGACCGCGGATCGCTTCGGGCGCCATGTAGGCCGGCGTGCCGAGGCTGGTGCCGGTCACCGTGAGCTTCGACGCCATGGTCGCGCGCGCGAGACCGAAGTCCATGATCTTGATCGTGCCGTGCTCGTCGAACATCAAGTTCTCGGGCTTGATGTCGCGATGGCTGGTGCCGCGGCGATGTGCGTAGCCCAGTGCCGCCGCGACGTCGCGCGCGATCGCGAGCGCGTCGGCAACGGGCAGCGCGCCGTGGTCGATGCGGTCGCGCAGGCTCGAGCCGGTCAGCAGCTCCATCGCGATGAACGGACGGTCGGCTTCCTGCTCGAACGCGTAGACGGTCGCGATGTGGGGGTGGTTGAGCTCGGCAGCCGACAGCGCCTCGCGCTCGAAGCGGGTGAGTGCGTCCGCGTCCATGGCGAGTTCGGGAGACAGGAACTTGAGCGCGACGCGGCGGCGCAGCTTGAGGTCCAAGGCTTCGTAGACCTCACCCATGCCGCCGCGGCCGATCCGGCGCACGATCTCGAAGTGTGAGACTCGGGTGGGCTCCATGAGCGCGCGAAGGTAGCATGCCGCGCACATGCCGCGCCCGGCCGCGAAGCGGGCGGGTGCAAGGGGAGGCGAGGTGCGTGGGGATTCCCAACGAGGGCCGCGAAGCGGCCGAGTGCACGCGACCGGGCGCGTGAATACTCAAACACCCAGGCGCGCGGCGAAAACCCGCCGCGCTTTTATTTAATCTCCCTCGCCCGCTCCCGCTCCACCTTCGCCCGCTCGGGCAGGCCGATGGTCTGATACACATTCGCCAGCGCGTCGTGCGGTCCCGGCGACTGCGGTGCGAGCCGCACGAGTTCTTCGAAGGAGCGCGCCGCGTCCGCGTAGAGTCCGCGGCCCACGAGGTACGAGCCCGCGAGATAACGCCCCGCCTCGCTGTCGTTGCCTGCTGCCTTCTGGATGTCGCCGAGATGGTCACGCACCTGCTCCGCTTCGCCATCGCTCAGGACGTGGAACGTCGACTGCTCGCGCGCACCCTCGCCCGAGATCGGCCCGGTGTCGGACATCGCGATCACTTCCCACATGTAGTCGGTGCCGGCCGCGAGCGAATCGGCATCGCCGGGATAGACGAGCGTCGTGTCGGAGACTTCGCGGGACCACACGGTGCCCGCTTCGCTGGTGACCGTCACCTGATAGCGGCTCGCGCCGCCGATCGAGCTCCATGCGAATCCCGGCCGGCTCGAAAGCACGGCGCTCACACGCGGCTCGATGAGCAGCGACGGGCGCGCTGTGCCGCGCATGGGCGACAGCGCAACCAGCCCTGCCTGCTTCTTCTCGCTGGTGATGAACTTGGAAACGCGGCTGAAGACTTCGTTCGAAACGCCCGAGCCCGGACCGATCCGTTTCGCATCGGTCGCCGAGAGTTTGCCGCCCACCGTCATGCTGCTGCCGGCGCTCAGCTCGACGATGTTGCCGTCGCTGAAGAACAGGCTCGCGGTTCCGCCCGAACCCACGATCACCTTGTCGCCGCGCTCGAGCGGCCGGCCGAGTGACGCCTTTGCCGCTGCACCCTTGGCGACGGCCACGGTGACCGCGCCCTTCATGGCGACGATGAATGCGACCGGCTCGGCCATGGCGACCGAGGCGGACATGACGGCGGCGGCAACGATGCAGGAGAGGAGGGTGCGGCGCACAGGAAGGTCTCCTTGGGTCACGGCGAAAGATCGGGGCGCACCATTGAATCCGAGAGCCCCGAAAGCGTACCGGGACCGCGCGCGCTTCGCCAGCGCGTGCGGGGGCCGGGGATTCAATTGTGAGCGAAATACACACGGCCGGCGGAAAGGTTGGCGGGCTCGCGCCAGGACCCTGGAAGGCTCCGCGCCGAAATTCGGCGCGGGGCAGGACTAGCGGATCGCCAATCGTCCGGGTAAGGTCGCCCGCAATCACGAGCCGAGACTCGCCCGCCGCGACCTCGCGCGCTTCGACTGGAGCGCCGTCTTTCGCGCGCGGCGCCTGGCCCATCCCGGGAGGAGCCATGAAGGAAAAGGCCGAAATCGTCGACGCCGACGGCCTGCGCCGCATCGTTACCCGCATCGCGCACGAGATCGTCGAGCGCAACAAGGGGATCGAGGATCTGGTGCTGGTCGGCATCCGCCGCCGCGGCGTGCCCATCGCCCAGCGGATTGCCGAGAAGATCGGCGAGTTCGAAGGCAAAACTCCGGTGCTCGGCAGCCTCGACATCACGCTCTACCGCGACGATCTCACGACCGTCGCCCACCAGCCGGTCGTGGGCGCGACCGACATTCCGGTCGACATCAACGGCAAGACCGTCGTGATGGTGGACGACGTGCTCTACACCGGCCGCACGATCCGCGCAGCGATGGATGCGATCATCGACTTCGGCCGCCCCAAGTCGATCCAGCTCGCGGTCGTGATCGACCGCGGCCATCGCGAGTTGCCGATCCGCGCCGACTTCGTCGGCAAGAACGTCCCGACCTCGAAGAAGGAAGTGATCGGCGTCAAGGTTATGGATATCGACGGCGTGGACAGCGTGGTGATCAAGGAGGGGGAAGAATAACCCGCACGCCCCGGATTCTCCTCGCGCTCGCCGCCGTCTATTTCATCTGGGGCTCCACCTACCTCGCGATCCGCTTCGCGCTCGAGTCGCTGCCGCCGCTTTTGATGGCGAGCTCCCGTTTCACGATCGCCGGCGGCCTCATGCTCGCCGTGCTGATCGCGCGAGGCGTCGAACGTCCGACCCGCGAGCAACTGCGCTCGGCCATGATCGTCGGCGCGATGCTGCTGTTCGTCGGCAACGGCTTCGTGTGCTGGTCCCAGCAGCGCGTGCCGTCGGGGATCGCGGCCCTCGTGATTTCCTGTGTTCCGATCTTCATGGCGGTGATGGACGCCGTGCGACCCGGCGGGCGGCGCCCCGCGCCGTGGGCCCTGCTCGGCATCGCCACCGGATTTGCGGGCCTCGTGCTGCTGATCGGCCCCGCGCAGGGCATGAGCGCCGTCGACCGCGTGGGTGCGGCGGGCCTGATGATCGGCTCGCTGTCGTGGAGCGCGGGATCGCTGTTCGCGCGCTCGGCGCCGCTGCCCGCGAATCCGCTGCTCGGGATCGCGATCCAGATGCTGACCGCCGGTGTGCTCTTGATGGTCGCCGGGCTCGCGTTCGGCGAAGGCGCGCGTTTCCACATCGATGCCATCACGCCGCGCGCGATCGTGTCCGTGCTCTACCTCGCCGTGTTCGGCTCGATCGTCGCGTTCTCGTGCTACGTGTGGCTGCTCAAGCACACGACCGTGTCGGTCGCATCGACCTACGCGTTCGTGAACCCGATCGTCGCGTTGCTGCTGGGATGGGCGTTCGCCGGCGAGACGCTGGGAGCGCGCACGGTGGTCGCCGCGGCGGTCGTGATTGCGGGGGTGGCGATGATATGCATCAACCGTCCGAAGGACGGTTGAAGTAAAGCCAAGACTGCCAACTGTCCTCACGGACAGTTGGCTATTTATGATAATGCGCATCCTTCTCACCGGCGTTGATCGCCACCGTGAGCAAATTCGTCTTCGGTGGAATCGGGCAATTGTAGTGGTCCGACACGGCGCACGCGGGATTGTAGGCGTTGTTGAAGTCGAGCACCCAGCGTCCGTCGGGCAGTGCTTCGGGATCGACGTAGCGACCGACGTCGTAGGTCGTCTTGCCGGTGGTCGCGTCGCGGAAGAACACGCTCAAGCTCTTCTCGTCGACGCCGGGCTCGAGCAGCCGATTGGCTTCGAGTCGGCAGGGCTTCCCGTTCACCTTGAAGTCGAACCAGCCGACCCGCACCGCGCGACGTTCGTTGCCACGCGTGGACTGGATGATCACGGTGTCGGCGGCGGGATTGGGTGTGAGCGCCAGCTCGTAGCGATACTTGAAGTCGACCGGGAACCACTCGAGCCCTTTGTAGCGGGCGAAGCCCGGGCTCTTCGGGTCGAACACGATGATCGCCGGGAAGCGCTGATGCGAGAGCCGCAGGGTGAAGCGGCCGACTCCGATCTGGCTCGGCGGCAGTGTGGCTTCCGTGCGCACTTCGTCCTTCACCTTGAAGGTTGCGCCGGGCTCCGCCGCGACGACGTGGAACGAGTCGCCTTCCACGATCACGCGCAGATGGTGGTTCGAGATCTCGGGATCGTCGATGCGCATGTCGTTGTGCTCGTCGCGGCCGACGGCCAGCATCGAGCGGTTGCCGAAATCGCGGCGCTGAACGGTCGCCAGATAGGACGTCGGCTTGGCCTTGAGAAACTCGAGAGTCTCCTCGCGGTCCTTGAGCGCTGCGGCCCGCAAGCTGTCGACCTGGGCAGGCGCGAGTTTGACCGGGGCCGCGGGGACGACACTGGTGGCAGCAACGACGGCGAGGGCGAGAAGGCTGATCATGGGGCGCTTTCGTGGGTTGGGTGCGATGTTTCCGGGAGCTTTCGGGCGCGCGGCCGCGCCAATTATTTGCCGGGAGATGATACCGCGCATCTTGCGGGTTGCGAACCCGCCCCCGAGTCCGGTAGCTTCCGCGTCGTCGGGTTGCAGAAGTTCCTTTAACGTGGCTCCGAGAGGCCGCAAAGGGGGAGTCTGATGAACGCTTCCGTCCTGTTGAATGCCCCGCCGTCCCCAAGCATCGAGGATGCGGGGATTTTTCATGCTCCGGCCGCGCCCCGTGTCATGTCTTCGCATTTTCTGGGACTCGAGGGCATGCGGCGCGAGTCGATCGTCGAGCTGCTGGACGAAGCGGTGCGTTACCAGACGATGTTGAAGGCGGGCCGCGTCTCGGCGGAGCTGCGCGGGATGGCGGTGTGCCTCGCGTTCTTCGAGGACTCGACGCGCACGCGCGTGTCGTTCGATCTGGCGGCCCAGCGGCTCGGGGCGATGCCGGTCACGCTGTTCCCTTCGGGCTCCTCGATGTCCAAGGGCGAGACGCTGCTCGACACGCTGACGACGGTGGTTTCGATGAACGTCGATCTCGTGGTCGTGCGCCACCAGTCGCCGGGAGCGCCGGCGTATCTCTCGCGCCATCTCGATGCGGGCGTGATCAACGCCGGCGATGGCGGGCACGAGCATCCGACGCAGGGGCTGCTCGATCTGCTCACCCTGCGCGAGGCGTGGCGCGGGCGATTCGAGAGCCGCCGCATCGCGATCATCGGCGACATCGCGCACTCGCGAGTGGCGCGCTCGGCGATCCATGGCCTGAAGGCGATGGGCGCGTCGGTGACCGTGGCCGGCCCTCGCACGCTGATGCCGGCCGGCATCGAAGCACTCGGGTGCACGGTCGCCGACACGGTCGAGGACGCGATGCGCGGCGCGGACGGCGTGATGGCGCTGCGCATCCAGCGCGAGCGCTGTACCCAGAGCCTGATTCCCTCGGCGGGCGAATACATGCGCCGGTTCGGCGTGACGGCGGCGCGGGTCGCACTGATGAAGCCGGAAGCCGTCGTGATGCACCCGGGCCCGTTCAATCGCGAGGTCGAGATCGCCTCCGACGTGGTGGATGGGGCGCGCTCGGTGATCTGGCGCCAGGTCGAGAACGGCGCCGCGGTGCGGTGCGCGGTGCTGGCGCGCTGCGCGCGGGCGCGGCGTCCGGAGCGGACCGGGCTGACGTTCGATGTCGGGGAGGAGATCGCGACGTGAACGCGATTCACATTCGCGACGCGCGCCACTGGCAGACCGGAGCGCCGTTGGAGCTGATCTGCGCGGGTAGTGTGATCGTCGCCGCCGGCGATGACGCCGCGGCATGGCTCGCCTCGGGCGCCGCGGCTGCGTTCGAGATCGACACGCTCGATGCGGCGGGCGCCGTGCTCGCACCGGGGCTCGTCGATGTCCACGTGCATCTGCGCGAGCCTGGTCAGTCGGCGAAGGAGACGATCGCCACCGGCACGCGCGCCGCGGCGGCGGGCGGATTCACCAGCATCATGTGCATGCCCAACACGAACCCGGTCGTCGATACGCCGGCCCAGGTGGAATGGGTGCTCCAGCGTGCGAAGGCCGCGGGCCACTGCCGCGTGCTCCCGATCGCGGCGGTCACCGTGGGCCAAAACGGTGAGCAGCTCACCGAGTTCCTTGCGCTGCGCGACGCGGGTGCCGTGGCACTGAGCGACGACGGGCGTCCGGTGATGAGCGCGGCCGTGATGCGCCACGCGCTCGAGTACGCGACCCACGCCGGGCTCGCGATCATCTGCCACGAAGAGGACCTCACGCTGCGCGGGGCGGGTCAGATGAACGAAGGCGCGGTCGCCACGCGGCTCGGTTACGCCGGCATTCCGAATGCGGCCGAGAGCGTGATGGTGCGGCGCGACTGCGATCTCGCGGCGCTGACCGGCGGACGCGCGCACTTCGCGCACCTCTCGTGCGCCGAGTCGCTCGATGGACTGCGCGACGGCAAGCGCCGCGGGCTCGGGGTGTCGGGCGAAACGTGTCCACACTACTGGACGCTCACGGACGATGCGGTGCCGGAGTTCGGCACGCAGGCCAAGATGAATCCGCCGCTGCGCACCGAGCGTGATCGCTGTGCGGTGATCGAGGCGATCGTCGACGGGACGCTCGACTGTTTCGCCACCGATCACGCGCCGCACACGGCACTCGAGAAGGACCAGCCGTTCGATGCGGCGCCGAACGGGATCGTCGGGCTCGAAACCGCACTCGCGCTCACGCTCACGCATCTCGTGCGGCCGGGCCACATCACGCTCACCCGCGCGCTCGAACTGTGGACCGATGCACCGCGGCGCCTGTTCGCGCTGCCGCCGGTCGAGTTGGCCGCGGGATTCCCGGCGGATCTGGTGCTGATCGACCCGGACGAAGCGTGGGAGGTCGACCCGGAAGCCTTCGAATCGAAGGGCCGCAGCACGCCGTTCGCGGGCGCGCGAGTGACCGGGCGGGTGCAGGTGACGATCTGCGAGGGCCGGATCACGCATGCGCGGCCGCAGGCGCGGGCGGGCGGTCTGCGAACGACGATATCCGCGGGGGCGGCGGGCTGAGTTTCGCGGTCGCGGCGCCTGCAAATCCTGCCGCGCAAAGATGATGGGGGCCGCCCGGGAACGACGATCTCGCCCGAGATTCGTAGGCGCCGGGAGCCGGGTGCTACCATGGCCACGCGGGCAGGCGAACAAAACGGGCCGGCCGGGGTATCAGATGTGGCGCTCCGGGCTAAGGCCCGGTGCCGGGCTCGCACACGAGGTTCAACGCCGCGATGACTTCGAGAAACTCCGGACGCGGCTGCACGTCCTGAACCTGACGGATCACAGGAGAAACCACCCGGTGCTGAACCTTCCGCTCCGGCGCGTGCGCGCGCTGCTGGCGTTCGCGCTGCTCGCCGCCACGGCGTCGTCGTGCGTGTACTACAACACCTTCTATCTGGCGCGGCGCTACTACGACCGCGGCACCGGCGGCGAGCCCTACACCGTCGACAAGGCGGGCGGCGGACAGGTCCAGGAGTTCGGCCGCTCGATCGAATATTCGAAGAAGGTGCTGTCGCAGTATCCCAAGTCCAAGTGGGTCGACGACGCCTATCTCCTGTGGGCGCGCTCGCTGCTCGGACAGGACGATCCGCTCCAGACCGTCAAGATGCTCGAAGCCTTCGACGGCCGCTTTCCGAAGAGTTCGCTGTCCGACGAAGCGCGTTTCTATCTGGGTGTCGCATATCGCCAGGCGCGCAAGTACCGGATCAGCGTGCGCACGTTCGACGAGTTCCTCGAGAAGGCGCCCAAGCACGATCTCGCGCCGTACGCGTATCTCGAACGCGCCCGCGCGCTCGTGACGCTCAAGGAACCGGTCGAAGCCGCGGCCTCGGCGAGCCAGGTGCTCGAGCGATTTCCGAAGAGCAAGCTCGTCGATCGCGCGCGGATCGCGCGCGCCGACGCGCTGTTCGACGCGCAGCAGTTTCAGGCGGCGCGGCTCGACTATCAGGAACTGGGACGCCGCTCGCTGACCGACGAGGACCGGCTGCGCTATCTGTTGCGCGAGGTCGACTGTCTCGAAGCCGCACAGCAGTACGACACGGGGCTCGCGCTGCTCAAGGACGCCCTCTCGCACGAGCGCGAGCCGCTTCCGCCCGACACCACCGGCGGCAAGCCGGCGATCGTCCAGGCCACGCCAGGGTACGACCGTCATGGGCGGCTGCTGACGCGCATGGGCACCGTGCACCTGCGCCAGGGCAATCTCGACGAAGCGCTGTCCGCGTATCAGCGCGTGGTGCGCAACTATCCACGTGATCCGGTCGCGGCCGAGGCGCAGTACCGCACCGGCTACGCCTACGAGACGCTCGGTGACGACTTCGAGCGCGCGCGGCAGGAGTATCAGCGAGTGAAGGATCAGAGCGGGCAGGTCGGCTTCGGGCTGCAGGCAATCGACCGCCTGCGCACCCTCGATCGCATCGCCCAGTTCCGCAGCGCGGGCGGCGACTCCGCCGACCGGCGGGTCGAAGCGGCGTTCCTCACCGCAGAGCAGTATCTGTTCTCGGTCGAGAAGCCCGAGCGCGCGCTCGAGGAATACAAGAAGATCGCCGAGGAGAACGCGGGCACGCCCGCGGCGGCGAAGGCTCTGAATGCGCAGGCGTGGGTGCTGAGCCGCAAGCTCAATCGCGCGGCAGAGGCGGATTCGCTGTTCTGGAACGTGGTGCACAACTTCCCGGCGACCGAAGCGCAACTCGCCGCGCGCGACTATCTCGAGATGTCGGGCAAATCGGTGCCCTCCGATCTCATCAAGCTGCCGGAGCCGCAGTACGCCGCGATGGACACCGCGATCATGTTGACGCAGCCACCCGACAGTTTGCCGGCGCTCGGCAAGCAGGTCGATTTCGGGCCCGTCGATTCGCTCGGCCTCAGGCCGTCGCCCGAGCCGATTCCGATGCCGCGCGAGTCGCGGCGGCCCTACGTGCCGGCCGATTCCGGTCCCGGATTCGCGGGCGACACGCCGGGACACGTCGCACCCGGTTCGACGGTGCGCGCACCCGAGCCGCCGCGCACCGGAGCGCGCAAGACGACTCCGCCGCCCGGTTCGCCCGCCGATTCGTTGCGGCGTGCGGCGTCGGCGGACTCCGTGCTGCGCAAGGCGGCATCTCCGGACTCCGTCTTGCGTGTCGCGCCCGTGCCCGTTCATCCGGTTCCCAGCGACTCGACGAGCGGAGACGAATGATGGCGACGGCCGCACTCGCGACTTCGTGGCGTCAGGCGACGGCCAGCGTTGCCGGTCAGGTGGAATACGGCGACGGGCACTGGTGGCTGGACCTCGATGTGCCCGCGCCATTCGAGCAGCCGGTGCCCGGGCAGTTCGTCCAACTCCTGCTCGACGGAACCGAGACGGGATCGCTGCTGCCGCGCCCGATGAGTGTCGCCGGTGCCGCACCGATCGACGACGGATGGCGTGTGAGTTTCCTGTACGCGCCGGTCGGGCAGGGCACGCGATCGCTCGCGCGACTGCGGGCGGGTGACCGCGTTGAAGCTCTGGGACCGTTGGGGCACGGGTTTCCGCTGGAGGCCCCGGGCACACCCGTGTTGATCGCGGGCGGACGTGGCGTGGCGCCGATGTTGTTCGCGGCGGATGTGCTGGCGCGTCAATCCGCCGCGGGGCCTCATCCGCGGCGGAGTCAGTTCGTGTTCGGAGCCCGGAGTGCGCAACAGCTCGTGGGCCTGGACGATGCGCGCGAGCGGCTGCAGCGCGCCGGTGGCGCGCTGTATACGTGCACGGACGATGGGAGTCATGGGATGCATGGCAATGTATTGCAACTTCTCGCGAGAGAAGTTGCAGGCTTCGCCTCTCCGGTGGTGATCCACGCCTGCGGTCCGCACGGCATGCTGCGCGCGATCGCCGAGTGGGCGATCGCGCATGATGTACGCGCGCATCTGGCGATGGAGTCGGTCATGGCATGCGGCACCGGTGTGTGCCGCGGCTGCCCGCTGCCGCGCAGTGCGTCGGGTCGAAAAGCATGGACCAGTGCGATGCCGTCCCTGTTCGGCAACGCCGAGCACGCGATGTGCTGCACTGAAGGCCCGGTGTTCGAGGCGCGCGAACTCGACTGGGAGCACGTCGTTTGATGAACGCGATCGACGTGTCGATCGCGATTGGCGAGCTTCGGCTCGCCAATCCCATAATGGTGGCCTCCGGCACGTTCGGCTACGGCGACGAATACGCGCATGTCGTCGATCCGCGCACGCTCGGTGCTGTCGTGACCAAGACCGTGACGCTCAAACCGCGCGCGGGGAATCCGCCGACCCGGATCGCTGAGACCGCGGCGGGAATGCTGAATTCGATCGGACTCGAAAACGTCGGGCTGCAGAAGTTCCGCGCCGAGAAAGTGCCGAAGCTCGCGGGGCTCGGTGCGACGATCATCGCTTCGATCGGCGGGGATACGGCGTCGCACCTGGAGCGGTTGCTGTCCGCGCTCGCCGATGAATCGGCGATCGCAGGATTTGAAGTGAACTTCTCGTGCCCCAACGTTGCCAAAGGCGGAGCGCGTTACTGGACCGTGCCGCGGCGACTCACGACCACGATGCGCCGCCTGCGCGCGATCACGAATAAGCCGCTGATCGCGAAGCTCTCGCCCGACGTGACCGCGATCTCGGAACTGGCGCGCGCATGCGAAGCCGGCGGTGCCGATGCACTGACCGCGACGAACACGTTCGTCGGCATGGCCGTTGATCTCTCGACCGGACGCTCCAAGTTGAACCGCGCGACCGGCGGGCTGTCGGGGCCCGCGGTGAAACCGTTGGCGCTCGCGCGCTGTTATGAGTGCGTGCAGGCCGTGCGGATTCCCGTGATCGGGTCCGGTGGGATCGTCACCGGGCGCGATGTGCTCGAATTTCTGGCGGTCGGCGCCGCCGCGGTGCAGGTCGGGACGGCGTCGTTCCTGCGTCCGCGGGCTTCGGTCGATATCCTGGCCGAAATGCGAAGCATCTTGGCCGCCGCGGGGGCCGAGTCGATCGAAGCATGGCGTGAGCAGTTGATCGCGCGCGGCGCCGGACTGGCGCACGGGCTCGGACCGTCGTTGGTTCAGCGGGCGGGGACGGCGGTGCGATCGGAATCGCGCGCCGATTCAAGTAACGGCGCGCACGCCACGAGTGGTGGTGAGCCCCGCGAGATAGCGACGAGCGGCGCAAAGGCGGGAGAGTCCGAGCGCGGGTAGCGCGACGGTCCGCGCGGCCAGTCGCCGCGTTGGGCCGCCGGACCGTGTCGCCCGCGACCCCCCACAGGACGCAATTTAGTTGTTGACGGCTTCGCGAGCGCATCTTCGACAAACCCACCACGGCCTCCCATTCCGCGTCGCAATGCCCGGAGTTCCCGCGTTCGCGCGCTCAAGTCTTTCGATCGCGAAAAGTTCTCGCGACGCGTGCCGTGATGCAGCCTGCGTCGATCTCCGAGCGTCGAAAACCTGCAATGTAGAATCAACGCGTGTTCATCGCCCCCGCGACCGGATGCTTTGTCGTCACGCGCGGAGGGATCATGAGCAGGTACTTGCTTTGCCATCGGACCCATCAGGTTGTGCTTCAAGGTCTCGCGACGCTCGTCGCTCGAGGCTGCACGCACACGGCGGACCTCGTCGCCCACATTGGTGAAGTCGACAGCCGCAGGCTCTTCCTGCCGGCGGCACATCCTTCGATGTTCTCCTACTGTGTGAACGTGCTGCACTTCTCGGAGCAGGCGGCGTACAAGCGCATTCGTGTCGCGCGCATGGCGCGCAGGTTTCCCGCAATCTTCGACGCGCTCGCTGAGGGCCGCGTGCATCTGAGCGGCTTGTTCCTGCTCAAGGCATACATGTCCCGCCGCAACGCGGCGGAGCTTCTCGCGGCGGTGACGCACAAGAGTTGTCGTGAGATCGAGAAGGTTCTGGCGGAGCGATATCCGAAGGAGGACGTGGCGACGAGAGTGCGGGCTTTGCCGAATTCGCGGGTGGTCGCGGCGGCACCTGTTGCCGGTCCGGATGCGGCCATCGTCGCGGAAACTCAAGAGCAACTGTCCGCGCGGACAGTCGCATCTTCGGTCCGCAGGACCGAAGAATGGGTGTCGCCTGGGGCTGACGCGAGTGCTGTTAAGGAGCCCGTCGCTGGGCTCGGACTGCTGACAGGCGAAGATTCTTCCGTCCTTCGGACCGAAGGGCGAAAGCCCGCGAAAGTCCAACCTCTCGCCCCGAAGCGCTACGCGCTTCAGTTGACGATGAGCCAGGAGCTGCACGACAAGCTGCGCCATGCGCAGGCGTTGCTCTCGCACACGTCGCCCTCAGGCGACGTGGCAGCCGTGCTCGAGCGCGCACTCGATCTGCTGATCACGAAGCTCGAGAAGACGAAGTATGCAGCGACCGAGAACCCGCGCGCCATCAAAGCGAGCACCAGCGGAAAACCGCGACAGATCCCTGCCCACGTCAGAAGGGCCGTCCGCAAGCGCGACGGAGATCAGTGCACGTTCGTGAGCGACGACGGCCAGCGCTGTCCCGAGCGGCACTTTCTCGAATTCGATCACGTCAAACCCGTCTGCCGCGGTGGCGAAACCACGGCGGATGGCTTGCGCCTGAGATGCCGCGCGCACAATCATTACGAAGCGGAGAGATTACTTGGCGTTCTCTTCATGCAGCGCAAGCTGCATGAAGCACGGAGTCCACATCCGGTTCAAGAGCACGCAAGAGGAGTTCTTCCATGAATAACCAAGAACCCTCCGCGCCTATCGGCGCGGGGCATGAAATTGCGATCGCGTTCGACGTCGAAACGCTCGACCAGGCGCTCGCGCTCGATGAGCAACTCGGCGAGGGGCCGGAGTACGCGAAGGTCGGCCTGCAGCTGTTCACTTCAGCGGGCCCCGATGCGGTGCTCGCGCTGGTCGCGCGTCGTCGCCGTGTGTTCCTCGATCTCAAGCTGCACGACATCCCGAATACCGTGAGCGGAGCCGCTGCGGCCGCGGCACGGCTCGGTGTGCATCTGCTCACCGTTCACGCGGCGGGCGGGGAGGACATGATGCGCGCCGCGGTCGACGGTGTCGCGCGCGCCGGTGGTGAGACGCGCGTGGTCGCGGTCACGCTGCTGACGAGTCTCGATCCCGCGGCGATGCCGCCGGGATTCCCACGGCCCTTCGTGCTCGCGGAAGTGCAGGCCGAGATGCTCGCGGCGACCGAGCGCGCGGGGGCGCACGGAATCGTGTGCTCGGCGGCCGATCTTCCGGCGTTGCGCGAGCGGCATCCGGCGCCGTTCTACTCCGTGACACCGGGCATCCGCCCCGCGGGCGGCGGTGTGCAGGATCAGAAGCGCGTCGCGACCATCACCGATGCGATCTCAGCAGGCGCCAGCCTGCTGGTGCTCGGCCGCGCGATCACTGCGGCGACCGATCCGCGCGCGGCGCTTGAAGAGGCGCGGAGTGAACGGGATCGGGCGTTGTCGGGAGTGCGTTCTTCGCAGCACGCGTAGTTCGAACGGAGTTCGAACTGACGTCCGCCCATGGGCCCGGGTCGTTTCGAATGATGCCGCGTGACCACGATGCCGCGTGTCATTGGGGAATCCCGCCCGGCCCCGCTCCCCGGTCGCGTCGCTTCGCGACGCGACTGGACCGGTCCTTGCGCTGTCCCTCCCCGAACACTCACGCAGTTCGTGTCTCAGGACGGGAGCGAAAGCGAGAAACGCATGCGCAGGCTACTCATAGCCGCTTTGGTCGTCAGCAGTGCAATTCCCACGGTCGATGCAATCGGCCAGACATCGAGCGCAAGACGCATGGCCATGGGCGGTGCTTCGCTCGGGGGCGATGCGGCCAATGTTGCCTACCGGGCGGTGCCGAAGGCGAAGGGGCGGTCGTCGGGTTTCACACTCCCGATCGGTATCGCGGCGGTGGCCGCGAATCCGCCGTCGTTCGATCCGGATGATCCGGAGTTCAACATCTTCGAGATCGCAAACCTGGTTCAGAATCCACCGTGGAATCTGCAGCTGGGATCGGTCGAGGCGCCTTCGAACGATGTCGTGATCGACATCGGCCGCGATCATCTCGCGGTCGACCTCGGTGACATCCGCTCGTATCTGCCGGGCACCGGCGCGCGCATCTCGGCGATGCAGTCGTCGCCGGGACTGTCGCTCGGGTTCGGTCCGTGGTTCGCGGGGGTTGCGGTCGTCGCTCAGTACGAGAACAACCTGCACCTGAACGAGCCGCTGCGGCTGGCGCTCGAGGACGCGGCGCCGTTCCTGCCGCAGACCGAGTACGCGGTGATCGACAGTGGGCAGGGCCAGGCGGTCGCAGAGATCCAGACCGGTGCCGCGATCCCGCTGATGGTCAATGGGAAGAATCCGCGCGAGAAGGGCGGCATGGGTCTGTACGGCGGTGTGCGCGTTTCGCTGCTGCGCGGGCTTGCCTACGGTGACATGCGCAACGTCGCGGCGTTCGCGACGGCGGACACGTTGTTCGGCAGCACGCCGGTGGTGCTCGACTACACGGGCGACTTCCGCGATGCAGGTCCTGCGGGCGGTGGCTGGGGACAGGCGTTCGACGTCGGCGCGGTGCTGGTGGCGGGCGGATTCGAAATGGGCGTCGGCGTGAATCACATTGGCGCCAAGGTCCAGTGGAACGGGCGCGAGCAGCGCACGGTGCGCGACAGCGTGACCGGTGAATACAACGCGCAGGTGGTGAACGACGATGTGTCGTTCTCGACCTCGCTGCCGATCGTTCTGACCGCGAACGTCACGCGCCCGATCGCGGGCGTGCTGCTCGCCGCGGACGTGACGCATTCGGATGGCGTGACCCAGGGACATGTCGGCCTCGAGCGCTGGATCGGTCCGATCGCGCTGCGTGCCGGTGGACGCATCGACGAATCGAAGGCGCTCCAGGGCGCGGCCGGACTCGGCACGCGTCTGGGCCCTGTCGGTCTCGATGCCGCCGTCGCGAGCCATGGCCAGAGCTTCGGAGCCGCCGAACGCGGACTCGAGCTGGCTGTCGGACTTTCCTTCTACCACTGACCGGAGGCCGCACATGCGACTCATGAATGGCTATGTGAAAATGCGAGCCGCGCGCCCGGCTTCGATGTTGATTGCCGCCGTGGTGGCTCTGATGGCGCTGCCCGCATGCGGGCAGCGCAACGTGGTGCTCAACGTCGACGTGCTGAGCTACATGGACGCCACCGAAACCGAATTCAATTTCGGTCCGGTGCCCGCACTTCCCGGTGGATTCACGACCGGCGAGCAGTCGGTGGTTCCGGAAGCCGACATCAATCTGGTCGGCAACTTCGCGGACATCGCCGACATCCACACGGTGAACCTCCGCATCGCGATCGCCTCCGAGAGCTACTCGGGTGACGGCGCGGACACCCTGCGCTTCTACCTGAGCGAGCCCGGCACCGATCCCCGCACCACACCCGTCGTGATGACGGTGCCGCTCACGCTCACCGCTTCGGTCGCGGACACCACGGTGACCGAGATCACCGGGGACGAGCGAGTGCTGGGGCTGTTCTCGAGCCAGGCGATGAAGCTCGCGATCACGACCTCGCTGCGGGGGCCGAGCAACGGCGACGCGCTCTCGGGGCGGGTGACGATCACCGGGATCGATGCGACGGTGATTGCGGGACGGAAAGCGCTATAACACTGCGGGTGCGTAGCACCCGCAGTACGGGGGCAAGCCTGTCGGGGGAAGATTTCCCCTCGCCGGGCCTGCCCGCTTCTTGACATCTATACCCTCCCGGCCCTACCCCTCGTGGAATGAACCCCGAGCCGCGGCGTAAAGAACCTGTGGAGCCGGGCGACGAGACCGCACTCGTGGTCGCGGCGCAGGGTGGCGATGAGAGCGCGTTCGCGGAGATCGTGCGGCGCTATCAGCGTTCGGTGTACCGGGTTGCCTATGGCCTCACGCGCAGTCCGAGCGATGCGGACGACCTCGCGCAGGAGACGTTCGTGAGGGCGTGGCAGGCGTTCGGGCGCTTCCGGGCGGGCGAACCGCTGCATCCGTGGCTGAGCCGGATCTGCGTGAACCTCGCGTACTCGCTGTTTCGCCATCGCAAGCGACGGCCGGAGACTTCGATCGAGCCGCTCGTCGAGGCGGGCCAGCAATGGGCGGCAGTCGACGATCCCGAAGCCGAGGCGGCCGAACGCGAGAGTTCGTCGCAGCTCGAGGCGGCGCTCGCGGAGTTGTCGAGCGAGCATCAGGCGGTGCTCGTGTTGAGGGCGGTGGAAGATTTGTCGTATGACCAGATCGCGCAGACGCTCGGCGTGCCGATCGGAACCGTGATGTCACGCCTGTCGCGCGCACGCGCCGAACTCAAGGCACGCCTCAAGGCGCGCACCGGGGAGAACGAATGAAGCACCTCGACGAATCCGAACTCAGCGCGCTGCTGGACCGCGCGCTCGAGGATCGTGAACGGATGGAAGCCGACCGCCACCTCGCGCAGTGCGCGGAGTGCCGCGAGGCGTTCGCCGTGCTCGAGGCGCAGGACCGAGAGATCGCCACGCTATTGAAGCACGATCCGGGCGAGGCGTATTTCGCGACGTTCGCGAACCGCGTTCACGAACGCATCCGCGGTGAGGGCGTGGCGATCGATGATGTGTCCGAGTTGCCCGACAACGTGGTTCCCGTGGCGGCGCGCCGCGCGATCCCGCCTGCGCCCGAATCCCTGCTCGAGCGGCTCGGCCGCTGGTTCAGCGGACCCCGCCTCGCTTGGGCGGGGGCGGCGGTCGCCATGATCGTGGGTGCCGGTGTGGTGTTCCTCGTCGGCGACGAGAAGCCGGTGCGCACCATCGAAGACCGCACGATCGCCGCGCGCGCGCGACAGGTCGCGGAGCCCGCGCCGACCACGGCCGCCCCGTCGGCGCCCGAGGCGGCACGTGAGCTTGCCCCGCCACCTTCGACGGGCGCCCGTGAGAACGCGGCCTCCGACATGCGAGCTCTGGATACGCCGCCGATGGCGGGACTTCAGGCGCAGAAGTCTGAAGTCGCCGAAGAAGAACATTCTGCCGCGACCGATGAAGCGGCGTCATCGTCCGTCGCGAAAGCTTCCGCACCGCCTTCGGCGGCGCGGGTGATGGGACGCTCGCGCGAGGTGCGCCGCGAACAGGGCGAAGACGTTCCGGTTCAGGATGCGCGCGCGGCGGCGCCGGTCGCGCCGCCCACCGCCGGCAATCGCGCGGATGCTCAAGCATCGAAGATCCAGCGCATCAAGGAGCAGGCGCGCGCGATCGCGGGCGGAGCGCTCGAGTCGAAGAAGAAGCCGGGGGAAGTGACGTCGTTCGCCGCGCCGCCCGGCAGCACCGCGCTGGGACTGGAGCAGCCGGGTGCCGTGCGCGTGTGTGGAACCGTGCGCGATGCGAGCGGGCGCGCGATCTCGGGCGCTCGCGTCGCGGTCGCGGATCTCGGCACCAGCACGAACACGGGTGCGACCGGAAGCTTCTGCCTCGCGGTGCCTCCTGGAGAGCACACGGTGAGCGTGATGGCGGTCGGCTTCCGCGAAGTGCGCCGCTCGTTCCGCGTGGGCGCGGAAGCGGGCAATCAGGACTTCACGCTGACCGCGGTGTCGGTGCTGGGCGAAGCGGGCGGCGAAGCGGACGCCCCGTGGCCTCCGGCCGCCCGCGAGATCGCCGCTGCCGCCGAGCGCGCGAGCCGCGAAGCCGCGCGCCTGAACACCGCAGAAGCCCACGACCAGGCGGCCGCGCGCTGGCAGCAGGTCACGGAGTCGGTGAAGGTCGGCGCACCCGCGATTTCCGCGCGCCGTCATCTCGCCGATGCGCGCTATCGCGCGTGGCAACTCGATCCGTCCGCATCGCGCGAAGCGTCAGCGATGTCGGCGATCTCGTCCTACCTCGCCGCGGGCCCCGGCAGCGCCGAGCGCGAACGCGCGCAACGCCGCCTCGAAGAACTCCAGCGCCGCTAGGCCAACTCCGAGCGGTTTCACGATTTCGCTTGTCAGGCACGGTGCCGATCGGCCACCTTCGGCGGGCTTCCCACTCCCCGAACAGGCCGTCAGTCCCTAGCGAGGGTCAGGATCCGTGGCCACCGAGATCGTTACGCCCCCCGAGTTGAAGCAAACCCCCGAAGAGATCGAGCGTCACTGGTTCGAGAACGTCTACGCCGGTGACCGCATGCCGCAGCTCACCCCGCGCGCCCTGATCATGGGGATGATGCTGGGTGCCGTGATGTCGCTGTCGAACGTGTACGTCGGTCTCAAGGCGGGATGGGGGCTCGGGGTGGCGATCACCTCCAGCATCCTCGCGTTCGCGGCGTTCTCGACCATGCACAAGCTGTTTCCCAAGCAATTTCCCGAGTTCAGCATCCTCGAGAACAACGCGATGGCGTCGTGCGCTTCGGCTGCCGGTTACATGACCGGTGCCGGGCTCGTGAACGCGATCCCCGCGCTGATGATGCTGCAGCCCGACGCGGTTCCCAGCATGTGGGTGCTGATGGTGTGGATCGGCGTGATCTCGTGGCTCGGGGTGTTCCTCGCGGTGCCCGCCAAGCGCCAGATGATCAACATCGAGCAGCTCAAGTTCCCCTCGGGGATCGCCGCAGCGACCACGCTGCGCACACTTCACAATGAAGGCGGGGGAGCGGCGGCCCGCCAGGCTCGCTCGCTCGGGTTCTCGGTCTTGTTCGGCGCGATCATCACGTGGTGCCGCGACGCTGAGTTCTCATGGTTGAATATCGTGAGGTGGGGCGAGAGTGGTTTCGGGTTCACGAAATTCGCAGCCCCCGCAACCTGGCCGTCGTGGCTCACGGCGGTCGTGTCGTGGATCCGGTATCCCCATGTTCCCGCGACGTGGCTTCCGGGAGATTGGCTTCCGGGATGGTGGCACATCGGCAAGTACCGCATGCGCCAGGATCTCACCCTCGCCTTCGAAGGCTCGCTGCTGTTCGTGGCCGCGGGTGCGATCATGGGAATGCGCCAAGCGTGGAGCCTGTTGCTCGGCACCGTGATCAACTTCGGCATTCTCGCCCCGATGATGATGGACGCTGGAGTGATTCCTGATGCCGGCGGCAGCGCGCTGCGGCGCATCTCGAGCTGGAGCCTGTGGATCGGCGTTCCGATGATGGTGACCTCGGGCCTGCTGCTGTTCATCGTGCAGTGGAAGACCGTGGCGCGCGCGTTCAGCACCATCACGAAGATCTTCGTGAAGCGCCACCCCGCCGGGGCCGAAGATCCAATGGACCGGATCGAAGTGCCGGGCTCGTGGTTCATCGGCGGTATGGTCGTGCTCGGAACGGCGACCGTGATTCTCGGGGAGCTGTTCTTCCACATCCACTGGTGGATGGGCATCATCGCGGTGCTGATGACGTTCCTGCTGGTGGTGGTCGCGGGGCGCGCGACCGGCGAGACCGACATCACGCCGACCGGTCCGCTCAGCAAGATCACGCAACTCACTTTCGGAGCACTCGCCCCCGGCAACATCACCACGAATCTCATGACCGCGAACATCACGGCCGGCGCGTGCAGCCACGCCGGCGATCTGTTGACCGATCTCAAGAGCGGCTATCTGCTCGGCGCCAAGCCGCGCCAGCAATTCGTCGCCCAGTTCTTCGGCGTGCTGATCGGCACGATTGTCGTGGTGCCCGTGTTCTTCGTCCTGATCCCGAACGCTTCGGTCCTCGGCACCGACCAGTGGCCCGCACCGGCCGCCCAGGTGTGGCGCGGAGTGGCCGAGTTGCTCGCGAAAGGCGTGGGGGCGCTCCATCCGACCGCGCGCGTCGGGCTTTTGATCGGCGCGCTCGCCGGCATCGTGCTCGCGCTGCTCGAGCTGCGATTCCCGAAGCAGAAGAAGTGGATCCCGTCGCCGACCGGGCTCGGGCTCGCGTTCACGATCACCGCCTACTACTCGATCTCGATGTTCATCGGCGCGCTGCTCGCGGCGGCGATCATGCGGATGAACAAGAAGGCCGGCGAGGAGTACATCGTGCCGGTGGCTTCGGGGATCATTGCCGGCGAGAGCCTGATGGGTGTTGCGATCGCGCTGCTCTTCATCCTGGTGCCCTAACCGCGGCGCCCGCGAAGCGGGCGTCGCAGGCCTTCCTGCGATCATGGCGAAGGCGTTTCCCTCCAACTCCGACCCCCCAACGCAACGCGCCGGGCGAAAATCCGCCCGGCGCGTTGCATGTCAACTCCATGCCCGAACGGGCCGATGACTCCGGATATCCCCCATAGGCGGGGATACCGAGTTTCGAGCCCGTTTTCGCATGGAGGTGTCGGTTGAGAACGCACGCCCAGCCCCCCGTTGTTCGCCCGTCACGCTCCGCCATGGTCGCGCTGTGCGTGCTCGCGTGCATCACGGCGGCGGTGCCCGCGTTCGCGGCGAAGAAGAAGAGCGCCGCGGCTGATCCGACGCCCGGGAACATCTCCATGGCCTCGGTGCCGTCGCGCGGTGACGACGGGGCGCTCCCCGATCTCGATCCCGCGGAGCAGGCGCTATGGCAGCGGCTGTGTTTCCGCGTCGAGGACGCCTTCGACAGCACCCGCGGCGGATTCGTGAGCAAGAACGGCATCCTCGACGAGAGCGCAATCGACGTCGCGTTCCTGCTCGGACCGCGCGATCGCCAGGATCGCTGGAACGGCTACGGCGTGTACACGACCCAGTGGATGCTCGGCCTCGAAGACAGCATCGGCGGCGGGTTCTTCATGCGCCATGAAGTCGTCGCGGGCGGCGGGCAGTTCGAGCGGCCGACGCTGATCAACGCGCGGCGTCTCGAGAACCTGATCGATGCGTGGGAGCGCACCAACGACACGCGCTACTGGGTGTCGGCGGTGCGGCTGCTCGAATTCGCCGAGCGCAACGTCGTCGATGGGCGCGGTGGATTCACCTCCGATCCGGTCGGGGACCAGGATCTGGTGCCGCAGGTGAACGGTGTCGCGATCCGCGCGTGGCTCAAGTGGTGGGCCGCCGGGCGCGATCCCAAGCGCCGCGACTTCGCGCTGCGCAGCATCGACCGCTTGTGGCAGAGCGCGTGGAGCGACAGCGCCGGATTTCTGCGCGCGAATTCGTTCGGCGAGCCGATCGCATGGCCGCAGCTGAGCGATCAGACCGAGATGGGCCGCGCGCTGGTCATGAGCGCACAGCTCGCCGGACGCCGTGGCGATCTCGAGCGCGCGAAGAAGGTCGCCGACCTGATGCTCGCGAACTTCGCCGACGATCGCGGCACGTTCCGCTCGGAAGCCATGGGCCGCCCGGGCAGGCTGCGGCGCGCTCCGGGCCGCGTGCCGCGCGAGAACGCGCGCGCGGCCCTGTTCCTGTGCGAGTTGGCGCACGTCGCGCGCGCTCCGAAATACTTCGAAGCCGCGCGGTGCGTGTGGCGCGCCTATGCCAAGGATCTCGAGAAGACCAAGCTCGAAGCCGCCGACTGGGTGCTCGCGATGGACGCGGCGATCTCGCCCGTGTTCCCCAGGCGCCCCTCCGAGACCGCGAAGCCCGCGGACAAGGCCAAGTCGCCGCGCACCAACGGCAAGACGCGCATGCGTTCTCCGGAGACGAAGATCGGAGCGAGCGGGCAGCGCTGAACTTCGCGCCATCGGCGCGAACTCTTGTGCGATCGAAGACCCGAGGGAGCGCGGATATTTGATCAGTCCGCGCTCCGAGGTGTCCCTGACTGCGAGCCCGGGCTCTATATGTGCTCAGCCGCCAACATGCCTTCAATGGCTCCCACCTCCGCAACACCATGCTCCCACCGAAGTGAAGATAGAACTTCACGCCCCTCGTGTTTTCTGATTGCAAATAAAGGGGGGGGGGGGCGTAACGTGGTGCGCGGCTAGTGTGAAACACACACTGCCCTACCATCTGGTTTGGTGGAGGAGCCCTCCGTGGAACGCGAGGTCGCAACGTCCAGCGAGCACAGACACGTCACGTTCTCATTGGAATCAGCGCTCGAAGCTGCCCAGCCGGGTGCTACCATCGACATCCCTGCGGGCGAGTACTACGCGAAACCTGGCGGGTGGCTCATTACGAAGAGCATCACGCTCCTCGGGCAGGCGACAGCGGGCGGCGCACTTGGAGTGACGGTTCTAACTAAAGGCGCGCCTGCGTTTGTGATCGCCCCGGGAACTACTGACGTGATCGTCATGAGCGTCTCATTTGCGGACTGCTCGCCGCCGGCCTGAGCTGCTTCTACCTGCGATCGCATCAAGGCAGTGGGCGCCGGTCGCGTGTTCTATGACTTGCAATCAAATCGATCCATCCAAGCGAGGTGCATCATGCTCCGCACGCTTCTTTCGAGTCTCGTTCTGTATGCCACTCTGGTCGGAGCCCCCGCGTCGGCGCTTACGATCAACGTCGACGGCCTCGGTCCCGAAGGCGGCTATGGTGCGGCGCGCCGCGTGCCCCAGACATGCAACACTTCGGCGGGCAACAACCCCTCAGGTGGCGACAACCGTCACGCGATGGGGTCCGAGCTGAACGTCAGCGCTGCGGCCATCCTCAACGCGACGGTGTATGCGATGTATACGGGAAACCTCCAGAGCAACTTCACCAACCTCGAAGTATTCATCGACTGCATCGCCGGCGGCCAGAACACGTTGCGGGGCGACAACGCCATGGTTCCGCTCAATGGATTGAACCGCATGGCAGGTTTGACGTTCGATGCGGACTTTGAACCGGACTACTACATCACCATGAACTGCGGGGACTCGGCGGGAACTTACAGGTTCTCCGGACACTTCGTTACCCTGCCGACCTCAGGCGGAGGTGTCAGCACATACCTAGGGTCTACAGATGCAGCAATCACCGGGAGCGGTAATTCGCTCGGCATTCAGTTCGCGATTCAGAATGGCAATGCTTCGGGCGTAGTTGCTGGATGCAGTCCGGCAGTCCTCTTGAACAATACTAGTCCGACTGGCGTCGAGATCGGCGTGCCACTTTCCGCAATCGGCAATCCCGGCGGATGCATCAAGGTGTGCGCGTTTATCAACCGACCCGCGCACGACTTCATCTTCAATCAGTTTATGGAGCCGCTTCCCGCGGGATCATGTGATCTCGGCGATCCCTCCACCGTATCCCTCGCGTCGATCGCGGGAGACCAGTTCTATGTGGCCTGCGAGGAACCGCCCACGCCCGCCGTGCGCGCCACTTGGGGCAAGGTAAAGGTGCTGTACAGGTAGCCTCAGAGGTCAGGTCTTGTGGATCGAGGGGGATTTTCATGGCCGTGAATCTGACGTGGAAGGATGTCTCGCAGTCGCCGTACAGCGGCTCGATCGAGAAGGCGATCAATGGCCAGGCGAGTCCATTCATCGCCCCCGTGCAGCCTGGTGACACGATCTATGTCCCCGGCGGGAACTACAACATCGCGAACCCACTGCTCATCAACCAACCCAACGTCAGGATTGTTGGCGATGGCATGGACAAGACCAACATCATTTGCCCGTCCGGGTCATCGATTGCGGTATTCGATGTCACGGAGTCGTTCGCGACCCTTGAGGGATTCACGATCACGCAGGCCGATGCCGTCACCTCGGGGACCGGGGTGGGTGTGAGGATCGGTTCCAGCGCCACGTACATCCAGCAGACTACCCTCAGGCACATCAAGATCAAGTTCATGCCAAGCTACGCGCTATTCATTCCTGGCGGGTCCGAAGGGTTCTCGAACCAGCCCGTGAATGAGACCGTGATCGAGAACGCCATCTTGCACAACTCCCAGTCGGACGCCATCGTGTTCATCGGAAAAGGCAGTACGCTCGCCAATTTCAGAAACTGCAACATCAGCGCATACCACGTTCCCGGGGTATTGGCGGTCCAGATCATGAATGCGTCGCACATCACTTTCGATTCGTGTGAGGGCAATCCGGCGCCTGACAAGTATTGGCTGGACTTTGAGGTAGATCCGAACGACGCCGCCCCCACATCTGGCGGAGAGGCGCTTTCCATCATTAACTGCGACTTGGAAGTTAATCGTGAAGAACCCGGAGCTGTGCGGCATTCCAGCTATTTCATTCACGCGAAGCGCGTGTCACATGTCTTGATTCAGAGCACGCTACTGTATTGGGCGCAGAAGGGTGTCTGGCTGGAAGAATGTAACAACGCCATTGTCCAGGCCAATGTGTTCATCGACATACGCGCGAATGGTAATACGGGCGCAAATCCTGCGGCATCGTCCTTGACGCTCACAGCATGCAAGGACACAGCGATCATCGGTTCGTGTTGGCAGAACACGGACTATAACACTGACTGGATTCCGGATGGCACGGTCACGGGCGAGAGACTCCCGTTGCCTTTCGAAGAGCTGAGCGGCACGACGGGGACGACGGTTTTGGAGCAGGGTGTCGCGCTACTCCCGACCTATGGTGCCGTGGCGTCCAGTTTGCCCAACAACGTAAAGACGGGGCTGCTGCACCCTGGCATGCTGGCTTACGATCTTAAGCGTCGCCTGCAATCGTGGGACGGCGCGAAGTGGGTGAGGGCGGTCACGGGCTACGAGCTCTTCATCGCGACCGACTACGCGGACATCCAGCTCGCCGTCGATGCGGCCAGCGCCGCGGCTACGGGCGGGGTTGTCTATGTCCCGGGGGCGACTTACAACGAGTCCTCGACGCCGAAGTACAGCGGCAATCTGATCGTGAACGCACCGGGCAAGACGATTCGAATCATCGGCGACGGAGCGGGGAGCACAATTCTGCAGGCACCGTCGACAGGCCCCAACAACGACAAACCGATGCTGAGTCTTCGGTCCGATGACATCGCGATTGAAGGCATGACGTTCGATGGCTTCAATCAGGTCAGCACCGCCGCGGGCATCGTCATCGGTAACGCAGGTCAGGCAGTGTTCCGTCCACGTATGACCGACGTGACCGTAAGGAACAGTGCGGGATGGTCGATCTATGCACTCGGTTCGGAGGCCGCGGCGAGCTCCCACTACGGCCTGTTCGAACGCGTGCGCTGCACGGGCAATCGGAGCGCTGCCACCGGAGGCGTGTGGCTGGCGGTCGGGTGCTCGACCCACGTGTTCCGGGACTGCGTCGTGGAACAGTTCAAGGGCTACGGGGTGTTCATGGACCAAGTTGACGGTGCCGCACTGCTCGAGTGCCGGATCTTCGATGCCAGCGATGACACGCAGCCCTACTTGGGACTGAACAACTCCCTGAACATCATCGTCACCGCGCTCAAGTGCCGAAACCAGGCACCTCCGACGCAAACGCAGAATGAGCGCTTCATCAAACTCACCGGCGAGAATCGCAGCATCAGCATCATTGCGCCGAAGCTCTATCGGGACCAGACCTCGAACCCGAACGGAAGCGATGTCAATAGCGGTGGGGGGATCGCTCGCTCCGTCATGATCCTGAGTCCTGAGATGAGGGTGCAAGGAGCCGCGACGGGAACAGACCACATCAAGATCGGGAGTTCATCGGAGTGCTTCATCATCGGCGGCGTGGTCTCGGCCTCCGGGGCCGCTACCCCATTTCCGGTCATGGAGATCGAGAGCCCGGCATCCCGCTTTGCGGTCGCGGGTCGGGCAACGATCGACTTCGGCAATGGGGCGCAGTCGGCGACCGTGAGCGTGTCCGATCTCCGCGTTGCCACGAACTCTCGAATCATGGCCGCGATGGCCTATGCCCCAACGCTGAATCGCGACCTGGACGAATTGGAGATGGACCACTTTGAAGTGCACGCGGGCAATGTCACCAACGGCGTGGGATTTGAGATCGTGGCCGACTGTCTGACAGGCTATGGGCACGGCACTTACTTCGTCGATTACATCAGGAGCTGACATGGCGATCATCAAGTCCGGAGCGACTACCGACCAACTCACGGTTGACCCTACCAGCAAGGCGGCCCGCGTCACGCTGTATGACCCAGCGGGACGGTCACTGGCGGCGGAATCCAAGGCAACCTACTTCGCCGCCGGCACGTTCACGCCGCCGGCGACCCCTACGGATATGGTGACGATCTTCGGTAGCGCAACGCGGACGGTGCGTGTTGTGGCGTTCATCATCACCACCACGAACACCGCAGCCGGATCTCAACAGTTTTCATTAATCAAGCGCACGACTGCGAATTCTGGCGGCACGCTTGTCGCGGCGACTGCCGTGACCGCGGATGTTGCCGATAGCGCTGCGACAGCCACCGTGGGTCACTACACTGCCAACCCCTCCGGGCTGGGCGCTGCGGCTGGAACCATCAATATCAGGCGCGCCGCCTCGCCTGCAGCGGTGCCGGCGAGTTTCGCGGGCGTCGTGCGGGATGCGGGTGTGGACATGCTTGACGTTGGAGCCAATACGTCGCTCAACAAGATCGCAGTGTTGAACGGCACGGGACAGGGATTGTGCCTCAACTTCGGAGGCGCGGCATTAGTTGCAGGGCAGACGCATGCGTACCAAGTCGTTTGGACTGAGGAATAGAGCAGACGATTGCTTGTCCGGACCAAAACACAAGGCGCGCATGAGCGCCCCGGAGACGAGATCGGAGCCAGAGGCCAGCGCTGAACTTCTCGCCATCGGCGCGAAGCGGTGTGCGACGCGCGAGCGCAGGGAAACGGCCACACGGACCCTCACCCTGCGCTCCTTGCATGCGGCGGACCGGCTATCGTCAACGACCCCGCGCCCGCCCCGCCCGTTGACCGCGCCCCGCCAAAACTCCTACCGTAGCGCTTCGTGTTCCACCCCACGCGTCCCTTCGAGGAATTCCCCATGCGCCGAGTTCTCGTGACCGGAGTCACCGGTTTTGCCGGCAGCCATCTGGTCGATTACATGCTCACGCGCGGCGACTGCGAGATCTATGGGACGCAGCGGTGGCGCAGCCGCACGGAGAACATCGAACACGTGCGCGACAAGATCTCGCTGATCGAGTGCGACCTGCGCGATGCCTCGTCCACGCGCGACATGCTCGAAAAGGTGCGGCCGGATTTCATCTTTCACCTGGCGGCGCAGTCGTTCGTGCCGACGTCGTGGAATGCGCCGAGCGAATCGCTGACCACCAACGTGATCGGTCAGGTGAACATCTTCGAGGCGGTGCGCCGCATCGGCCTGCCGTGCCGCATCCAGCTTGCGTGCTCGAGCGAAGAATACGGGATGGTGTTTCCGGACGAGACGCCGATCAAGGAAACCAATCCCCTGCGGCCTTTGTCGCCGTACGCGGTCAGCAAGGTCGCGCAGGACATGCTCGGCTACCAGTACTGGATGTCGTGGAAGCTCGACAGCGTGCGCACGCGCGGCTTCAATCATGAAGGCCCGCGGCGCGGGCCGGTGTTCGTGGCGTCGGACTTCGCGAAGCAGATCGCCGACATCGAGAAGGGCCTGCGCCCGCCGGTGGTCCACGTCGGCAATCTCGATGCGCTGCGCGACTTCACCGATGTGCGTGACATGGTGCGCGGCTACTGGCTGGCGCTCGAGAAGTGCGAGCCGGGCGAGGTCTACAACATCTGCAGCGGCAAGGCGTGGAAGATCGGCGACATGCTCGAGCATTTGCTGGGGTTGTCGAAGGTGAAGATCGAAGTACGCCAGGATCCCGCGCGCCTGCGCCCGAGCGACGTGCCGATTCTGCTCGGCGACTACTCCAAGTTCGCGAAAGCGACGGGCTGGGCGCCGACGATTCCGTTCGAGCAGACGCTCGCCGACATGCTGGAGTACTGGCGGAATCGATAGGATGAGCATGTTCGAACTCCGGGGCGCCGCGGTCCTCGTCACCGGTGCCGGCGGCTTCGCCGGTCCTCATGCGGTGCGCGCGCTCGCCGAGCGTGGCGCGCGGATCTTCGGCACCGGCGGGCCCGAGCCGCGCGGGGTTTCGCTCGCGGGCTGGTTCGACTCCGATCTGCGCGATCCCGAAAGCCTGATGACTGCGGTCGCCTCCGCGAAACCGGACGCTGTGCTGCATCTCGCCGGGCAGAGCAGTGCCGCGCGCTCGTTCGAACATCCGACCGAGACGTTTCACGTCAACGCACTCGGAAGCTGGTTTGTGCTCGAAGCGTTGCGCGTCCATGCGCCGCGCGCACGGGTACTGATGGTGACGAGCGGCGAGATCTACGGTCCGCACGCCGAGGGCACGCGGATCGCCGAAGACGGCGCGGTCCGCCCGGTGAGTCCTTACGGATTGTCGAAGGCGGCTGCCGACGCGTTCGGAGCGATCGCGGCGGAGCGCGGGCAGGACGTCGTGCGCGCGCGATCGTTCGGTCACACAGGGCCAGGTCAGGAAGCGCGCTTCGTGATCCCCTCGATGGCGAGTCAGATCGCCGAGATCGAAACCGGATCACGCGCCCCGCGGCTTGCGGTCGGGAATCTCGAAGTCACGCGCGACATCTCGGACGTCCGCGACGTGGCGCGCGCGTACGTCGCGTTGATCGAGCGTGGGATCGCGGGGAAGGCCTACAATGTGTGCACGGGCGTCGGCGTGCGGCTGACCGACGTGGTGGCGCGGCTTGCGGCCCTCGCGCGGATCCCGGTCATGGTCGAGGTCGATCCGGCGCGCCTGCGGCCCGCCGACGTGCCGTACCTGGTCGGCGACCCTTCGGCGATCGCCCTCGACACGGGGTGGGCCTGCGAAATCCCTCTCGAACAGACGCTCGCCGATGTGCTGGCGGAGTCGCGTTCGCGCGCGGCTCCCAGCGCCTGAACGGGTACCGGCGCCCACCGCGGCGCGAGCCGGTGCGATTGCCGTTCGGCCTCCCGAAGTCACAATGGGCCGGGGCGAATTTCCCACTCGTGCCCGGCAACGGATCGGTCGATCACCCCCTTGGGCTGGGCTCGGCTCAGGGGATTGACCGCCTCACGGTCAAGCCTCTACTCTGACTCGCCCGTTTTCCCGCATCAAACTCGATCCACCTCGCGCGGCTGGCGTCTCGCCCCGCGTCCGCGAAAGGGCACTCTTCTGTACTCGATCACTGTAGTAGGGACCGGCTACGTCGGCCTCGTGACCGGCGCTTGCCTCGCCGATTTCGGCAATCATGTGATCTGTGTCGACGCCGATGCCGCCAAGATCGAACGCCTCCGCAACCTCGAACTTCCGTTCTTCGAGCCCGGGCTGCCCGAGCTGGTCGAGCGCAATGTCGTGGAAGGACGTCTCAGCTTCAGCAGCGACCTGAAGAGCGCGCTCAAGGGATCCAAGGTCGTCTTCATCACCGTCGGCACGCCGCCGCGGGCCGATGGGTCGGCGGACACCAGCGCGATCTACGCGGTCGCGAAGACCGTGGCTCAGAACCTCGACGGCTACAAGCTCGTGGTGCAGAAGAGCACCGCTCCCGTAGGAACCGCGCGCAGCCTGTACGGCTGGATGCGCAAGTACGCCAAGCGCGGCGCCGAGTTCGATGTCGCTTCGAATCCGGAATTCCTGCGCGAAGGCTCGGCGATCGAGACGTTCATGCGTCCCGACCGCGTCGTGATCGGCGCCGAATCGAAGAAGGCCGAAGAAGTCCTGCGCAAGATCCACGATCCGCTGTTCCTGATCGAGACGCCGATGGTGGTGACCACGCTCGAGACGGCGGAGCTGATCAAGTACTCGTCCAACTGCTTCCTCGCGACCAAGATCTCGTTCATCAACGAGATCGCGAACCTGTGCGAAGCACTCGGCGCCGACGTGCAGATGGTGGCGAAGGGTCTCGGCATGGACCGCCGCATCGGCTCCAAGTTCCTGCACGCGGGCCCCGGCTACGGCGGCTCATGCTTCCCGAAGGACACGCACGCGCTGTCGGCGTTCGCGCGCGATGCGGGCGTGAAGTCGGGCATCGTGGATGCCGTGATCCAGGCGAACGAGCACCAGATGAAGCTCATGGTCGACAAGATCTGCGCTTCGATCGGTGCACCGCGCGGCAAGACGGTCGGAGTGCTGGGGCTCGCGTTCAAGCCCAACACCGACGACCTGCGCGAAGCGCCGGCACTCGAGATCATCGCGGGCTTGAAGCGCCGCGGGGTCAAGGTGCGCGCGTTCGATCCGGTTTCGATGCCGGGCGCAAAGAAGCTTCCGGGCATGCGCGGCGTGGAATTCGCCGAAGATGCCTATCAGTGCGCGAAGGGCGCGAGCGCCGTTGCCATCATCACCGAGTGGAACGAGTTCCGGAACATGGATCTCTCGCGTCTCAAGCGCGTGATGAAGAAGCCGGTGCTGTGCGATCTGCGCAATCTCTACGATCCCAAGGAAGTCGAAGCGGCGGGCTGGACCCATGTCGGTGTCGGCCGCGGGCGCGCGGATGCGAAGAAGACCCGCGCCAGGCGCCGTCCTGCCGTGCGTCGCGCCGCGCGCAAGGCGTCCTGATGATCGAGGGCGTTCGCATCAAGCGGCTCAAGGTGATCCCCGATGAACGGGGATTGCTCATGGAAATGCTGCGCGACGACGACGACATCTACCAGCGGTTCGGGCAGGTGTACCTGTCGGTCGTGAACCCCGGCGTGGTCAAGGGCTGGCACTTTCACAAGCGCCAGACCGATCACTTCGTGTTCGTAAAGGGCATGGCGAAGGTCGTGCTCGTGGACACGCGTGATTCGAGCCCGACCAAGGGCGAGGTCAACGAGTACTTCATGGGCGAGCACAATCCCATCCTGCTCGTGATCCCGCCGTTCGTGCTCCACGGGATGAAGGGCATCGGAACCGAGCCCGCGTATCTCGTCAACACGCCGACCGAGCACTACAACTACGACGAGCCCGACGAGTTCCGCGTTCCGGCCCATGATCCGAGCGTTCCGTACGACTGGAGCCGGAAAGATGGCTGAGCCGGCGTCGCTCGACGGCAGCCGTGTGCTCGTGACCGGTGGGGCGGGGTTCATCGGCTCGAACTTCGTCCACCAGTTCCTCAAGCAGCAGCCCAAGAGCCACATCGTGGTGCTCGACGCGCTGACCTATGCCGGCCGACGCGAGAACCTCGACGGCATCCCGGAGCGGTCGCTGACGTTCGTCCATGGCGACATCCGCGATCCAAAGGCGGTCGCTCAGGCGATGGCCGGCTGCGACTACGTGCTCAACTTCGCCGCAGAGTCGCATGTCGACCGCTCGATCGAGACTCCGGGCGACTTCATACAGACCGACGTCTACGGCGTGTTCGTACTGGCCGAGGAGGCGCGCCGCCAAAAGATAAGCCGTTTCGTCCAGGTCTCGACCGACGAGGTGTACGGCGAAGTGCTCGAAGGGCATTCGACCGAGGACTGGGCGCTCCATCCGCGCAGCCCCTACGCCGCGAGCAAGGCGGGTGGCGACCGGCTGGCATTCGCCTACTGGGCGACGTACGGATTGCCGGTGGTCGTGACGCGCTGCTCCAACAACTACGGCCCGCGCCAGTATCCGGAAAAGCTGGTGCCGCTGTTCATCACCAACGCGATCGACGACGAGCCGCTTCCCGTGTATGGTAACGGGCTGAATACTCGCGATTGGCTCCATGTGGATGACCATTGCGCGGCGATCGCCACGTTGCTGAAGCACCCGGGCATCGAGGGCGAGACGTTCAACATCGGCGCTCAGCATGAGTTGGACGTGCTCACGATCACCGGAACCATCCTCGAACTGCTCGGCAAACCTCCCACGCTGATTCGCTACGTCGAAGACCGGCCCGGTCATGACCGGCGTTATGCGGTCGACTCCTCGAAGCTGACCCGCGCCACGGGTTGGAAGCCGGCGATCGACTTTGCCTCCGGCATCCGGCAGACCGTGGAGTGGTTCCAGCGCAATGAAGCGTGGTGGCGGCCGATCAAAGAAGGCGACTTCCGCCAGTACTACGAGCGGATGTACGGCCAGCGCAAGGTGCTCAAAGAGGTGAAGGCATGACATTCCGGTGGTACGGGTTGTTGGTGGTCGCGTTGCTGACTCTGGGATTCGTCCCCGCAGTGCAGGCGCAGGAAGAAGAAGTGCCGGTCGAGACTATGAAAGCCCCCACTTCCGACACCCCGTCCTCCAAGGAATCCGACGCCGCTCGCACGCGTGATCAGCTGAGGCGAGCGGTCGCATCGAACCCGCAGCTCGAATTGCCGGGTGCCGTCGATCCCGAACAGTACCGGGTCGGACCGGGAGATATCCTCCAGGTGAGCGTGTGGGGTGGGCTTTCGCGCAACATGACGATCGAGGTCGGCCCCGAAGGCACCGTCCAGCTGCCGACCGCGGGCACGATGAAGATCGACGGCATGCTGCTGAAGCAGGTCCGTTCCGAGATCATCGCCCGCCTGCGTTCCGAGTTTCGTGGTCTGAGCATCGATGTGCGGCTGCTGCGTCCGCGCCGCTTCGTCGCCTATGTCACGGGACAGGTCGAAGCGCCCGGCTCGGTTCCGGCGAGTGGCGCGAGCCGCGTCGCGGACATCGTTCTGCTGACCGAACCGCTCAAGAATGCATCGCTGCGAAACATCGAGGTGATCCACCGCGACGGAACCCGCGAAGTCGCCGACCTCGAGTTGTTCCTGCGTACGGCGAGTCAGAGTCTCAATCCATGGGTGCGTGATGGCGATGTGCTCAACGTAGGGTCGGCTTCCAAATGGGTGCACGTCCAGGGCGCGGTTTCGCGGCCGGGCCGCTACGAACTCGGACCGAACGACAGCCTTCGCACGCTGCTCCAGCTCGGTGGCGGCACCGTGCCCGCCGCGGACCTGTCCCGTGCTCTGCTGGTTCGGTGGCTCGACAGCGTGAGATCCGAATCGACATGGGTCAACGTGGAGGAAGTGCGTGCCGGATCGTTCAACCCACGGCTGAGCAATGGCGACCGTTTCTACGTCTACTTCATCCCGCAGTACGAGGTACTGAACGAAGCCACCGTGTTGGGTGAAGTGATGCGCCCAGGCATTTATCCGATTCAGGAAGGCCGCGACCGGATCACCGACGTCGTTCGCGCCGCGGGCGGCTTCCTGCCCGGCGCCGACCTTGCTTCGATCCGCGTGCGCCGCGAGAATCGGCGCGTGCAGGAGGACTCCGAGCTCGAGCGGCTGCTGCGGTTGTCGCGCCGCGATCTGACCAACTCCGAGTACGAAGTGCTCCAGACCAAGCTCGCCGGCCGACGAACCGAATACCGTATCGACTGGGCGCGCGTTCAGAGAGAGCCGGACCTCGATCTGCTGCTGCTCGGCGGCGACATCATTCAGGTCGACCGGGTGATCAACTCGATTCGCGTCGACGGCCAGGTCCGCCGCCCGGGCATTCTGGCGTACCGGCCCGGTCTCGGTCTCGAGGACTACGTGAAAGCGTCCGGGGGCTTCTCCGAACGGGCGTGGCGGAACAAGATCCGCGTGACCCGCTCGGTGACGGGCCAGACGTTCCTCGCCAAGGACGTGTCGCAACTCGATCCGGGCGATCTCATATGGGTTCCCGAGAAGGCCGACGTGACGTTCTGGGATCAGACCCGCACCGTGCTCACCGCCGCCGCCCAGGTGGCGACTGTGATCCTGGCCTTCAACTCGGTGAACCGTTGATGACATCCGCCCCCGAAACACCCCGCCGCGAGTTCGATATTGCTGAGTTCGTCGGCCGGCTGTGGGCCGAGCGTGTGCGCATGATCGCCGCCATGCTGATCGCAGGCCTGGTCACGCTCGCGATCGCGTTCATGCTTCCGAAGTGGTATCGCGCGACCGCCGTCATCCTGCCGCCCGATGACGCGGATCTGTTCTCCAATCTGAGCATGGCGACCAAGGCGCTCACCAAGTTCCCGGCGTTCGGCGCGCTCGGCGATTACTTCACGCCCGCGGACATCTTCAAGGCGACGCTCAAGAGCCGGTCCCTTCAGGAAGCCGTCGTCGACAAGTACAACCTGCAAAAGGTGTACAAGCTCAAGAGTCGCGAGAAGACGCTCAAGGAACTCAAGCGCAACTACGAGATCAAGCTGTCCCCGGACGGAACCATCTCGGTGGCGGTCGACGACCGCGATCCCAAGCGCGCCGCGGAAATGGCGAATTACTTCCTGACGACGCTCGATCATTTCAACATCGAAACGCGCAACACGCGGGCCCGGCGCACGCGCCAGTTTCTCGAGCAGCGCGTCCACGAGACCGACTCGCTGCTGCGCCTGAGCGAGGTCTCACTCCGGAAGTATCAGGAAGTGCGCCACACGGTGGTCCCGACTACCGCTTCCGCCGCGGACGTTCAGGCAGCAGCGGAGATCATGGGCCGCAAGATCGCGCTCGAAGTCCAGATCAACGTGCTGCGCACCTATCTGCGCGAGGACAACGACGAGATCCGCCAGGCCCGTACCGAACTCGAAGCGTTGAAAAGCCGCATCGGAACAATGCCGGCCGTGATGGGCGATGTGACGCGTCTAGTGCGCGACCAGAAGATCCAGGAGCAGGTGTTCGTCCTGCTCACGGCGGAGCTGGAGCAGGCTCGCATTCGCGAACTGATGGACACCCCGACGGTCCAGATTCTGGACCCCGCAATTCCGCCGGAGCGTCATGAACGTCCGAAGCGCGCGACGCTGGCCATCATCGCCTCGCTTCTCACGTTCGTCGGGTGCGTCGTGTATTTCGCCGTCCAGGGTCCGCGCCGCCTGCCCACCGAGTAGGGGCTTCGCGATGCGGGATCCGATTGCGAACGTGTTCAGCTACACCCGAGCGCCTTCCCGAGCACGACGCAGCGAGGCGCACGGCGCTTCGGCGCTCGGCGCTTCCCCGCGTAAGAAGGCGTGCGCAAGCTCCCGGGCGCGATGAGGTGCTTGATCTAGCCGGACCCGGCGGCGGCGCGCGAACGCGCCTCGGCGCGTCCGAGATATACACCCATGATCCAGTAGAACAGCGCGCTGTACTGAAGGCCCGTGAACGTCGGCTCGAACATGAGATTGAGCATCGCGATCCCGAACGTGAGCTGCATCGCGCGGCCCTCGAGCTGGCTGACCGGATTTCGTTCGATCTTGGTGATCCGCATCCACAGCATCACGAGGAACGTGATCCACAGGATGAGCCCCATCGCCCCCAGTTCACTGGTGAGGACGAGCCAGTAATTGTGCGGATCCTCCTCGTACAGCCGGTCGAGATACCCGAAGCCTTGATTGAGCCCCATGCCGAGCGGCCAGTGATCGGTGATTCGCACCCAGGCGACCTTCCAGTACCAGAGACGCACGACGACGCTCAACATGTCCTCGGTGCTCGTGAAGCGGTCCAGCAACAGCTTGGCACCAGGCCCGGTGAGCAGCAGCGAAATCATGGTCAGAGCCGAAAGCGTCGCCATCCACGGTTTGATCCGCGACCGGAAGATCGCGAACAGCGAAACGGCGAGCACCAGCAGCGCTCCGCCGCGCGAGGCCGCGATCGTCACGACGCTCGCCGTGAAGGGAATCGAAGCCCATCCCACGAGGCGGTAGAGCTTGCGGCGCCCCGACATCGCCATGTGGATCCCGGTCGGCAGCATCAGGGAGAGCAGTGCCGCGATATAGTTCGCAGCGCCCCAGCCGAGGTCGGTGGAACTGCGGCGCAGTTTGTGGGAGGCGATCATTTCGATGCCGCCCTGGCTCATGGCGCGGGCGATGATTGCGATGGACAGGGCACACGCACCGGCCGGCACGCCCAGGAGCAGCAGGTCTGAATTGACGAAACGGGTCATGCGCCACGCGGTCCACAGCGCGAGGCCGCACATCGCGATCTTGCGCACGCCGAACATCCACCACCATGTGTCCCGGCACCAGAAGAACGTGAACGCCGCCCATGCCACGAGCAGCCAGAACACGACTTCGAGCGCGTCGAGGCGTGACAGCCACCGCGCGCGGGTCCGCCATCCGATCACGATCAACGTGACTGCGCACACGAAGATCAGGACCTCGTAGGCGAACACCTTGGCGAATTGAGGCAGGATCACCAACACCGGCATCATTGCGATCATGATTCCCGGCCAGCGCCAGAACAGTACCCCGAGCGTCATGAGCAGCAGCGTCACGAGTGTGGCCACCTTCACCACGCCAGGTGCTGCCAGCAGCAGGACGACGAGCCCGACCGCGACCGCCGGGATGGCCCAGAACGGCGGCATCGATCTGCTCCCGGCCGGGTGACCGCCCATCGTCATGCTCACGGCGCGAGTCCTGTCTGACCACGGTTGCCGCTCATCGGATGTGCTCGAGTGCGGCGAGGCCGAAGGGCGCCGGCAGCGGTCGCACCGGAACCGGACTCGTGAGGCGTCCGGTGCGGCGCAGCGCCGAGCGGCGGCGCAGGCTGTGCATCAGGCCGCGCAGGGCTGGCGCGAACACATGGTGATGCTCGCGAAACAACGCCATGCACGCGCTCGCGACTTCGTGGCGCCCGCCGCGCCGCAGCTTCGCCCAGTTGCCGAGCAGGTAGCCGCCGACGTGCGCCCGCGTGTAGCGCGTGAGGCCGCGCTGTTCGAGCACCCCGGCATGGGTCATGAAGTGGTCGGTGTATTCGCGGATGTGGCGCAGGTCACGCGTGATCTTCTCGTTCTCCTGCTCGGCATGCATCAGCACTTCGCATCCCATCACATCGAGGATCGCGAGAGAGGAGCTGCGCAGCATGTCGAGATACAGTTTCACGTCGGCGCCGAACCCGAGCGACTCGTCCATTCCATGGGACGCGCGCGCGATCGCGGTGCGCAGCAGCATGCCCGAGGGATAGTTGAACGGGTTCGTGTAGAAGGTCGACAACGCCCACAGCGCCGCCGCGATCGCGTCCCCGCGGGCGTAGATGCCGGCCGGCAGGTTGCTGCCGAGCGGGAACGTGGTCCCGCGCCTCTCATCGATCGCGCGGCCGCGCGAAGAGACGATCCCTAAGTCCGGATCCTGATCGAGCAGCCGGCGCGCGGGGGCGATGAAGCCGTCGAGCAACACGTCGTCCGAGCACAGCGTCATGACGTAGCGCCCGCGCGCAAGCATGATGCAACGGTTGAAATTGCCGAACAGGCCGAGATTGCGCTCGTTGCGCACGAGGCGGAGCCGCGGGTCGTGGTAGGAGTTCAGCACCTCCCACGTGCGGTCGGTCGAGGCATTGTCGACGACCAGAATTTCGAGATCGGACCCGGGCTGGCGCAGTGCCGATTCGAGCGCCTTCCGAACCAGCACCTCCCGGTTGAACACCGGGATGCCGATCGTGATCGCCGGTTCGATGGCCCGTGTCTCCATGGTGGCCGAGTTCGTCTCGCGAGCTTCTTCGATCACGCGACGACGGTGCGCCGGCGCGATTCGATCGTGTCCGCGAGCCCCGATCGGAGGTCGTAGTGCGGCGACCAGCCGGTGCCCTGGACCAGTTTGCGCGTGTTGGCGCAGATGAACGGCGGATCGGTCGGATTGTCGGGGCGCGCACCGAACTTCAGGAGTGATTCCCGATCGAGCAGCCCGGCGATGGTGGTGACGATCTCGCGCACCGTGACGGGCTGGCCGGAGCCGATGTTGACGATGCCGGTCAGTTCGCTGGTCGCGGCCGCTGCGATCGCCGAACCGACGTCGGCGACATGCAGGAAGTCTCGCACCTGCATGCCGCGCGTGAGCCCCGCCTCTTCGCCGCGCAGCAGCGTGTCGATCACGTACGGCACGAGCCGGCGCGCATCCTCGTGGGGACCGTACTGGTAGAATGGCCGCACCCAGCAGAACGAGACGCCGCGCGCGCGGGCGATCTGCTCGCACATCAGACGCGCGGAGGACTTGGCGGCTGCGTAGAGGCTCGCCGGCTTGTTCGGCGTGGTCTCCGACAGCCAGCCGAAGTCGAAGTCGTATTCGAAGCACGTGCCGACGTAGACCACGCGCTTCACCCCGGCATCGGCGAGGGCATGCGTCAGGGCCGCGGTGCCGATCACGCACGAGAGGTTCTCGACCGCTTCGAGATACTTGCCCGGCACCGCGTACCACGCCGAGTGGACCACCATTTCCACACCCGAGCACAGCGCTTCGAGTTGCGAGGCGGACGCGGCGAACACATCGCAGGTCACCCACTCGATGCGGCCATCGACATCCGCGAGGCGCTCGCGATTCGCGCCCGCGCGTTCCGAGGCGCGCACGACGTGACCCTGCGCGAGCAGCGCGCGCACGATCTGGGAGCCGATGAATCCGGTCGCGCCGGTGACGAGCACCTTCATGAGCGCCCCCCGATCGCGGGCTCGGAGCCGTTTGCGATCATGGCTGGAAGTCCGCATGGACGAGATCCTTCGGCGACAGGATCGGGTCCGCGATCGGCCACGTGATGTTGAAAGCCGGATCGTTCCAGCGCACGCCGCGCTCGGCGTTCGGCGTGTAGAACTCGGTCACCAGGTACAGCACCTCGCTGTCGTCCGTGAGCGCCTGATATCCGTGCGCGAAGCCTTCGGGGACATAGAAGGTCTTGCGGTTGGCCGCGCTCAGCTCGATGCCGAACCACTTCAGATAGGTCGGCGAATCCTTGCGGATGTCGACGATCACGTCGTAGATCGCGCCGGTGATGCAGCGCACCATTTTGACCTCGGCGTGCGGCGGCACCTGATAGTGCATCCCGCGCAACGTGCCCTTCTTGAAGTTGTAGGACGTGTTCGCCTGGGTGATGACGTTCTTGAGCCCGTGCTGCGCGAGTTCGTTCTGACAGAACGCGCGCGCGAAGAAGCCCCGCTCGTCGTTGCGCGGCTCGAGTTCGATCACGAACGCGCCGCGGAGCGGTGTCTCGGTGAAGATCATCGGGACTCCTCGTCGTGGGGGGTGCGCGGGTGCCGGCGGGCTACCGCATCCAGATCAGTTCGTCGGTGACCTTGCGCTCCTGGATCAGGTGCAGCAGCTGCTTCAGGCGCGTGAACTCGCGTCCGTCGAAGCGGGCATAGTCGAGTTCGAAACGCTTGAATGCCTCGTAGAGCTCGACGATGCCCTGGTCGACCGACCACTGCGGCTCGAACTCGGGCAGTCGCTCGCGCACCTTGGCGAAGCTCACATTGTAGTTGCGCGCGTCGGCCGACACGCCCTCGGCGAATGTCACCGTGCTGCCCGGAACCACGCGCGCGACCGACTCGGCGATGTTGCGCACCTGCCAGTTGTCCTGCTCGCGGCCGATGTTGAAGGCTTCGCAATGGACCCGCTCGCGCGGCACCGACAGCGCGGCGATCACGGCCCGGCTCATGTCCTGGATGTGGACCAGCGGGCGCCACGCGCGGCCGTCGCTCATGAGGGTGACCTTGCCGGTGGTGACCGCCCATGCGACCAGGTTGTTGACGACCAGATCGACGCGCAGACGCGGCGAGTAGCCGTAGGCGGTGCCGTTGCGCAGGAACGTGGGAGAGAAGCGGTCGTCGGCCAGCGCGGCGAGCGCCTGCTCGGTCTGAACCTTGGAGCGCGCGTAGGCCGTGAGCGGGTTCATCGGCGATTGCTCGTCGAGCTGTCCGCCTTCGCTCGATCCGTAGATGCTGCACGACGAGGCGAATACGAAGCGCTGGATCCCGGCTTCCTTCGCGAGCGTGGCCAGATGGATCGACGCTTTGAGATTGATGTCGTCGGTGAGTTTCGGATTGAGCTCGCCGGTGGGATCGTTCGAGAGCGCTCCGAGATGGACGATCGCGTCGGCGCCTTCGAGATCCTTCACCGTCATGTCCCGCAGATCCATCTGGATCTGATGCGTCACGCCGGTGCGCTCGATCGGGCCGAGGATGCAGTCACGGTAGTAGCCGGTGTCGAGCCCCCACACCTCGAAGTCCCGCTCGCTCAGGAGCGGCGTCATCACGGTGCCCACATAACCCAGGTTTCCGGTCACCACCACACGCATGGCTGAAACGCTCCTTAAGAAGTCAGATGTTCGTAGGCCGGGGCCCGGCGCGCACCGCCGGCGGCACGGATCGAGCCCGTGTCACCGCCGGCTGCAGAGGGCGGCGTCCCGTTCAGCAGACCCTGAATCCGGTCGCAGACGTGCCGCGCGATGGGAATGGAGCACGTGAAGGCGGGCGAGACGGCATTGAGCACGTGAAACGATGCGTCATCGCCTTCGGTGCAGAAATCCATGACGAGCGTGCGGCGCTCGACATCCAGCAACTGGGCGCGAATCCCCGGTTTGCCCCAGATCGTCCAGTCCTCCGGCCGCATACCGTCGATCAGTTCCGAGGCTTTCGATACGAGGTAGCGACGATGATACTTTCTCATCTCTTCACGGGCAAGACCGCGGAAATCGAAGCCCGCGCGGAACAACAGTCCGAGCGACAGGCCCGCGATCTGAACCAGTTCGTCTAACTTGAAGTTGGAGGTCCAGTCGTACTGCTCGCGCCACAGGCACGGGATCGCGGTCGGACCGATCTTCGAGTGGCCGTCGGCGGTCACGGTGAAGTGGACACCGAGGAACGGGTTCCTCAAATCCGGCACCGGATAGACGCTGGTGCGCAGCGCGCCTGCGGGTTCGCTCGAATAGAGATAGAGCCCCTTGAACGGCAGGATCCGGTAGCGCTGCGAGAGTCCGAAGTCGCGCGCGACGCGGTCGGCGTAGAGTCCGGCGGCGTTCACGACGTAGCCCGCGGAGATCGTCCCCGCACTCGTGTGCACGTCGCGCCCGCTGCGTCCGGTGTAGGCGACACCCGTGCGTACATCGATGCCTTCGGCGGTCGCGTCGGCGTGCATCGCCTCGACCACGCTCGGCGGATGCACGCTGGCCGTGGTCGGCGACCACAGCGCGCGCTCGTGGGTTCTGACGCGCGGTTCGCGCGCGCGCGCCTCGGCGGCGGTGATGCTCTCGAGCGGAACTCCGTTGCCGGCGGCGCGGCGCATGAGTTCGTCGAGCGTCGAAAGCTCCGAAGCGTCCTTCGCGACCACCAGCTTTCCGCACGGATTGATCGCGATGCCGCGCGCTTCACAGTAGGCGCGCATGGCGATGTTGCCTTCGCGGCAGAAACGCGCCTTGAGCGAATCGGCGGTGTAGTAGAACCCGGCGTGGAGCACGCCGCTGTTGCGTCCGCTCGCGTGCTGGCCGAGCGCGATCTCCTTGTCGATCAGCGTGATCGTGGCCTGGGCGTCGCGCGCGCGCAGTTCACGCGCGATGCACAGGCCGATGATGCCGCCGCCGACCACGAGATAGTCGGTGGTGTGCGCGGCGTTCATCCGCAGTACACCCGGCGGCACTGCATCACGCCCACACCTTCCACGGCGCCGAACCGCTCGCCCACAGCCGCTCCAGCTCCTGCTTCTCGCGCAGCGTGTCCATCGGCTGCCAGTAGCCTTCGTGCTGGAATGCCATCAGCTGCCCGTCGCGCGTGAGCCGTTCCATCGGAGCGCGCTCGAGCGGCTCGTGGTCGCCCTCGATGTAGTCGAACACTTCCGGCTCGAACACGAAGAACCCGCCGTTCACCCAGCCCTCGCCACCGGACGGCTTCTCTTCGAAGTGCGTCACGCGCCCGTCCTCGATTCCCAGCAGGCCAAAGCGCGTCGGCGGGCGCACTCCGGTCACGGTCGCGATCTTGCCGTGGCGCTTGTGGAACGCGAGCAGGTCGCGGATCGGCACGTTGCCGAGGCCGTCGCCGTAGGTGGCCATGAACGTCGACGTGCCGAGCCACGGGCGCAGCCGCTTGATGCGGCCGCCGGTCATGGTCTCGGGGCCGGTGTCGATCAGATCCACTTTCCAGTTCGGCTGGCGTCCCAGATGGACCGTGGTCTTGCCGTGACCGAGATCGAGCGAGAGGTCGTTGCTCAGCTCGTGGAAGTTGAGGAAGTAATCCTTGATCACGTCACCTTTGTAGCCGAGCGCGATCACGAACTCCTCGACGCCGTGGTGGGCGTAGATGTTCATGATGTGCCACAGGATCGGCCGTCCGCCGATCTCGATCATCGGCTTGGGGCGCAGCGCGGTCTCTTCGGCGATCCGGGTTCCGAGCCCGCCGGCGAGAATGGCGACTTTCACGAGATCACCCGTTGGTGAGGGGGGTATGATGAAGAGGTTCCGTGGCTGGCCGAAGCGTCCGGACACCGCATGTTCGTCTCCGGATCGGGCAGGGTCCGCAAAACCGCCTTCGTGCGAGCTTGAAACGTACCTTGAGAACGGGTCCAGGCGCGAGCAGGAGAGACCCGCCGTCTTCTCACTGCCGGCAGGCCGCGATGAGTCGGTGTGGGTGGCCCAGGGTCAGAATCGGCCTCGTCCGGCCCCGGCTTGACCCGCTTCCGTCGAATCCCTAACCTGTTTCGCCGCAGCAGCCAGTTGCCTGCTGGCGGTATCCAATCTCCTTCAGACGCCCCCCCGGGTGGACGAACATACTCCCATGCGCATAGCGAGCGGTTTGCGACACCCGGCGGACCCTGCCCTGGGAACCGGTCACCGCGCGCAGCGGCGGCCCCGGCCGGCAGAGACCGAAAGTGCAGGTTCCAGGCCATGAAGATCGTGCACGTCTACAAGGACTACTACCCCCCGACCGTGGGGGGCATCGAGCAGACCGCCGAACGTCTCGCGGTGCAGATGGTGCGCCGCGGCGCCGAAGTCACGGTGCTGACCTCGCATCCCAAAGTGAAGAAGACAATCGAGGAAACGATCGACGGCGTGCGCATCATCCGCTGCGCCGAGTGGGGACGAGCGCTCTCCGCGCCGTTCTGCCCGGATATGCCTTATCAAATGTCGCGCCTGCGCGCGGATCTGTGGCACCTGCACTACCCGAGCCCGCCCGGCGAAGTGAGCTGGCTCACCGTGCGGCCGCGTGGCGGGATGGTGGTGACGTGGCACGGTGACATCACGCGCCAGAAGTTCGCGCTGCCCGTCTACCGGCACTTCGTGCAGGCGATCCTGCGCGAGGCCGATGCGGTGATGCAGACCTACGAGCGCCAGGCGGACGTGTCGCCGTTCCTGCGCGACTTCAAGCACAAGTGCCATGTGGTGCCGCTCGGCATCGAACTCGAAGCGTTCGAGCGCCGGCCCGAGCACACCGGGTTCGCCGCCGAACTGCGCGAGAAATACGGCTCGCCGATCGTTCTTTCGGTCGGCAGGCTCGTGGGCTACAAGGGCATCGACGTGCTGCTCGATGCCGCGCCGCGGATCGAGGGCAAGGTTCTGATCGTCGGCGGCGGGCCCGAGGCCGAGCGCCTCAAGGCCAAGGCCGCGGCGATGGGGCTTGGCGACCAGGTCGTGTTCATCGGACGGGTCGAGCCGTCCAAGGTGATCCACTATGTCTCGGCCGCCGATGTCGGTGTGCTGCCGTCGATCGCGCCGCAGGAGACGTTCGGACTCTCGATGGTGGAGATGATGGCCCATGGCCTGCCGGTCGTGTGCACCGAGTTGAACACCGGAACCTCGTTCGTCAATCAGCACGGTGAATCGGGGCTGGTCGTCCAGCCGGGTGATCCGGCCGCGCTGGCGGACGCGATCAACCAGTTGTTGCGCGACGCGTCCCTGCGCGCCCGGCTCGGCCAGGGAGCCGCCGATCGCGCACACCGGCTGTTCAGCACCGATGCGATGATGCGCGGCGTCCTGGACGTCTACGAAGCCGTGCTCGGCCGGCGGCGGGCGGCGTAGTGGCGGACCGCTGATGTTCAATCGCCACCGCGATCTGTTCGCGACCGGGCTGTTCGTGCTCGACGGCATGATCCTCGCCGGCGCGTGGCTTGCGGCGTACGCTCTGCGCTTCCACGTGCTCGGTCTGCCGGCGCCGCTCGGCGTGCCGCCGCTGTCGCTCTACCTGTGGATCGGCGCGGTCGTGACGCTGGTCGCGCTGATCGTCATGCGCACACTGCGGCTCTATCGCTCGGCGCGCACCGCGCGGCTCGGGCACGAGCTGTTCGCGCTCGGACAGGGCGTGGTGATCGTCACCGGTATCGCGGGCCTTGCGTCGTTCTTCGCGCGCGGAGAATTGTCGCGCGCCACGCTCGCGATCTTCGCCGTGATCGCGGCGACCGGCCTGTGGAGCAGCCGGCTCGCGCTGCGCATGGTGCTGCGCGCGCTGCGGCGCGGCGGACACAATCTGCGTCACGCGATCGTGGTTGGCACCGGCGACATGGCGCAGGAGCTGATCCGAAAGATTCACGACCATCCGGACTTCGGCATTCTCGTGCGCGGCGTGCTCGCCGCAAACGACGCCGATGCGCACCGCGAGCGCGTCGCCGGCGCGCGCGTGCTGGGCACGGTGGCGCAGTTGCCGGGAGTGGTCGAACGCGAAGGCGTGGAGCTCGTGTACCTCGCACTCGCGCGCTCCGAGTGGCAGGCGGAGGAGGAAGCGCTCACGCGCCTGGCGGATTCGACGGTCGCAGTACGGCTGGTGCCCGACCTCGTGCGCTCGCTGTCGCTCAACGCCAGCGTCGAGGACTTCGACGGCATGCCGGTCGTGAGCCTCACCGACAACCCGGGCCAGGGCTGGAACGCCGTCGCCAAGCGCGCGTTCGATCTCGCGTTCGCGTGCCTGGGCCTGATCGTGCTAGCACCGCTGCTGCTCGCGATCGCGATCTGGATCCGCGCGACCTCGCGCGGTCCGGTGTTGTTCGCGCAGGACCGCGTCGGCATGAACGGGCGCCGCTTCAAGATGCTCAAGTTCCGCACCATGCGCGAGGACGCCGAAGCCGCGGGCCCGGGCTGGACGCGCCCGTCGGATCCGCGCCGCACCGACGTGGGAGCGGTACTGCGCCCGCTGTCGCTCGACGAGCTTCCGCAATTGTGGAACGTGCTGCTCGGCCAGATGAGCCTGGTCGGCCCGCGGCCGGAGCAGCCGTTCTACGTGGATCAGTTCCGCGCCTCGGTGCCGCGCTACATGCTGCGGCATCACGTGAAGGCGGGCATCACCGGATGGGCTCAGGTGCACGGCCTGCGCGGCGACACGCCGCTCGACCGGCGCGTCGAATACGATCTCTACTACATCCGGCACTGGTCGATCCTGCTCGACTTGAAGATCCTGGCGCTGACCGTCGCGCGTGTGTTCCGCGACGCGAGCGCGCACTGACGCGTTACTCCACCGCCGATTCGTAGACGTCGAGCGTGCGCCGCGCGGCTTCGGCCCACGTGAAGCGGCGCGCGTGCTCGAGACCGCGGCGGGCGAGTTCCGCGCGGCGCGTCGAATCCCCGAGCAGTGCCGCGATCGAAGCGGCCCACGGCTGCGGATCGATCGGATCGAGCAACTCGGCGGCATCGCCGACCGTCTCGGGCAACGCGCCGCCGGTCGAACACAGCACCGGCGTCCCGCACGCCATCGCTTCGAGCGGTGGCAGGCCGAAGCCTTCGGTGAGCGACGGTTGCACGTAGAGCGCCGCACCCGAGTAGCAGCTCGACAGCGCCTCGTCGTCGTCGAAGTCGCCGGCAAAGTGAATCGAACTCGCGAGCCCGAGCTGTGCTGCGAGTCGTGCGAGCGGATCATTCGCGCTCCATGCCAGTCCCGACAACACCAGCGGCGGGCGATCGGCCGCGGGAATCGCGGCGAGCGCGCGCAGCAGCATGCCGAGATTCTTATGACCGCGCCGCGCGCCGACGTAGAGCAGATAGTCCTCCGGAAGCGCATGCGCGCGACGGTATGCGGCGACCGCGGCGGCATCGCGGCGCGCGATCGAGGACGCGACTCCGAGCGGAATCACCCGCACGCGCTCGGGCGGAACGTCGAGCGCTTCGATGATGTCGCCGCGCGTGTGCTCGGAGTTGGCGATCACCACCCGCGAGCGGCGCGCCGCGAGCCCCGCGATCGTGCGCGCGTAGAGTGCGGCACCCGCGGGGAAGAACTGCGGGTGCCGCACGTGGATCAGGTCGTGGATCGTCACCACCGCCCGGCCGTTCCATGCGAGCGGCAGAGTGTAGTGCGGCGCGTGGAACAGATCGACGAGTGCCGCACGCGCGGCCGCGGCCAGCACCCAGTGCTCGGCGATCGAATACTTGCCCGCGCGCACCGCGATCTCGCGGGTGACGCGGTCCGACCAGGTCGTGGTGCCGAAGTCCTTGGGATCGAGGAACAGCGCGAAGCGATGACCGCGCGGCTCAAGGAGCAGTGCCTCGATCAGATGGCGCACGTAAGTGCCGATGCCGCCGTCACGCAGTTTGCGCGCATCGATGCCGATCAGCATGGCGTTCCGCCGCGGCTCTGCCAGTCGCGGAAGCCGCGCCAGCGCCCGTGCAGTGAACCCACGTAGCGCCTCGCGTCGCCCGCCCGCCCGCGCACGAAGCTGAGCCCGGCACCCACGGCGGCGCGGGCGAGATACTCCGCGAACAGCATGCGCGCGGTCCATCCGCGGGAACCGGCCGCGTGCTTCGCGAACATCGCGCCCCAGCCGCGACCGTAGTGATACGCGCGCTCGGCCTGTTGCTTCGGCGTGCGTACGGAAAACGGCTCGGCATGCACCACGTGGGCCTCGGGGACATAGGCACCTGTGTGGCCGGCCTCGATCAGCCGGAACACGAGGTCGCTTTCCTCACCGCTCGGGAACTCGGCCCCGGCGCCGAGCCGCTCGTCGAAGCCGCCGATCGCGCGCAGCACGTCGCGATCGACGACCAGGCCCGCGCTCACCACGCCCCGCAGGACTTCGCGTTGCGTGCGGATCGCGTACGGGTGCGCGTCCATCGCTGGCGCCAGCACGGTGCCGTGTTCGTCGTGCACGCGCCCGCACACGAAGCCGAGCGCGGGCTGTGTTGCGAGGAACGCCGTGATCGCGCGCGCAAACTCACGATCGGGAATGCAGTCGTCGTCGGGAAAGAAGACCCACGTTCCGCGCGCGAGCGCGATCCCGTGATTGCGCGCGCGCGACAGTCCGCGCACGGGGAGGCGCTCGTAGCGCGCGCCCGCGCGCGCGGCGAGTTTCGCGACCGCGTCGTCCTCGCCCTGATGGACCACGATCACGTCGGCGAACGGAACGCTCGAAGCGTTGAGTGCGGCGAGACACGCTTTAAGACACTCGATGCGTCCGAGCGTGGCGACGACGGCGGACAGCGCCGGCACCGGACGCGGCGCGCGATCGTCGGCGCCCGCATCGGAACCGCTCGCCGTCGCGCGCTCGGGCGCCGTCATGAACGCGTCTCCCGCACGCGGTCGAACAGCGCTTCCCAGCGCGCCGCGATCGCGCGGGGTTCGAACGCGGCCGCGCGCGACCGCGCCTTCGCCGCGAGACTTGCGCGGCGCCCGGGATCGTCGATCAACCCTCGCACCGCGGCGGCGAGGGCGGCGGGATTCGCGGGTGCCACGAGCTCGCCGGCCGCACCGCCTTCGAGTGCGTCCACGACACCGCTCCCGCAACGCGTAGCGATCACCGGAAGGCCGGCCGCAATCGCTTCGAGCAATGCGAGCGGCAGGCCCTCGGCGCGCGAAGGGAGCACGAACACATCCGCGGCATCGAGGAACGGAGCGGGATCGGGATGGAATCCGGCGAACCGAACGCGGTCCGCGACCCCGAGCGCGCGCGCCTGAGACTCGAGCGATTCACGCATCGGACCGTCGCCGAGCACGGTCCACTCCCAGTCGCCGGCGTCGAGCGCGGCCGCCGCATCGAGCAGCACGTCGATGCCCTTGATGGGATGGAGCCGCGCGATGGTGAGCAGGCGCACCGGGCCGGTCGCCGCGCGCGTGTTCGCGCGCATCGCGCGCGACGCCACCGGATTCGGAATCACCGAAGTCCGCTCGCGTGGCACGCCGAGCCGCTCGAGTGCCTGCCGCCCGTCCTCAGACACCGCGACCGAAGCCGTGCACGCGCGATAGCCGAACTCGAGCGCGCTCCACATCGGCTTCGACAAACGCGCGGATGCGTTCGGGCCGTCGCCGTCCCGCGCGTAGAGCGTGAACAGATCCGGATGCAGCACCCCGATCACCGGCCGGCGCAGCCACCGGCCCCACAAGGCGGCGAACACGACCGGCGGTCCTTCCATGCCGCCGACGATCACGTCCGCGCTCCGGCACGTCGCGAGGCCGCGCGCGAACAGCATCGGCGCGACGAGGGCGAGGCGCGTGCGATCGTCACCCAGTGCCACGACCTCCACTCCGGGAGGCGTTGCGTGATCGATCGCGCGCTTCAGCAGCAGCACCGTCACGCGCGTGCGGGTGAATGCGGGGCCGAGCACCAGGGGGAGTTTCTCGGCGCCGCCGCCGCGCAGGTCGGTCAGCACCCACACGCAGTGGATCACGGACGCCGGGCGACGGCGATCAGGTTGTAGCTGGTCGGAATGTGCACGCCTTCGCGCCCCAGCTCCGCGATGAGGTACGTCTTCCACAGCGCGCGCCCCAGTCCCGCGACCGCCCAGCGCGCCCAGCCCAATGCGGTGAACGGCGTGATCGATTCGCCGACGCAGTGCGTGAGCTCGAGATCACACGTCATGAGGCCCTCGCGCAGCGACATCTCGGTGAACAGCAGCTCGTGCGTGAGATCGCGGTAGCGCGCACGGGGTCCGATCAGCGAGCTGGCGTTCGGCGTCTTCATGATGAGCGTGCCCCCCGGGCGCAGCGCCACGCGCGCGAGGTCGAAGAACTTGAGAATTTCGTCCTTCACGAGGTGCTCGATGAAGTCCAGCGCCAGAATCGTGTCGAACGCTTCGGACTTGCCCTCGAGATGTTCGAACGTGTCGCCCTGTTCCACCGGCAATCCGCGCGCCGCGGCGACCTCCGCCTGTTCGCGGCTGATGTCGACGCCGTAGGCCTTCGCGTATCCCGCGCGGCGCAGCATGTGGACGGCATAGCCGGTGCCGCACGCGACATCGACGATCGCCGCGTCGCGCGAGGCCGGCAGATAGGGCCCGAGCACGCTCAGGAGCGCCCGCGCATGATGGTCGTAGTCGGTGTCGGTGGGGCGGTTGACGACCGAGTACGAGGTCGAGAAGTAGCGTTCGTAGATGCGCGCGCGGTAGTTGGAGGTCATGGCGCGGCAGTCTCGCCTCGTGACTGGGGCGAGTCAACCGGGAGCCACAGCGGCACTGCGGAATGGTGCGTGTGCGCGGTGTCACGTAGGATCGCGCCATGAGCCAGGCCTGCGGAGAAGTCCTCGACGAAGTGCGCCGCGCGATCCGTTCGCTGCTGGGCCCGATCGCCGAAGTCATCGGGAGCGAATCGCATCTGCTCGATGTCGGATGCTGGGACGGCGCCGAGACGGTCCGCTACGCAAACCTGCTCCACGCACGCCCGCACGGGATCGAGATCTTTCCCGAGCCCGCCGTGGAAGCGGAGCGCAACGGCGTGGATGTCGGGCGCGTCGATCTCGAAGGCGGGCGCTTCCCGTGGGCCGACGGCTCGATGGACGTGGTGATCGCCAATCAGGTGTTCGAGCACCTGAAGAATATCTGGCTGCCGATGTCCGAGATGTTTCGCGTCACGCGCGACGGCGGCTGGCTCGTGATCTCGGTGCCCAATCTTTCGAGCCTGCACAATCGCGCGCTGATGCTGCTCGGGGAGCAGCCGACTTCGATCCGCACATTCGGCCCGCACGTGCGCGGCTACGCTGCCTCTGAATTCGTGCGCTTCGTTACCTTCGAAGGCGCCTACGAACTCGTGAGCCGCACCGGGGTCGGGTTCTATCCGCTGCCCGCGCGTCTCGCGACGCCGCTCGCGCGCGCGTGGCCGTCGGCGAGCCACACGACCGTGCTGCTCGCGCGCAAGCGCGCGGGTGTCGCGCGCGCACCGTGGCAGGCGTTCGTCGAGGACGGGCACGAGGGCCTGCAGACGTTCTACGGCGAAGGCGCAGTCTCCGCGCGCTGAGCGGTTCCCGGCGCAGGTTTGCGGTCCTTCCACACGCGCCAGTGCCGCTCGAAGGCGGCTGCGAACTCGCGATCGAAGCGCTCGATGCCGAACGGTTCGGCGAGTGCCGGGAGCAGTGCGCGATCCACCGGGTCCTGCTCCAGCGCTTCAATACCCGCGATCACACCGTCCACGCTCTGGGTGCCGAACAGCACACCGCCTGGTACCCGTGCGGCGCCACCGCGCGCGATCTGCGCGCGCGCGCCGGCGTCGGCGCCGCGTCCCACCGTTTCGAGAGCTCCGCCCAGGCCGTAGGCGATCACCGGGCAACCGCTCGCCATCGCCTCGACCGGCACGATCCCGAAGTCCTCTTCGCCCGGAAAGATCAGCGCCTGCGCCTGCCGGTAGAGCTCGGCGAGATGTGAGTCCGAGGTCCATCCGACGAACTCGACGCCCGGTCCTGCGAGCTTCCGCAGGGCCTGCTCGTCCTGTCCCATGCCGACCACCAGCACGCGGCGCCCGAGCCTGACGCACGCCTCGATCGCGAGATCGGTGCGCTTGTAGGGCGCGAAGGCTCCGGCCAGCAGATAGAACGGCCGGCCGATCGCTCCGTGCGCGGTTCCTTTGCCGGCCGGTTCCGCCGGGGCCCTGGACTCGGCGAACGGGGCGGCGGTGCGGTAGCGCGCAACGTCGACCGGCGGATGGATCACCTCGGCCTCGCGCCCGTAGTGCCGCCGGATGCGCTCGGCGACATGAGCGGAGTTGCAGACCATCGCGTGCGGGCGATCGGCGGTCGCGATGTCCCAGCGTCTGAGCCCCGCCAGTGTCCGGTGCAACAGCGAGGACACCGGCCACGGGAAGCGGCCGGGGGGAAAGTAGACCGGTTCGAGTTCGTAGACGTAGCGCATCGGGGTATGCAGGTAGCTCATGTGGAACGTGCCGTCGGGGACCCGCACGCTCTTCGCCACGCAATGGCTCGACGAGACGACGGCATCGAAGCCGGTGAAGTCGAACGTCTCGATCGCGCGCGGGAACAGCGGCAGGTACCAGCGATAGAAGCGCGCGGCGTCCGGCAGGTTCTGGACGAACGAGGTGCGGATCTCGTGCGATTCGATCAGACCCGGCACCGATCCCGGGGTCCACAGCAGCGTGTGGATCGGAGCACCCGGGAAGCGCTCGCACATGCGCTCGAGCACGCGCTCGCCGCCGCGCATGCCGGTGAGCCAGTCGTGCACCAGGGCGACCTTCATCGAGTGCCCGTTTCCGGAAGCCGTGCCGCCCACGCCATGCCGGCCAGCGTGTAGAGCGGGTAGAGCAACTCCTCGTCGCCGAAGTTCCACTCGAACAGACCGGCGACGGCGAACCCCGCGAGTCCTCCGAGCACGCCGAGCCTCAGGGCGGCGGCGAGTGCTGCTTCGCCGCCTTCGCTCCGGCCTCGTCTGAGGGAGTTCCCCAGCCTCGCTGTCGCGCAATAGATCAAAGCGCCGTAGAGAAGCAGGAACGCGAGCAGGCCCGGGATGCCCATGGTCGCTCCGATCTGGACGGGCACGCTGTGCAGGTGCCCCGCGCGTTCGCGCGCGGCCGGGTCGCGGTAGCGATCGTAGAGCGGCTTCAGGTCCTGAAGCCCGACACCGGTCCACGGATGGTCGCGCAGCATCCGTCCTCCGGCTTCCCACATGTAGGTGCGCTCGATGTTGGTGGGATGGTGCGGGTCGACGATGCTGTCGATGCGATCGCGAAAGGCCGGCGGGGCGGCAAAGTAGGCCACGATCGCGAGCCCGGCGAGCACCGCGATGCCGCGCGGCCGGGTGAAGCCGAGCATCACCGCGACCGAGACCAGGAACCCGATCCAGGCGCTGCGCGTGTAGGTCGCGGCCAGGGTCAAAACACCCAGCACCGTGACGGCCGCCGCCCCGATCCGCCAGCGCCCGCGGCCGACCAGCGCCACCGCAAACGCGATGCTCGCGATCAGCCCGATCTGGCCCGCGAAGGTCATGTAGTGCCCGACCAGCCCGCGTGCGCGCGCCGCAAAGCTCGCCCCATCGGCAATGAACAGACCCAGCCCGTAGAACCACGCAGCCGAGGCCGAGACGAATAGAGCGATCACCGCCCGGCGCCGGGGTCCGGACGCGGCAGCGTGCCACGCCCCGAGGGCGACCAGGCCCGGAAACAGGCCTTTTCCGAGCCGCGACCAGCTTGCGCTGGGGTCCTGGGCGAAAACGGCCGACAACACCAGTGCGGACATCCATACGATCCAAGGGATCGCGAGCGGGTGATGCAGAGGTTCCCACTTGCGGTCGATGACCCAGACGACGACCGTAAGCAGTCCACAGGCTGCGGTGGCGATGGACATGGGCGCGATCGACCAGGGAAGGGCAATGATTAGCAACAGGAAACAGAAACGCGCAGATGCGACCCATCCATTCGAGCTCTGGGGTGCCCGAATCACCTCCGACTCCCGGCGTTCTCGCTCAAGAAATGCCCTCGGGTGCTCGAATTCGGATGAAATCTGCGGTCACGTGGGACGTGGCGATGTCTTTTCGAGGCTCGGGCCAAATCATGCGTGTTCTGTGCGTGACAAGCGCCCCAGGGATGTGCGAAACTCTCCGCACTCGAAACGCCGGACGGCTCGATTTGCCGATGCCGTTCCCTCGATGAGTCTCACCGATTGCTGCGCAGGAGATCCGACCGAACCTTCGTTGCTACCCTCTAGTTTCTCGACGGTTGGTTTCGCAGTACTTCGTGACTTGAAGCCACTTCCTACACCACCCTACAACGCCTGAGCGTGTTTTCACGCATGGTTTCACGGATTACGGATTTTCCTGGCACCGGCCGATACACCAGCAGTGTCCGTAAATCCAGAGGCCATTGAGATGAGAGGGAAGAGCATGAGAGTCCTCGTCACAGGGGGTGCAGGTTTCATCGGGTCACACCTTTCCGAGGCGCTGCTTCATCGCGGCGCTGAGGTGTGGGCGCTGGACGATCTTTCTACCGGCCGACTCGAGAACCTTCGCACGTTTGAGCGTCACCCCCGATTCCGCTTTCTCGAAGGTAACGTTACTGACTCCGCGCTGGTTCACGGCCTCGTCGCGCAGAGCGACAAGGTGTTTCATCTCGCCGCCGCCGTCGGTGTGAAGTATGTGCTCGAGAATCCGCTCCGATCCCTGATTACGAACATTCGTGGCACAGAGGTCGTGCTCGAGGCATGTGCCGAGCACAACCGCAAGGTGATGATTTTCTCGAGCAGTGAGGTGTACGGCAAGGGTGTCAGCGTGCCCTTCTCCGAGGACGACGATCGCGTTCTCGGCCCGACCCACAAGCTGCGCTGGTCCTATGCGTGCGGCAAGGCGGTCGATGAGTGTCTTGCACAGGCGTACTACCAGCAGCGTCAGCTGCCTGTGGTTGCGGTTCGATGTTTCAACACGTGTGGTCCCCGCCAGACCGGCGCATACGGCATGGTGATCCCCAACATGATCGCTCGCGCTCTGCGCAACGAGCCGATCCTCGTGTTCGGTGACGGCCTGCAGTCGCGCTGCTTCTCGGCAGTCCACGACGTGGTTCGCGGCGTGCTGTTGCTCGCCGACAAGGACGAGGCTTACGGCGAGATTTTCAACGTGGGAAGCGACGAAGAAGTCACCGTGCTCGAGCTGGCCGAACGCATCCGCAAGATGTGCGACAGCAAGTCCGAAATCGAATTCGTGCCCTACGAGAAGGTCTACGGCAGCTCGTTCGAAGACATGCGCCGTCGCGTGCCCGACCTGCGAAAGATCGGCCGCTTCGTCGGCTATCGGCCGCAGATCCTGTGCGATCAGTTGCTCGAAATGACCATTCGGGATATGTGCGAGCAGATGAGCTTGCCGTTCCCGGTGGGATTGCAGTCCGCCTGATCATCGGGCGCGGCTCCGACTCCATTCCATCATGGTGCTCGCGACCGCGTTCCTGCTGGCTCTGATCCTGTCTCTGGTCCTGACCCCGGTCGGGACCAGACTGGCGTGGGCCACCGGGTTCCTCGATCATCCGGAAGCGAGAAAACTTCACACCACCGCGACCGCCCTTCTCGGCGGGGCGGTGGTGTTTTTTTGTGCCCTGATCGCGTGGACGACGTCTCTCAACGCGCACACGCGGTTCGGACCCTCCGGGGAAGGGATGTTCATCGTCGCCGGCGCGCTCACGGCGCTGCTGCTGGGCATGTGGGACGACCGCTTCGGCATGGGGCCGCGGATCAAGTTCCTGGGCCAGGCCACGGCAGCCGCATTGCTGCTGTCGTCGGGCCACATCCCGGATTTCGGCATGCCGGTCGCGATGAACGCCGCGCTTGCGCTGGTGTCGCTGGTGGCGCTCATGAACGCGGTCAACTTCCTCGACAACATGAACGGCGTCGTGAGCGGCATGGCCGCGATCGGGCTCGCGGGCTTCTCAGCGCACTCATGGACCCGCGGCGCTTTTGGCCTTGCGGCAGCACAGCTCGCGGTTTCCGGCGCGTGCCTCGGGTTCCTCCGCTACAACTTCCCGAAGGCGAAAATCTTTCTCGGCGACGCCGGCAGCCTGTTCATCGGCTATTGCTTGGGAGCTTCGGCCCTGCTCGCGTATGATGGCGCCCCGGCGGGATGGGGGCGCATCGGTGCGATCCTCGTGCTCGGCTATCCGGCATTCGACCTGTTTTTCGTGGTGATCACGCGCCTCCGCGACGGCCGCCGGCTTTCGCAAGGAGGGAAGGATCACACCAATCATCGAATCGCGAGCGTCCTCAAATGTCAGACGAGAACCGTCCTTCTGGTGTGGTTCAGTATGGCCGCCCTCTGCGCAAGCGGAATCGTGGTGCTCAGACTCAACCAAATGCTCCCGGCACTCCTGCTGTCGGGCCTGTGGATCCTTCTGTTCCTGGTAGCGGGGCTGAAACTATCATCCGTTCCAGTGCCCCGCCCGTCGCCCGTCCCCCCGTCGCCCGCCGCGATCCCGACGCCGACGACCTGAAGCTGCGCGACATGGTCACGCTGATTGCGCGCGGTCTCGTGGACCATCCGGACGAGGTCGAAGTCGACATCCTCGGAGTCGGCGCGGAGACCAGCCTCGAGCTGCACGTGAATCAGGACGATCTCGGCCACGTGATCGGCAAGCAGGGACGCACGGCGCGCTCGCTGCGGCTGGTGCTCGGTGCCGCCGCGTCTCGTGCCGACCGCAGGGCCTCGCTCGAGATCGCGGATTAACTCGCGGTCGTTCGTGCGGCATCCCGGTACCGCGGGCAGGTCATGTCCTGGGTTCTGATCGGCCGCCTCGGCCGCCCGCATGGTCTCGACGGTGAACTGCATCTCGACGGTTGCGCGCTGAGCGTCCCGGAGCTGCTCGCGCTCCGGGACTTCTCGTGGCGCGGTCTGCGAGGCGAAGCTCGCGATCTCACGCTGACTGCCGCGCGCCCCGCCAACGCCCGGATCCTGGTGCGTTTCGCGGGAGTCGGCTCGCGCGAAGAGGCGTCCGAGCTCACGAACGGTGAGATCGGCGCCGAGCCCTCGCAGCTGCCCGATGCAGGGCCCGGAATGGCGTATCACTTCCAGATCATGGGCCTCGAGGTGCGAACCGCCGAGGGCCGGGTGCTCGGAGCGATCTCGGACATCATCGCGACCGGCGCCCATCCCGTGTACGTGGTGAAGGGAGAGCGCGAGATCCTGATTCCCGGCACGCCGGCGATCGTCCAGCACGTCGATCTCGCCGCGCGCACCATGACGGTCGCGCTGCCGGCGGGACTCGAAGACGCAATGGCGTAAGGCGGCGGTGTCCATGCGCATCTCGATTCTTTCGATCTTCCCCGACTTCTTCGGCACTCCGTTCGCCGAGGGGATGATCCGGCTCGCCCGCGAGAAGCAGCAGCTCACGGTGGACGTGATCGGCCTGCGCGACTTCACCGAGGACTCGCACCGCACGACCGACGACTATCCGTTCGGTGGCGGGGTCGGAATGATCATGAAGGTCGAGCCGATCGATCGCGCGCTTGGCTCGCTCGGGACCGGCGATCGGGCCGCGAGACCACCCGGAACCCGCGTGGCGCTGTTCTCCCCGCAAGGACGCGCGTTTACCCAGGATGTCGCGCGGGAGTATGCGGCGCTCGATCACGTCGTGCTGATCTGCGGCCGTTATAAAGGTGTCGATGAGCGCGTGGCCGAGCACCTGATCGACGAGGAGCTCTCGATCGGTGACTTCGTCCTCTCGGGAGGGGAGCCCGCCGCCCTGTGCGTGGTCGATGCCGTGTCCCGGCTGCTCCCCGGAGTGGTCGGATCGTTCGACTCGGTCGAAGGCGACTCGTTCCATTCCGGAATGCTCGACTCCGCCTACTTCACGCGGCCGGCCGAGTATCGCGGGTGGAAGGTTCCCGACGTGCTCCTGTCGGGGAATCATGCGGCAATCGCCCGGCATCGCCGCGAGGAATCGCTGCGGCGCACCCTGGAGCGGCGGCCCGAGTTGCTCGAGACCGCCGAGCTGTCTCCCGCGGATCGCAAGCTGATCGAGCGCCTGCGGAGATCGACGACGGGCCGGCAGTAGGGTCGCGAGGATGCGAGCCGGGAGCTACCTGGCGCGGCTGCGGTCAAAAGGGCACGCGTGAGCACCGGCACCCGAATCCCGCGCTTCGATGCCCTCGGGGTGTGATTCAATCCTTCGCTGGCCACCGGAAACCCGATCCTCTATACTCCCGCGCCGCTCAACATCGCCCGGTGACGCTGGGCTTTTCCTGTAGAAAGGAGCCCCACCATGGGCCTGATCGAGAAAATCGAAGCCACACAGTTCAAGTCCGACCGCCCCGACATTCGCCCCGGCGATACCGTCGAAGTCTCGGTGCGCGTCATCGAAGGTGACAAAGAGCGCCAGCAGAAGTTCAAGGGCGAAGTCATCAACGTACGTGGCGGCGGAATCCGCCGCACGTTCACCGTGCGCAAGATCAGCGAAGGCATCGGCGTCGAGCGTACGTTCCCGGTGCACAGCCCGTCGCTCGCCGAAGTGAAGGTGTTGAAGCACTCCCGCGTCCGCCGCGCGAAGCTGTTCTATCTGCGCGAGCGCACCGGCAAGAGCGCGCGTCTCACCGAGCGTGCCGAGAAGAAGCCGGCGGCACCCGCGCGCGCCAAGGCGGCGAAGGCCGAGAAGAAGTCCGAGGAACCCGCAGCGACGTGAAGCGCCCCGTCTGGCGCCGGCTGGCGCGCGACGAGACCCGCCTCGCGGGTGATGCCGTGGTGGCCGGAGTCGACGAAGCAGGCCGCGGACCGCTCGCCGGTCCGGTGGTCGCGGCCGCGGTGGTGCTTCAGGTGGGCGGTAAGTGGCAGGGACTCGACGACAGCAAGAACGTCGATCCCGAAACGCGCGCCTCACTCTATGCCCGGGTCCTGTTCGAGGCCCGGGCATTTTCGTGGACGGTCGTCGGGCAGCGGGCGATCGATCACGCGAACATCCGTCGCGCGAGTCTCACCGCGATGCGGCGCTCGGTCGAGAAGCTGCGCATCCGTCCCGACCTGGTGCTGGTCGACGGCCAGGACGAAATCCCCGGCCTCACCGTGCGCCAGCACGCACTGATCGACGGCGACGCGCGCATGATCTCGATCGCCGCCGCGTCGATCCTCGCGAAGGTCGTCCGCGACCGCATCATGGAGCGGCTCGACCGCGTGTGGCCGGTCTACGGATTCGCGCGCCACAAGGGCTACGCCACGCCGGAACACCTCGCCGCACTTGGACTCCACGGGCCGTGCGCGCTGCACCGGTATTCGTTCTCGCCGGTGTGCGTGCAGGAATTGCCGCTGGTCTGAGCGCGCCCGCCCGCGCATCGTGTAGTCTGCGAGTCCCCGCGAAAGACCCGCCCCCGCGAAGAGAATCCGACATGGCACGTTCGCAACGGCGGGGGACCGCCGGGGAAGCGCTGGCCGCGGCATATCTGGAATTGGCAGGCTACGTGGTGGAGGCGCACAACACGCGGCTCTCCGGCGTCGAGATCGATCTGATCGCGACCGATGGAGCGACCCGGGTGCTGGTCGAGGTCAAACTGCGCACGCGAACCGATTACGGGGGTGCCGCACTTGCGGTGGATCGCGTGAAGCGCGAACGTCTGCGCCGGGCCGCGATGACCCCGGTGCGCAACGATCCACGCCCGGTCCGGATCGATGTGATCGCGATCGAGCCGGGCGCAGATGGCGCGATCATTCATCACTATCGCAATGCGGTGACGGAAGGAAGCTGACGAAGCACGCGGCCACGAACCGCGTTCGAGTCGCACATGGTTCAGGTCCCTCGAATCGGAAGACTGCGCATTGCTCCGCGCCTCACGCAGCGCTGGCGCGCGCGGCTGCGCGCGCAGCGCCGCTGGTGGCGCACGCGGTGGCGCGCGCTGTCGGGTAGCGACGTGCTGTTCCCCGCCGCGGGCGCGGGCATGGTCGCGGTCGAGACGCTTGCAGGCGGCGTCGAGCCGGGCCGCGCGGCGATCTCGGGCACGCGCATCGCGATTCTCCACGCGACTGCCGGCAGCGGACACAAGCGCGCAGCCCAGGCGCTGGCCCGCGCGTTCAGCGAGATCGACCCCGGCGTGCTCGTGCGTGAAGTCGATACCCTGGTGTTCGCGTCACGACTCTATCGCGGCACCTACGCCGCCTCGTACAACGCGATGGCCGCGCGCGCGCCGCGCCTGTGGGGCGTGCTCTACCATTCGTGGGCGCTGGCGCCGGTCAATCGCGGCACCGCGCCCATGCGGTTGGCACTCGACCGCCTGAACCTGCGCCGGCTGGTGCGGGTCGTCGAGCGCGAGCGCCCCGACGCGATCGTGTGCACGCACTTCCTGCCGGTGGAAGCGCTGTCGCACGCGCGCGGCGCGGGCAAGCTTCAGGTGCCGCTCTATTGCGTGATCACGGACTTCACCGCGCATCCGTTCTGGGCGTTTCCGCACGTCGACCGCTATTTCGTCGCGAGCGCCCAGGTCGCCACCGAACTCGCGGGCCACGGAGTGCCGCGCGCGTCCATCGATGTGACCGGAATCCCGGTCGACCCGCGTTTCGCGCAGCCGATCGGCCGCGACGTCGCGCGCGCGCGGTTCGCGCTCGATTCCGCGCGGCCGATGGTGCTGGTGATGGGCGGCGGCAGCGGTGTGGGTCCGCTCGCCGAGCTGGCGGAGCGGCTCGCGAGTGTCCCTGGCGCGCCCGATGTGTTCGTCGTGTGCGGCACCAACGAGCGACTGCGCGCGGAGATCGATGGCCTCGCGCGCCCCAGCAACGGCGCGGCGCGGCGCAGCGGACGGATCGTGGCACTCGGCTTCACCGATGAGATCGACGCGCTGCTCGAAGCGTGTGACGTGGTGGTGAGCAAGGCCGGAGGCCTTACGTGCTCCGAAGCGCTCATCAAAGGCGCCCCGCTCGTGGTCTACCGTCCGACGCCGGGCCAGGAAGTGCGCAACGCCGAGTTCCTCGAAGCCGGCGGCGCCGCACTGCATGCCGACTCGATCGACGCCGTCGAGATCATCGTGCGCCGCTGGCTCAGCGATCCCGCCGCGCGCGCCGCGGTGCGTGCCGCCGCCGGGAAACTCGCGGCACCCGATTCGGCCCGCAACATCGCGCGGCGCGTGCTGGAGATGGCGCCGGGCCGCGTGCCCGCCGCATGAGCCGGGGCGGCGGCGCGGGCTTTCGTTGCTCGCGCTGCCACGCCCATGTGATGCGTCATCCGCGCGCCGCGTGATACCGTGCCCGCCCTCATGAACACGACCTCCGCATCACCCGCCGAACTCATCGAGCGCACGCTGCGCGGCGACCGCGCTGCCCTCGCGCGCGCGATCTCGTGGGTCGAGAACGAACTGCCACGTTCCGGCGAAGTGCTCGATGCCTGTTTCGCCGCGAGCGGCCGCGCGCGGCGTATCGGCATCACCGGTCCGCCCGGCGCCGGCAAGAGCACGCTCGTCACGCGGCTCGCGCGCGCGTGGCGCTCACGCGAGGCCTCGGTCGCGATCGTGGCCGTCGATCCCACGAGCCCGTTCAGCGGCGGAGCATTGCTCGGCGATCGCGTGCGCATGGGCGAACTCGCAGGCGACCCGGGTGTGTTCATCCGTTCGATGGCAACGCGCGGCAGCCTCGGCGGCCTCGCCGTCCACACCGCACAGGTGTGCGATGTGCTCGACGCGGCTGGATTTTCACGCATCCTGATCGAAACCGTCGGCGTGGGACAGAGCGAGCTGGAAGTTGCCCAGACCGCGGATACGACCGCCGTGGTGCTGGTTCCCGAGTCGGGCGATGGCGTGCAGGCGATGAAGGCCGGCCTCATGGAAATTGGCGATCTGTTCATCATCAACAAGGCCGATCGCGAGGGTGCGGAGCGCGGCGCCTATGCCGTGCGCTCGGCGCTCGAGTTGCGCACCGCGCGCACCGACTGGGAGCCGCCGGTGCTGCTGACGGTCGCCTCGCAGGGTGAGGGCGTTGCCGAGGCGCTCGATCAGATCGAAGCGCACCTGGCGCATCTCGAAGCGACCGGTGGACTCGAAGCACGCCGCCGCGATCGCGCGAGTCAGCGGTTGGAGGACGTGCTGAGAGCGCGGTTGTGGTGGGAGTTCCGCACACTGGTCGGGGACGGCGAGTGGAGCGAGTTCGTGGCGCGCCTCGCCGCGCGCGAGATCACCCCGCATGGCGCGGCGGAGGCGTTGATGAGACAGGCCATGCCCCCTTCCTCTTGACGCCTCGCGGAACGGGCGCGTAGCCTCGCAGAGCCTTTTCACCCCCGGATATCCTGCGATTCGACACCTGCCGAGGAGCTGGCACCCATGGCGATTCGAGTTCCCAACAAGGCTCGCGCGGCCGCGCGGAAGCCGGGCACCGGACGGACCACCGGCTCTCGGAGTTCGGCCCCTGCCGCCCGCAAGACGCGCAATGGCAATGGCGCTGCGAACGGGAAGTCCGCCGCAGCCGCCAAGGGCGCCGCCCGTTCGGACCGCACGAGATCGGAAGCGCAGACCTCGTGGGAGCAGAAGTTCACCGCCTCTCGCGAGCGCGCCGGCCTCTATCCGTTCACGATTTCGGGCATTCCGATCAAGCCGCTCTATGGGCCCGAAGACATCGCGGACATGGATCTCGAGCGCGAGCTGGGCTACCCGGGCGAGTATCCGTACACGCGCGGCGTCCACGCTTCGATGTATCGCGGGCGGATGTTCACGATGCGGCAGTTCGCCGGGTTCGGGCGCGCGCACGAGACCAACCAGCGCTTCCACTATCTGCTGTCGCACGGGCAGACCGGGCTCTCGATCGCGTTCGACAACCCGACCATCATGGGTTACGACAGCGATCATCCGAAGGCGCACGGCGAGATTGGCAAGTGCGGGGTCGCGGTCGACAGTCTGCGCGACATGGAGGTCCTGCTCGACGGCATCGATCCCGGTGCCATCTCCACGTCGATGACGATCAACGGTCCGGCCTCGATTCTCTATGCGTTCTATCTCGCGAACGCCGACAAGAAGGGCGTGCCGTTCAACAAGCTGCGGGGCACGCTGCAGAACGACATCCTGAAGGAGTACATCGCGCAGAAGTGCTGGTGCTTCCCGCCGCGACCGTCGCTGCGCATCATCGTCGACCTGATCGAATTCTCGATGAAGCACGTGCCGCAGTGGAACACGATCTCGGTTTCGGGTTATCACATCCGCGAGGCGGGTTCGACGGCAGCACAGGAACTGGCGTTCACGCTCGCCGACGGCTTCACGTACGTCGAGGAATGCGTGAAGCGCGGGCTCGATGTCGATGCATTCGCGCCGCGGCTGAGCTTCTTCTGGAACAGCCATCTCGACTTCTTCGAAGAGATCGCGAAGCTGCGCGCGGCCCGGCGCATCTGGGCGCGGCACATGCGCGAGCGTTATAAGGCCAAGCGCCCGGAGTCGTGGCTGATGCGCTTCCACACGCAGACCGCCGGGTGCTCGCTGTGGGACAAGCAGCCGGAGAACAACGTGATGCGCACCGCATTCGAGGCACTCGCGGCGGTGCTCGGCGGCACGCAGTCGCTGCATACGAACTCGATGGACGAGACGATCGCTCTGCCGAGCGATCGCGCGGTCAAGATCGCGCTGCGCACGCAGCAGATCATCGCGCACGAGATCGGCGTCACCGAGACGATCGATCCGCTCGCGGGCTCCTACTATGTCGAGTCGCTCACCAACACGCTCGAGGAGCAGGCCGAGGAATACTTCCGCCAGATCCAGGCGATGGGCGGCGTGGTCGCGGGCATCGAGCAGGGGTTCTTCCAGCGCGAGATCGGCACCGCGGCCTATCAGTATCAGCGCGAGATGGAGCGGAAGCAGCGCGTGATCGTCGGCGTCAACGAGTACGTCGAGCCGTACGAGAAGCTCGACATCCCGATCCTCTACATCTCGGACGAGATCGAGCAGGAGCAGAAGCAGGCGCTCGCCGAGTTGCGCCGCACGCGGCATGACGCGGCGACGACTTCCTCGCTGCGGGCACTGACCGCAGCGGCCGCCACCGCGCCGGGCGAGCAGAACGTGATGGAGAAGATTCTCGACTGCGCGCGCTCCTACGCCACCGAAGGCGAGATCCGCGGCGCGATGCGCGAAGTGTACGGCGACTACGTGGAGAGCGCCGACTTCTAGAGCACTTCAAGCACGGAGGAGATCGCATGTCGCCAGCGGAAACCACGATCGTCATGGTGGTCGGTGTCGGAGTGATCGCGCTGCTCATCAAATCGTTTTCGCGTGACGGGCATGCGACCTCGGCCGAAGTGGATCCGGTCGATGCGCTGCTGGCCGAGGCGTCGGGTGCCGATCCCCAAACCGTGGGCGAGGTCGTCGCCATCACGTCGGACGGTTGGGCGTTCGTGCCCGACGGGCACGCCATTCAATTGATTCCGCCGGATTCGGGTGAGGACATGATCCCGGTGCGCTCCGAATACATGACAGGATCGTCATCGCAAACCGACCCGGAGATCCAGGTGATGGGTGGCCGCGGCGGTCCCGTGCATCCGCGCACGCATCACCCGACAGGCTCGTTCAAACCCGGCGAGCGCATCAACGTGGGCGACCTGATCGGCGCGCGGGTGAAGCGCGGAGCTCCGGACCTCGATCCGTGGCGGCTCGAAGCCGTCGGGCGCGATCAGGATTACCGCGCGTGGTTCTTCGAGACCGAGGAGGCCGCGCGCGCCGCACTCGCGCTGCTCGAGCGCCGGGTCGTTCGCCCGCTGAAGGACGAATACGGCGAGCCGATTCTGTTGACCTCCGCGGACTTCGACGCCGCGCGCGAACTCGACGAAGAGACCGAGCGCGCACTGGATGCAGGCGAGGAGTGAGGTCTATAGTCCGCCGGTCCGGTTTCGCGACACGATAAGGCGTTACCAAGACTCCAGCGGTCGGTGCGCGCCGGCGAGACATCCTGAAATTTCGACGTCCCGTCTTTCGCGGGAAGGAGCGACATGCAACGCAAGATTCGCGTGCTGGTGGGCAAGCCCGGCCTCGACGGCCACGATCGCGGCGCCAAGGTGGTCGCGGCGGCATTGCGCGACGCCGGCATGGAGGTGATCTACACCGGACTGCATCAGACGTCGGAGCAGATCGTGGAAGCGGCGCTGCAGGAGGATGTCGATGTGGTCGCCCTCTCGATCCTCTCCGGTGCCCACATGACGCAGTTTCCCGAAGTGCACGAGCTGCTGAAAGCGCGCGGGCTCGGCGACCGGCTTCTGACCGGCGGAGGCATTATCCCGCCCGAGGACATGGAGACGCTGGCCCAGCGGGGAGTGGGCCGGCTGTTCGGTCCCGGTGCCTCGACGCAGGACATCGTCGAATACATCCGCCACTGGTTCAGCGAGCGCTACGGCGCGGACGCACTGATGCCGTTGCCGCCACCGCGCGAGATCCGTCCCCCGGCGCCGTCCAAACCGGCGCCGGCGAAGCCGGTGCCGGAGCCTTTGACTGCGAAGCCGGCACGCGCGCAGAAACCTGTGCCGAAGCGGGCGACCGCAAGACCTGCACGCGCGAAGAAGGCCGCATCGAAGCGCGCGACTCCGAAGCCGGCTCGAGCGAAGAAGGCCGCGTCGAAGCGCGCAACTCCGAAGCCGGCACGCGCGAAGAAGGCCGCGCCGAAACGTGCGACTCCGAAGCGCGCACGTGCGAAGAATGCCGCGTCGAAGCGCGCCGCTCCGAAGCGCGCGGCCGCAAAGCGGGTGCCGGCCAGAAAGTCCGCGCCCAAGGGGAAATCCGCGAAGCGCGCCGCTTCGCGGCGCGTGACACGACGGCGTTGAATCCGTCCCGCCTGCTCGTCGCCCTCAACGGAAGTCCCCGGCGCGACAGCAGCATCGATCTGTTGCTCCAGGCCGTGTGCGCGGGCGCCGTCGCCGGTGGAGGCCGGGCACAGCACGTGTTGTGCGGAGACCTGAAGGCGATCCCCTGCCAGGCCTGCGGCCCCGAGCCCACGACCGGCTTCTGCATCTTTCACGACGACATGGACCGGGTGTACGAGGCGCTGCGGGACGCGCATGCGGTGGTCGTCGGCTCGCCCGTCTACTTCGACACCGTGAGTGCCCAACTCAAAGTCGTGATGGATCGCTGCAATTGCATCACCATGCTGGTGCGCGCGCCCGAAGGCGGCGAAGTCCTCCGCCCGCAATGGGCGCGCACGCGGCGCGCGGCGTTCGTGACCGCGTGCAGTTCACAGCATCGTTACGACCTGGCCGAGCGCAGTGTGCGAGGATTCCTCAAGTGGATCGGCGCGAAATGGGAGGAAACACTCGCATGGCAGCACGAGGACAACGAGGCCGGCAGTGTGCGCACTCGCCCGGAACTGCTCGAACGGGCACACGTGCTGGGACGGCGGCTGATCGAGAGCCCGCCGCTCGAGCCGTGATGCGGACGTCGCGCTGGACCGCCGGGCTCGCCCGGTTACACGTCGTCGTGTTCATGCTCGCGTGTGCGGGATGCGCGCGCGCCGATGCACCCGCCGACTCTCCGCCGCCCGGATCCCCGAACTTCGCCGTGATCGAAGCGATCGAAGGCGCGCCGCCTGACTCGCTCGGTGGCCGCGAGTTCTGGACCGCACTGCGAAGCACGTTCATCCGTTCGTCGTTCACCACGCAGCACGCCGCGGCCCGGGCCGGCGAATATGCGATCGGCGTTCCCATTTCCAACCGTTTCGTGCTGCTCGAGGGATCGGGTGCCGCGAAGAATCCCGACGCCTATCGCGTCCAGTTGACGCTCGAATGGCTGAAGCCGCCCGCGCCGCGCGCGGCACCACGCGGCAAGCGCAAGGCGACCGCCGCGGCGATCCCCGCAGTACCCGACACCTCCGCGCCGCGCGCGTTCGTCTCGGTCGTCGTGTGGCCGCCCGGAGTCGACCCGGCCATCGTGCGGATCGCAGCGGCGAGCGACACCGTCACCTTTCTCGCCCCGCGAGCGCCGGTGGCGGCGCACGGGGCATCGATCGGTCGTGCAGCGGCGCTGCTGGTGGTCGAACGTCTGCACCACCTGAGCGGCGACCTGCCCGAAGACGAGCGCTTGAAGGTCGATCAGGCCGACCGGCATCGCTTGGCGGACGAGGGTCCGGCCCGCCGGTAGACACGAGGTCATGCTAACCTGATGGCCTGCGCCTGTCGGACGTGTGCCGATGCGGTTGAACGCCCGTAGCCGCTGTGACTCGCCGGGAGGATGAAATGCGTAGAGACCCGAAAGCCATCGTTCAGCCGCAAGATCCCATCGACCTCGATGGAGTTCGGAAACACTTCGACCGGCCCGAGGTTGCTGCTGTCTATGTGTTCGGGTCTGTGGCCGATGGCTCGCCCCATGCGTTGAGTGACATCGATCTCGCCTACCTCGGCGTCAGCTGCGAAGCAGAGGACCGTGCCTTCGATGAACTCTACGAGTCTCTTCAAGGACAGTTGGGGGAAGGGCGATTTGATCTGGTCCCGTTGCATCGGGCGCCGCTGCATCTCCAATATGCCGTCGCGACCACAGGGGTGGCGCTTCATGTGAAGAACCCGAGCCTCGCCGAGGAGTTTGGGACCCGCGCGATCACCCGATTTCTGGACTTCAAGCCATGTCGCGACCAGTACTTCGGAACCGGGGGCTGATCGTGGTGGCGGATCGCAGAAAAGTCGAAGACCGGATCGACCGCATCCGCCGGTTCAAGCGAGACCTCGAAGAATTTGGGCGAATTCCCCGCGAGGCTTTTCGAACAAACCGTGAACGACAATACGCCGTCCTCCACGCCATGCAGAATGCGATCGAAGGTTGTATCGAAATCGCCTCCCACATCATTGCTGCCGACCATCTCGGTGCGCCGACGGACTATGCCCACCTGTTCTCACTGCTCGAAGAGCATCGCGTCATCCCGTCCGCAACCGCGGACGCGATGCGTCAGATGGCGAGGTTTCGCAATCGGATCGTCCACCTCTATTGGGATCTCGACCTCGATCTCATCTACGACTACCTGACCAGCCGACTGGGCGACGTCGACGCCTACCTTCTGGCGATCGAGGAATATCTCGGCAGGTAGGTCTTGCACTGCGATTTTCGGAAGTGCCCGGCGTGCGGTAGATTTCCCTCGCGTTTCGTTCACGTTCCCGTTGCTGCGGCGTTCGCAGCGCGCTCCCGGCTTCTGCGGCCGGATGATCCCCGACGAGCCCATGGATTCGACCTCGCTGCTGATGCTCAAAGAAGAACACCTGCAGGTGCGCGAGACCGCGCGCCGCTTCGCAGATGAGGTCGTGGCGCCCCGGGCGCGCGAGCTGGACGAGACCGAAACGTTCCCCGCCGACATCGTCCGCCAGATGGCCGATCTCGGATTCCTCGGCCTGCCGTATCCCGAGGAGTACGGCGGGGCGGGGCTCGACACGCTCGCGTACGTGATCGCGGTCGAAGAGATCGCGCGCGCGTGCGGGTCGACGGCGATCACGCTGGCCGCACACGTTTCGCTCGGGTGCGGACCGGTCGCCGCGTTCGGCACCGACGATCAGAAACGCCGGTTCCTGACACCGATGGCGAAGGGCGAAGTGCTCGGCGCGTTCGGGCTCACCGAACCCAACGCGGGTTCGGACGCGGCGGGCACCGAAACGCGCGCGACCAAGGCGGCGGGCGGCTGGAACGTGAGCGGCACCAAGATCTACATCACCAACGGAAGCGTGGCGAAGTACATCACGTTCACCGCGCGCACCGATTCGAGCATGGGATCGGACGGGATCTCGGCTTTCATCATGGACACCGCGACCCCGGGCTTCAAAGTCGGCAAAAAGGAGAAGAAGATGGGCCTGCGCGGCTCGGACACGGTCGAGGTCGTGTTCGAGGACTGCTTCGTGCCCGCGGAGAATCTGCTCGGCGATCCGTCGAGCGGCTTTCGCGCGTTCATGCGCACGCTGTCGGGCGGGCGGATCTCGATCGGCGCGCTGGCGCTCGGGCTCGCGCAGGGCGCTTACGAGCACAGTCTCAAGCATGCGAAGACCCGCAAGCAGTTCGGTCAGCCGATCGCGAACTTCCAGGCGGTGCAGTTCATGCTCGCCGATATGGCGATGAAGATCGAAGCGTCGCGCCTGCTCGTGTACCAGGCGGCGCAACTGCGCGACGGCGGCCACGACTACGTGAAGCAGGCGTCGATGGCGAAGCTGTTCGCGAGCGAGTCCGCGAACTGGGTCACCGACAAGGCGATCCAGATTCATGGCGGCATGGGCTACTGCCGCGACGTCCCGGTCGAGCGCATGCACCGCGACGCCAAGCTCATGGAGATCGGTGAAGGCACGAGCGAGATCCAGCGCCTCGTGATCGCGCGCGAAGTGCTGCGCGGCGCGTGAGCCCGATCCGACCCGCGCCGGAACGGATGCCGCAGCGATGACCGACGCGACGCGTCCGGCGATGCGCTGGGCCTCGGCCTCTTCAGAGCTCGCCGACGCCGGATTCGCGGCCGAAGAGGCCGCGACCGCGGTGCGCGCGGATCTCGGCGAGGGTCCGGTCGATCTCGTGATGGTGTTCTTCGGCGCTCCGCACGTGGCGCACGCCGCAGCGATCGTCGAGACGCTCAAACGCCTGCTCGCGCCCGGATGCCTGCTGGGCGCCAGCGCTCACGGCGTCGTGACCGCGGACCACGAGATCGAAGGCGGACTGTCGCTGAGCGTGGTCGCCGGACGGCTGCCGGGTGTCGAGTTGCATCCGTTCATCGTGGTGCGCGAAGCGTGGGGACACGCGGCCCAGGATGCGCTCGAATTCGCGCGCGCAGCACCGGGTGCGGCGGGCGCCGAACTGGTGATCCTGCTCGCCGACCCCTTCTCGCTGCCGGTCGAGAACGTGCTGCAGGCGTTCAACCGATTCGCGCCGGACGTGCGTGTGGTCGGAGGCATGGCGAGCGCCGGCGTGCGGCCGCACTCGAACGCGCTGATCCTGAACGACTGGCTCGCCCAGGAGGGAGGCGTGGCACTCGCATTCAAGGGCGCGATTCGCGCGGATGTCATCGTGTCGCAGGGTTGCCATCCGGTCGGACCGCCGCTCGAGGTCACGCGCTGCGAGGGCAACGTGATCGTGGAGCTGGACGGCCAGCCCGCGCTCGAGCGCGCCGAGCAGGTGCTGATGGAACTCGGCGACGCCGAGCGGGAACAGTTGCGCAACGGGCTCTACGTCGGGCGGCCGCTGCGCCAGGGTCACGAAGGACAGGGCGACTACCTGATCCGCAATCTGCTCGGCGCCGATCGCGATCGCGGAGTGTTCGCGATCGGCGATCACGCCGTGCGCCGCGAGCGCATCCGGCTCCACGTGCGCGATGCGGCTTCGGCGCGCGGCGACCTCGAGATGCTGCTGTCGCCGCAGATGTTCGACTCGCGCGCGCAGGCGGCACTGCTGTTCGCGTGCAACGGGCGCGGCCGCGGGCTTTACGGTGAAGCCGACGCCGACATCACGATGCTGCAGTCCTCCCTCGGCGGGGCGATTCCGGCTTCCGGCATGTTCTGCGCCGGCGAGGTCGGCCCGGTCGGCGGGCGAAACTACGTGCACGGACACACCGCGAGCATCGCGATTCTGAGACCGGCGTAGCCTGTTGCGCGGGGAGCCGGCGAGGCGCCCGGCGTCACGTTCTGCCCCGATGGCCAATCGTGTATGCTCGCTCCAATTCCCGACTTCAACCCCCCTTGCGGAGAGTCATCCCATGGCCAGTCCCGACGTGTTCATCGTGGGTGCCGCGCGCACGCCGATCGGCAAGTTCCTCGGTGCGCTCAGCACGCTCAAGGCCTCCGACCTCGGCGCGATCGCCATCCGTGAGGCGATGTCCCGCGCGGGCGTGGCGGGGGACGAGGTCGACGAAGTCTTGATGGGCCACGTCGTGCAGGGCGGACAGGGCCAGGCGCCCGCGCGCCAGGCGCAGATCAAGGCCGGCATCGATCCGCGCGCGGGTGCGACCACGATCAACAAGGTGTGCGGCTCGGGGTTGAAGGCGGTGATGCTCGCGGCACAGGCGATCAAGGCGGGCGATGCCGACTGCATCGTCGCCGGGGGACAGGAGAGCATGAGCACCGCTCCCCACTACCTGTTCAGCGGCCGGACCGGCCAGAAGCTCGGCGACACCACACTGCGCGACGGAGCGGTGTTCGACGGACTGTGGTGCTCGTTCAACGACTGCCACATGATCGAGCTGGCGCAGTACACCGCCGAGAAGGCGAAGCTCACACGCGAGGAGATCGACCGGTTTTCGGCCGGCAGCCAGCAGAAGGCGGCGAAGGCGATCGCCGAGGGACTGTTCGACAAGGAGATGGCGCCGGTTTCGATTCCGCAGCGCAAGGGCGATCCGCTGGTGGTGAAAGTCGACGAGTCGGTGCGCGGCGATACGACGCTCGAAACACTCGCCAAACTGTCGCCGGTGACGAAGGACCGTTCTGGCATGATCACCGCCGGCAACGCGCCGGGCCTGAACGACGGCGGCGCGGCCCTCGTCGTGATGTCCGCGGCGCGCGTGCAGCAGAGCGGCGCCAAGCCGCTGGCGCGGATCGTCGCGTATGCGACCGGCGGCGGCGAGCCCAAGGACTTGTTCTTCGCGCCGATCGACGCGGTCGAGCGGCTGCTGAAGAAGATGGACGTCAAGATCGGGCACTTCGATCTGATCGAGGCCAACGAAGCGTTCGCCGCGCAGGCGGTGGCCGACGGCAAGGCGCTCGGCTGGGACTGGGATCGCGTGAACGTGAACGGTGGCGCGGTGGCGCTCGGGCATCCGATCGGCGCTTCCGGTGCGCGCGTGCTGGTGACGCTGCTCCACGCGCTCGAAGCGCGCGGGAAGCGGACCGGAATGGCGACGTTGTGCCTCGGCGGCGGCAACGCCGTGGCGCTCGCGGTGGAGCGGGTCTGATGGCGACCGGCGAGACGACGACCGCCCCGGCCGTGGCGACCGGTCCCTCGGCTGCGATCCGCAAGGTCGCCGTGATCGGCGGCGGAACGATGGGCAACGGGATCGCGCAGGTGTTCGCGACGTCGGGATTCGAGGTCGCGCTGATCGATGCGGTTCCCGAGGCGGTCGAGCGCGCACTCGGCGTGATCGCGAAGAACCTCGACCGCGTTGCGAAGAAGCAGAGCTGGCCCGCCGAACAGATGCCCGCGATTCAGGCGCGCATCAAAGGCTGCGTGCGCATGGACGCGGCGGCGGATGCGGAGATCGTGGTCGAAGCGGTGAGCGAGGACATGGCGCTCAAGCAGCGCATCTTCGAGCAGCTCGATGCGCTGGCGCCTGCGTCGGCGATCCTCGCGAGCAATACGTCGAGCATCTCGATCACCGAGATCGCCGCCATGACGCGGCGTCCGGGTCAGGTGATCGGCATGCACTTCATGAATCCGGTGCCGGTGATGCCGCTGGTCGAGATCATCCGCGGCCTCGCCACCTCCGACGCGACGTTCGCCGTCACCGAGGACCTCTCGAAGCGCCTCGGCAAGACGCCGGTCGAAGTCCACGATTACCCGGGCTTCGTCTCGAACCGCATCCTGATGCCGATGATCAACGAGGCGGTGTACTGCCTCATGGAAGGCGTCGCCACGCGCGAGGCGATCGATACCGTGATGAAGCTCGGCATGAATCATCCGATGGGACCGCTCGCACTCGCCGACCTGATCGGGCTCGACACATGTCTGTCGATCATGGAAGTGCTTCACGATGGCCTCGGCGATTCGAAATACCGCCCGTGTCCGCTGCTGCGCAAAATGGTTCGCGCGGGCTACCTGGGCCGCAAGAGCGGCCGCGGGTTCTACGAGTACCCGGCGCCCGGCGCATGAACCCCGACACCACGACCGTCTCCGCGGGCTACGCCTTCGATCTGTCGGAGGATCAGCTCGCCGTGCGCGAGATGGTGCGCGCGTTTGCGGAGGAGGAGATCCGCCCGATCGCCTCCGAGATCGACGAGACGCACGAGTTCCCGCTCGAGACCACACGCAAGATGGCGGAGCTGGGACTGCTCGGAATGTTCGTTCCCGAGCAATGGGGCGGTGCCGGGATGGACGTGCTGTCGTACGTGATCGCGGTCGAGGAGCTGTCGCGCGTGTGCGCGAGCCACGGTGTGATCTGCTCGGTCAACAACTCGCTCGTGTGCTACCCGATCCTCGAGTACGGCACCGACGAGCAGAAGCGGAAGTATCTGATTCCGCTGGCCAAGGGTGAACGGCTCGGAGCCTACTGTCTGACCGAGCCCAACGCCGGCAGCAACGCGGCGAACCAGCAGACCACGGCGGTCAAAGACGGTGACGACTTCGTGCTCAACGGGACGAAGATGTTCATCACCACCGCGGGGCCCGCCGAGATCCTGGTCGTCTACGCCGCGAGCGATCGCGCGCTGGGGTCCAAGGGGATCTCGGCGTTCATCGTCGAGGCGGACACGCCGGGCGTGCGCAAGGGCAAGAAGGAGAAGAAGCTCGGCATCCACGCGTCCGACACGCGCGAGATCGCGTTCGAGAACGTGCGCGTGCCCGGGGCCAACATGCTGGGTGAGCTCAACAAGGGCTACTCGGTGGCGCTCGCCACGCTCGGCGGCGGACGCATCGGCATCGCGGCCCAGGCGCTCGGCATCGCGCAGGCGTCGCTCGAGGCCGCGGTCAAGTACGCGAACGAGCGCACGCAGTTCGACCGCAAGATCGGCGAGTTCGACGCGATCCGCGCGATCCTCGCGGACTCGGCGATCGAGGTCGACACCGCGCGCATGCTGGTGTATCAGGCGGCATGGCTGCGCGACCGCGGGCGCCCGCACACGAAGGAGGCGTCGCTCGCCAAGTGGCACGCGAGCGAGGCTGCGACGCGCTGTGCGAACGGCGCGATTCAGGTGCATGGCGGCTACGGCTATCTGTCCGAGTTCCATGTCGAGCGCTACTGGCGCGACGCGCGGATCTGCGAGATCTACGAAGGCACGACCGAAGTGCAGAAGATGGTGGTGGCCGGGCAGGTGCTGAAGGAGCACGCGATCGGTAAGTGACCTCGCGCCGGATGCAAGGCGCGGATGAAGCGGCAGACACGTCCACGAAGACGCAGCGAACCGTACGGAGGCGACATGACGAGACCCGTCCGACCCATCGCGCTGGTGATCCTCACCGCGTGCATGATCTATCCCGGCATCACGCTCCTGTTCCAGGGGCTCTATCCGTTCGTCACCGGCGAATACTTCATGCTGGTCGGCCAGTACGGCTTCGTGATGGACATGGCCGCGAAGATGGGTCTGCCGCCGATCGTGGCGCTCGGACTCAAGGCTGCGGTCGGTCTCGCGTGGGCGCTCGGCGTGCTCGGTCTGTGGGCCGGCGACTGGCGCGCGTATCCGCTGGTGCTGCTCGCCGCGGTCGGCTCGCTGCTCCATCCGGTGGGCCCGATGGTGATGGGCGTGGTCGGACTCATCGCGCTGCTCGGATTCCGTGAGAACGCGGAGGAAGTCGCGGCCTAGGCGATCGCGCTTCGCGCGTTCGCCCGGTCGCTTTCGCCATGCAACTCGACCTGTCCGAAGACCAGATCCAGATCCGCGACGCCGTGCGCGAGCTGTGCGAACGCGAGTTCGCGCCGCATGCCGCCGCATGGGACCGCGATGCCGAGGTCCCGCCTTCGGCGGTCGCGACGCTCGCGGCCAACGGCTTCCTCGGGATGGCAATCCCCGAGGAGTGGGGCGGGGTCGGCTACGACGCGCGCACGATCATGATCGTGCTGGAAGAGATCGCGCGCACTTCGGCGGCCCTCGCGATCATGATCGCGGTCCACAATTCGGTCGGTGCCGCGCCGGTGTTCCGGTTCGGGACCGACGCACAGCGTAAACGCTTCCTGCCGCGGCTCGTGTCGGCGGAGCTCGCGGCGTTCTCGCTGTCGGAGCCGGGCGCGGGGTCGGACGCCGGCGCGATCGAGGCGACCGCAGTGCGCGACGGCGACCACTATGTGCTGAACGGCACGAAGAACTGGGTGACGAACGGCATGCGGGCCGGGATCTACCTGATCTTCGCGCGCACCAACCGCACGCCCGGCACCGATGGCCTGACCGCGTTCATCGTCGAACGCGGAACACCGGGTGTGGTGATCGGCAAGGCCGAGGACAAGATGGGACTGCGCGGATCGGACACCGTGGCGCTGATCCTCGAGGGCGCGCGCGTCCCGGTCGACCAGCGGCTCGGCTGTGAAGGTGAAGGATTCCGGCTCGCGATGTCGATGCTCGACGCAGGGCGGATCGGTGTGGCCGCGCAGGCGCTGGGCGTGATGCGCGGCGCGTTCGACGAGGCCGTGCGCTACGCGCAGCAGCGGAGTGCGTTCGGCGCCCCGCTCGCAAAGATCCAGAGCGTGCAGTTCAAGCTCGCCGAGATGGAGCGCCGCATCCAGTGCGCGCGGCTCCTGATCCAGCGCGCGGCGTGGCTGCGGGACATGGACCGGCCTTACCGCCGCGAGGCGTCGATGGCCAAGCTCTACGCGAGCGAGGCCGCGACCTGGGTGACGCATCAGGCGATCCAGGTGCACGGCGGCTACGGCTACGTGAAGGAGTACCCGGTCGAACGCTACTACCGCGACGCACGCGTGATGGAGATCTACGAAGGCGCGAGCGAGATCCAGCGTCTCGTGATCGCGCGCTCCTTGCTGAAGGACGGCGTTCGCACCTGATCCGCTTCGCCCCGAGGCGTTCGCGGGCCGCATCGGAACTCTCCGCGGTATCTGCTACGATTTCCGGCGCCGCATGACCCTGACCCTCCGCACGCTTCGAGGAGTTCCATGTCGAAAGTCGCCGTTCTGCGCACCACGCCCGAAACCGTCGTCCAGGACTACGCGCGGCTCATGGATCTCGCGGGATATCGCGAGGCCATCAAGTTCGACGCCCAGACCTGCCTGCGTATCAACATCTCGTGGCACGTCTACATGCCGGCATGCTCGACCACGCCATGGCAGATGGACGGAGTCATCGGGAAGCTGAAGGCCGACGGCTACGATGTCTCGCGCGACCTGATCGCCGCACAGAACGACACCGTGGTCGTGAGTTGCCGCGAAGGCACGGTGGCGAACAATCTCGCGCCGGTGCTCCAGCACTACAACGTGCCGATCCAGTACCTGAGCGAGCCGCCGACCGAGTGGGTCACGTACCAGCCCAAGAGCAAGATGCTGGTGCTCGACAAGGTGTTCGAGAAGCAGGGCATCCAGATCCCGAAGATGCTGATGGGGAAGAACGTCATCCATCTCCCGACGGTGAAGACGCACGTGTTCACCGGAACCACGGGCTCGATGAAGAACGCGTTCGGCGGGCTGCTGAATCTCAACCGCCACTGGACGCACTCGGTGATCCACGAAACGCTGGTCGATCTCCTGCGAATCCAGAAAGAGATCCATCCCGGCGTGTTTGCGGTGATGGACGGAACCATCGCGGGCGAAGGTCCGGGTCCGCGCGCGATGCGGCCGCACGTGAAGAACTACATCCTCGCCTCGGACGACTGCGTGGCGCTCGACGCGACGGCGGCGAAGATGATGGGCTTCGATCCGATGACCGATCTCAAGTTCATCAGGCTCGCGCACGAGAGCGGACTCGGCGTCGGGCGTCCTGAGGAGATCGAGATCGTGGGCGACGACATCCGCGACGTGAACTTCGGATTCCGCGGCTCGCTCAACGAGAACACGTTCGCCTCGTGGGGCCAGAAGCTCATCTACTGGGGTCCGCTCAAACCGCTCGAGAACATGCTGCTGCGCTCGCCGATCGTACCGTGGAGCTTCGCGGCCTCGCGCCTGTACCACGACGGATACTGGTATCCGGTGAACGGCCGCCCGCGCGCGGCGGAGATCTTGAAGACCGGATGGGGGAAGTTGTTCGAGAAGTATGGAGAGCGTAAAGCGTGGTCAGGCGGAGCCTGACCACGCACTGTTGGAAATAGAAGAGGCCGGCCTCCGTGATGGAAGTCGGCCTCTTTTGTCTTAGGCGGCAAGAGACTGCGATCGGAGCCTGGCGGCTCCGATCACGACTGCTTCCCGAAAATCCCGCCCAGCCCCCGCGCCATGTCGTCGAGTACCGAACCGTCCTGGTTCTGGTCGAGCATCTTGGTCGCGAAACCCATGAGGTCCGGCGAACTCTGCGTCTGCTGCTGCTGCGCTTCGCCGAGCATCGAGCTGAGCCCGCCCGAGTCGAGTCCCTGCTTGCGCTGCTGGCGGCCGAGGTAGGCGAGTACCACCGGTGCCAGCATCATGAGCAGCTGCGTGACCTGCTGCGCGTTCAATCCGCTGCCGCGTGAGATCGCCTGGGTCGCGGCCGGATTGCGATCGCCGAGCACGTGCCGAAGGATTCCCGCACCCGGACCGTTCTGGGAATTGCCGAGGAATCCCGAGAGGTTGTCGAGCAGGCTGCCGTCGTGATCACGACCGATCGCCTGATGCAACGCGTCGGCGCCGCCGGGCGCCTGGGCATTGCGCGACAGGGCCGACAGCAACACCGGCAGCGCCATCGAGATCGCGCTCGCCGTGGCACCGGGATCCGCGCCGATCTGGCGGCTGATGTCGTTGGTCGTTCCGGGGCTCAGCGTGTTCATGAGGTCGTCCATCAATCCGGGCATGTGTGGCTCCTTGTGTGGGTGAGAGTCAGCGATGGGCGAGTACGGCGCAGTGGTGATGCGGCCACGGCAGATGCCGGCAGCGCCACGCGTTGAGAAAGTGGTCGAGCGGAATCACGGCGGTGGCGGCGTTCCCGAGCACGACGCGCGCGTCCTCGATGCGGAGCGCGATTGCCCAGTGCGCCGACCACGCGCGGTGCCCGAGCGCGCCGTCGTCGACGCACACCGGCACCGGGATGCCGAGTGCGAGGTGTTCGGTGAGCCGTTCCATCGCGCGGGCCACTCCGCGCGCGAACGGTCCTGAGTGCGACACTTCCGTGCGCAGTCCGAAATGTCTGAGTGCCGCGGCGATGCGGTGAGCACTGGTGCCGAGGCCGAGCGGCACATCGGGTGGAAAGTCGGCGCGCACCTGGTCGATCGCATCACCGTCGGTGAGGTGTTCGGCGGTCGCGAACGGGCCTGCCTTGAAGTGGAAGAGCACCGACGCCGCGGCGGCCTGGCCGCAGGTGTTGTGATCCACCTCGGGCCGCGCGTTGTGGATCACGCGCGGCAGGGTGCCGGCGGAAAACACGGTGGGCCAGGCGGGGACCGGCATGAGCGCTACGGTTCGCGGGCGGCGCGCTTCGAGCAGCCGGGATGGACTCATCGTGGCCTGCGCGAAGGGCTCAGGACTTGGCGGGTGGTCCGGGCCGGGTCTGACACAGTTCGATCAACACTCCTCCGAGGCTCTTCGGGTGCAGGAACGCGACTTCGGATCCGTGAGCGCCCGCCCGCGGAGTCTCGTCGATCAGCCGCACTCCGGCGTTACGACAGCGCGCCAGCAGCGCGGGCAGATCCTTCGCCTCGAGGCTCACATGATGCAGCCCGGGGCCGCGGGCGTCGAGGAATTTCGCGACCGTATGATCGGGCGAGCGGGGCTCGAGCAACTCGATCGTGACCGGGCCGAGATGGACGAACACCACCCGCAAGGTGCCGCCGTCGAGAAGTTCCTCTGCCCCGCGGACTGCGCCGAGTGCGGCGACCAGCGTCGCTGCCAGCGGGTCGGCTTCGCGCACGGCGATCGCGACATGGGACAGCGCGACGACTCCTGTGGTTTCGGGGTTCGGGTTCATGACGCATGCCCCGGATGATGGACGCCGAACACCCCTCGCAACGTGTCGCACACTTCGCCGAGCGTGGCGTGGGATTTCAACGCGGCGAGCACGCGCGGGACCAGATTGTCGCTGCCGCGGGCGGCGCGTTCGAGTTCGTCCAGAGCCCGCTGCACGGCGCTCGCGTCGCGGTCGCCGCGCCATTGCGCGAGGAAAGCGATGCGGTCCGCCTCGATGCCGGGATCGGGCCGGAATGGCGGCGGTGGTGCCGCAGCACCGTCGGCGTAACGGTTCACGCCGACCACAACGCGCACGCCGGATTCGACTTCGCGATGCCATTGATACGCCGCCTCGTGGATCTGTTCCTGAACGAAGCCCGACTTGATCGCCGCCAGCATGCCGCCCTGCGCGTCGATGCGATCGATCATCTCGAGCGCCCGCGTGCCGAGCTCGGCGGTGAGGTGCTCGACGAAGTACGAACCCGCGAGCGGGTCGACGGTGTCGGTCACGCCGCTCTCGTGGGCGAGGATCTGCTGCGTGCGCAGCGCCAGCGTCACGGCGTCCTTGCCCGGCAGGCCGAGTGCCTCGTCGTAGCCGTTCGTGTGCAGCGACTGCGTGCCGCCGAGCACCGCCGCCAGCGCCTGCACGGTGACGCGCACGACGTTGTTGAGCGGTTGCTGTGCCGTGAGCATCGAGCCTGCGGTCTGCGTGTGAAAGCGCAACTTGAGCGCTTCGGGGTCGGTGATGCGGAAGCGCTTCACCAGCAACCCGGCCCACAGCTGACGCGCGGAGCGGAACTTCGCGACCTCCTCGAACAGGTGGTTGTGAGCGTTGAAGAAGAACGACATGCGCTTGGCGATCGGGGTCGGATCGAGGCCGCGATCGCGCGCGGCTTCGAGGTAGGCGATGCCATTGCCGAGCGTGAACGCCAGCTCCTGCACCGCCGTCGCCCCTGCTTCGCGCATGTGGTAGCCGCTCACCGAGATCGTGTTCCACTGCGGCACTTCGCGCGTCGCGAACTCGAACACGTCGGTCACGAGCCGCAGCGACGCCTCCGGCGGATAGATGTACGTCCCGCGCGCGGCGTACTCCTTGAGCACGTCGTTCTGGATCGTTCCGCCCAGCTTCGCGCGCGGCACCCCGCGCGCATCCGCGACCGCGATGTAGAGCGCGAGCAGCAGCGGGGCCGTGGCGTTGATGGTCATCGATGTGGTGATGCGCTCGAGCGGCAGTGCGTCGAGCAGTTGGTCCATGTCGGCGAGACACGAGATCGCCACACCGGCCTTTCCGACCTCGCCGCGCGCGCGCGCGTGATCGGAATCGAGGCCCATCTGCGTCGGCAGATCGAAGGCGACCGAGAGTCCGGTCTGTCCCTGGGCCAGCAGATAGCGAAAGCGTTCGTTGGTCTCGCGCGCGGTGTTGAAGCCGGCGTACTGCCGCATGGTCCACAGCCGCGAGCGGTACATCGACGGATGGATGCCGCGCGTGTAGGGCGGTGTTCCGGGTGGCGGAGTCACGCGTGCGAGGTCGCGCGGAAGGTCTTCTTCGTAGTGGACCGGCGGGATGACGACGCCCGAAGTCGTCATGCGTGGCGGCACTTCGGGCTGCGGTGACGAAGGCCTGCCGCGCCGCGGTGCCGGCGAAGCACGGCGCGGGGGCGCGGCTTTCGCGGCGGACTGGCGAGCTTTGCGCTTCATGCGACCGCCGGCTTCGCCGCGTCCGGCATCGGTGCCGCCTTGAGCTTGAGCAACGGCTGTCCCGCCGCGACCGACGCCCGCTCCGCCGCCAGTACTTCGGTGACCACGCCGCCGTGGCGCGCCATCAACTCGTTCTGCATCTTCATTGCCTCGACCACGACCACCGCCTGGCCCGGAACGACGAGGTCGCCGGGCTTCACGCGATACGCCACCACCACGCCCGGCATCGGCGCGACGATCGTCTCGCCGGTTCCCGCACCCGAAGCGCGAGTGAGACCTTTGAGCACCTTCTCGATCGGATTGCGGACCTCGACCGGAAACGTGATCCCGCGCAACGAGACCTCGAGCTGGTCGCGTACGGTCGACACCCGCACTTCGTGCGAATGGCCGTTCACGAGAAGCGAATAGACTTCGCCGTCGGGCAGCGGATGGAAATCCGCTTCGAGCGTCTTGCCGTCGACTTCGATCCACACCTTGTCGGCCTCGGAGCGGAATTCGACTTCGGCATCGCGGCCCTCGAGCGAGATCCAGAATTTCATCGGGACCTGCCGGACGAGCGATCGGCCCAGCGCCACGCGGAGCGCACATCGCCCGGCGCGTTCGGGAGCGCGACACGCTGGCTCTCGCCGCGCGCATGAAGGGCGGCCGTGATGAGTGCGAGGTCGAGCGCTTCGGCGCCGGGGGCGAGCATCGACGACTGGAAGTGCTCGTCGAGAAACCGCGTGCTGAGCCGGCCGGCCGCGAACTCCGGATGCGCCGCCAGCCAGCGATGGAACGCGATGTTGTTGCGCACGCCTTCGAGCACGAATTCGTCGAGCGCGCGCAACAGCCGGCGGCGCGCCTGCTCGCGATCGGCGCCCCACACGACCAGCTTCGACAACAGCGAGTCGTAGAACACCGGCACTTCGTAGCCGCGATAGATGCCGGCGTCGTTGCGCACCCCCGGACCCTGCGGCAGCCGCACGCGCTCGATGCGTCCGGCGGAAGGCATGAAGTTCATCGCGGGATCCTCGGCGATGATCCGGGCTTCCATCGACCACCCGCGTGGCGCCGGAGGATCGCCGCCGCCCAGCAGCGATTCGCCTTCGGCGATGAGAATCTGCTCGCGCACGAGATCGATGCCGGTCACCATCTCGGTCACCGGATGCTCGACCTGCAGACGCGTGTTCACCTCGAGGAAGTAGTACTCGCCGCGCTCATCGGCGATGAATTCCACCGTGCCCGCGTTGAGGTAGCCGACGTGCGCCGCGATGCGGCACGCGGCTTCGCCGAGCGATGCGCGCTGCGCGGGATCGAGCGCCGGTGACGGTGTCTCCTCGAGCAGTTTCTGGTGGCGTCGCTGCACCGAGCACTCGCGCTCGCCGAGGCACACCACGCGTCCGCTCGAATCCGCGAGGATCTGCGCCTCGATGTGGCGCGGCCGCTGGATCGCGCGCTCGATGAACACCCGATCGTCGCCGAACGCGGCCTGCGACTCGCCACGGGTGAGTGACCACGCGGCCTCGAGTTCGGTTTCGCTGCCGACGATCCGCATGCCCTTGCCGCCGCCGCCCGCGACCGCCTTGAGCATGAGCGGAAATCCGATCTCGCGTCCGAGCACTTTCGCCTCGTCGAGCGATTCGACCGGGCCCTCTGAGCCCGGAACTAGCGGGAGTCCCGCCGCGCGCGCCGCCGATCGCGCCGCGAGCTTGTCACCGAGTGCCGCGATCGTCTCGGGACGCGGTCCGATGAAGACGATGCCGGCTGCTGCGCACGCGCGAGCGAACGCTTCGTTCTCGGCGAAGAATCCGTAGCCCGGATGGATCGCATCGGCACGCACGCGCTTCGCGGTTTCGATCACGCGATCGAGGTTGAGGTAGCTGTCGCGCGACGGCCCGGCGCCGATCGGATACGCCTCGTCCGCCATCAGCACATGGAGTGCCGTGCGGTCGGGCTCGCTGAACACGGCGATCGAAGTGATGTCCATTTCGCGCAGCGTGCGGATCACGCGCACCGCGATCTCGCCGCGGTTGGCGATCAGGACGCGCCGGAGGCGGGCCATGGACGGAACTCCCGGGGCGCAGCACCCGCAGGTCGCGGAGCAGCCCATCTCGTTCGGGGTGGCAGGCGCCGGGAGCGAAGCCCGGACATCGACGTTCGAATGGGACAGATACCGCAATCGCCGTGGATCGCCAACCCGGCGCGCGAACGTGTAATCTGCCCGCCATGGCTGACGCGCCCAACATCACCGTCTACCTTCCGGGCCCGCTGCGGGTGTATTGCGGCGGTGCGTCCGAGATCCCGCTGTCCGCCGCGACGGTGGGGGCCGCGCTCGATCAGCTCGAGCGTCAGTACGAACCCCTGCACCGAAACATCCGTGACGAAGCGGGTGCCGTGCGGCGCCACCTCGGCATCTTCGTGAATTCCGACCACGTACGTGATCTAAAGGGGCTCGACACCGTGCTCGCCCCCGGAGACGTCGTCACGATCCTTCCCGCAGTCTCAGGAGGCTGAACCATGGCGGACCGTGTCATTCTCTCGATCGGAACCCGTAAGGGCCTGTTCATCGCCGAAGGTGGGAAAGGGCGGCGTAAGTTCGATCTGCGCGGCCCGTTCGGCCCCGGTGTCGCGGTGTACTCGACGCTGATCGACACGCGTGGGACACCGCGCATCTATGCTTCGAGCTGCAATCCGTTCTTCGGCATGAAGGTGCTGCGCTCGACCGATCTCGGGAAGAAGTTCAAAGAGACCGCATCGGGCCCGACGTTTCCCAAGGACGACGGACGCGCGCTCGCGAACATCTGGTCGCTCGAAGCGGGTGAGAACAAGAAAGAACTGCTGTGCGGCGTCGAGCCGGCCTCGCTGTTCCGCAGCCGCGACGGCGGCGACTCGTGGGAGATGATCCCCGGGATCAGCAACCACGAGCACGCGCGCAAGTGGCAGCCCGGCAACGGCGGGCTCTGCATGCACACGATCATTCGTGATGGAAAGCGTGTTCACCTCGGCATCTCGACCGGCGGCCACTACATGAGCGAGGACGGCGGCGAGACCTTCGAAGCGTCGAACGCGGGCGTCGGCGCCGGGTTCGTGCCCGATCCCTATCCCGAATACGGCCAGTGCGTGCACAAGATGGCGCGTCACGACGATGCACCCGGCCGGCTCTACATGCAGAACCACGGCGGCTGGTCGGAGTGGTCCGGTCCCGGCGGCCCGCGCCCCGGCATCGGCGTGCTGCGCAGCGACGATCACGGCAAGACGTGGCGCTCGATCGCGAAGGGATTGCCGAGCGACTTCGGATTCCCGATCGTCGTTCATCCGCACGACCCCGACACCGTGTATGTGATGCCGCTCGAGCCGATGACGCGCACCTGTCCCGGCGGCCAGCCGGCCGTGTGGCGCAGCGAGAACGGCGGAGATTCATGGAGCCGACTCACGAAAGGACTGCCGAAGAAGACCAGCTACTTCACGGTCCAGCGCGACGGCATGGATACCGATCGGATGAAGTCGCCCGCGCTCTACTTCGGCACAACGACCGGTCAGCTGTGGATCGGGCGCGACGGGGGCGACGAGTGGGACTGCCTGTTCGATTCGCTGCCGCCGATTCATTGCGTGAAGGTCGGAGTTGTATGACGTCTCCCGCGGCGCGCGATAGCGCGCTGCAGGAAGGCATGGCCTTCCTGCTCATAGACGTCCAGGTCAACCAGTTTGATCCCGCGTATCCCGTCGCGGACGGGGAGCAGTTGCTGGAACGCGTGAATGATCTCCTGGGCCGCGCGCGTGCGGCCCAGGTGCATGTGATCCTGGTCCGCAACTGCGGCGGCGAAGCCGATCCCGACATCAAAGGCACGCCCGGCTGGGAACTGCACCCCGCGATCGTGCCTGCTGCCGGCGAGACGCTCCTCGACAAGACGACGTGCGACACGTTCGCGAGCACTTCGCTCGGTGAAGATCTCGCGCGGCTCGGCGTTCGCCGTCTCGTGATCGCGGGCCTGCAGTCGGACTACTGCATCCGTGAGACGACCCTGGGCGCGCTCGATCGCGGGTTCAACGTGACGCTGGTGTCGGATGCGCACAGCACCGTCGACGGCGGCGGGAAGACGGCGGCTGAGAAGACTGCGGCGGTGAACGCGGAGCTGGGCGGACGTGTGCGGCTGGTTCCGGCGGATGAGGTGCGGTTCGGGTGAGGCCGTGCCCGCGGTCCCGGCTCAGAAGCCAATAATTCAACTGTCCGCGCGGACAGTTGGGAGACTGTCGGATCCGTTTCCAGTGTGCCCGGTTCGTACCCGATTTCGTGCTTGACAGCTTTGCGAGCGTAATTTCGAAACTCCCGCCACCGCCCGCCGTGCCGCGTCGTATTGCGCGCAGATCGCGTGCTCGCGCATTCAATCCGCCCGGCCGCGAAAACTTTCGCGACGCATGCTTGAATGCAGACTGAGTTGATCTCCCAGCGTCGCAAACGCGTGATGTAGAATCAACGCGTGTTCATCGCCCCCGCGACCGGATGCTTTGTCGTCACGCGGGGAGGGATCATGAGCAGGTACTTGCTTTGCCATCGGACCCATCAGGTTGTGCTTCAAGGCCTCGCGACGCTCGTCGCTCGAGGCTGCACGCACACGGCGGACCTCGTCGCCCATATTGGTGAAGTCGACAGCCGCAGGCTCTTCCTGCCGACGGGGCATCCCTCGATGTTCTCCTACTGCGTGAATGTGTTGCACTTCTCCGAGCAGGCGGCGTACAAACGCATTCGTGTCGCGCGCATGGCGCGCAGGTTCCCGGTGATCTATGACGCGCTCGCGGAAGGCCGCGTACATCTGAGCGGATTGTTCCTGCTGAAGACGCACATGTCCCGCCGCAACGCGGCGGAGCTTCTCGCGGCGGCGCCTGTTGCCAGTCCGGATGCGGCCATCGTCGCGGACACTCAAGATCAACTGTCCGTGCGGACAGTCGCATCTTCGGTCCGCAGGACCGAAGAAGGGGTGTCGCCCGAGGCAGACGCGAGCACCGTTGGCGAGTCCGTCGATGATTGCGGGTTGCTGACAGCAGAAGATCCTTCGGTCCTTCGGACCGAAGAGCGTAAACCGCCGAAAGTCGCGCCCCTCTCGCCGAAGCGCTACGCGCTTCAGTTGACCATGAGCCAGGAGATGCACGACAAGCTGCGTCATGCGCAGGCGCTGATGTCGCACGCGTCGCCCTTGGGTGAGGTGACAGCCGTGATCGAGCGCGCACTCGATGCGCTGATCACGAAGCTCGAGAAGGCCAAGTACGCCGCGACCGAGAAGCCGCGCGCCATCAAAGCGAAGGCCAGCACGAATCCGCGGCAGATTCCGGCGCACGTCAAGAGGGCAGTTCGCGAACGTGACGGATTTCAATGCACGTTCATTGGCGAGTCAGGCGAACGCTGCCCGGAGCGGCATTTTCTGGAATTCGATCACATTGAGCCCGTATCCCGCGGTGGCAAAGCCACCGCGGAAGGGATGCGCCTCAGATGCCGCGCACACAACCAGTACGAAGCGGAAAGGATGTTCGGAGCGGCGTTCATGGAACAGAAGCGCACCGCGGCGCGGCGCGCGAAGAATTACTCGATCACTACACAAGCAATCGCCAGCCCACCATCATGAGACAGCGACAAATGCGATCCCGTGGCTCCGAGTTGTTCGAACCGCTCGCGCGCCGACCCGTGGAACTCGAGCGCGGCTACGACGTGACGCTGGTTCGGATGCGCACAGCACCGTCGATGGCGGCGGGATGACGGCCAGCGAGAAGACTGCGGCCGTGAACGCGGAGCTGGGGACTCGCGCCCAGCTCGTGAGGACCGAGGACGTGCGGTTCGAGTGACGTGAAGCACCCGTCACAAAAAAAAGACGCCCACCCTGTGGAGGGTGGGCGTCGGTAGGAATCCGTTTCAGTTCACGATCGTGAATCGCCCATGGATCACGCCTTCGGCGGCGTCGAGTCGATAGAAGTAGGCGCCTGCAGCAATCGCCGAAGCGGTCGCGGGAGCGCGCAACGCGATCCGGTGGGATCCGGCCGCCATCCATGCCTCGTTGATCGGCTGCGAAACGGCACGGCCCTGGGCATCGAAGATCCGCAGGCGGACGCGACCTTCACGTGTCGTCGTGAACAGCAGCTCGCCCTGCGGCCCGACCGGGTTCGACGTCACGCGCGCACCGAAAGCCGGTGCCGGCGTTCCGGCACGGACCGCACTTGCCGCCGAGGCGCCGCCGGAAACCCGCACGATGCTGATGTCGTCCACGATGAAGACCTCGTTCGCCGCCACCGGGTAGTCGTTGATCTCGATGTCGAGGTACGAATCCGCGGTTCGCGACAGGTAGTCGATCGTGACTTCCTTCCACGAGGTCGACAGCACGATGGGATCCGAGTACGCGGATGACCCCTGTTGAACGCCGCCCACGAACTCGCGCACCTTGATCTTGATCGAGCCCTTGGCCGATGCCGCCCGCACCCACGCCGAGATGCGATACGCGGTGCCCGCGCTGCCGGCGTTGGCGATCCAGTTCGGCTCGTCGGTGATGCCGAAGGTGGTCCCCGCGGAGCTCGTAATCTGAAGCGCGTAGCTTCCGTTGCGTCCGGCCGGGATCCGCATGAGCGTGGCGCTTCCCGTTTTGGCCCAGCCCGTGATTGCGCTCTCGAAGCCCGGGTTGCCGACCAGGTTGATCCCTGAAGGCGGACGATTCACCGTGATCGGCACCGTCACGGCACCGGTCACGACATTGCGCGCCGTGAACGTCACGGCGAACGGGTCACCGCGCACGAATGAAGGATCCGGCGTCCAGGTCAGCGTGCCGGCCGTGTTCGTGGAGTTGGCCACGAACACCGCGCCGTGATTCGCGGGCAACTGTGAAAGGTCGACGGACATCGCGGTGATCGCGTCTCCATCGGGGTCGGACGCCGTGATCTCGACCGAGATCTGCGCGCCGGCCGTCGCCGAGACGGATGCCGGAACGACCAGCACCGGGGCGCGATCGACGTTGGTCACGAACACGTTCGTCGACACCGAGGCCGTGAGCCCGTTCGAGGCGGTGAATGTCAACGGATAGCCTTCGGTCCGGCCATCGGCGTAGGTCGGGGTCCAGGTCAGCGTGCCGGTGGCATTCGAGGCGCCGGGAACGAAGGTCGCGTTGCTTCCCGCCGGCAGGCCCGCGAGGCTGGCCGACAGTGAAGTGATCGCCTGCCCCTCGACGCTCGTCACCGTGACCGGAACGATGACCTGACCGTTTTCGCTGACGCTCACGGTCGCTGGTGCGGTGATCACGGGCGCCATGGTCGCCGGGCTCACCCATGCGATCGCCATGTCGTCGACCTGCAGGACTTCATTCGCGGCGACCGGGTAGTCGTTCACTTCGACGTCGAGCATCGAGCCCGCCGCGAGTGCGGTGTAGTTGAACGAAAGAAGCTGCCATGACGGCGACAGGGTGACCGTCGGCGAGTAGACGGAGGGTCCCTGCTGGACGCCTCCGAGGAACTCGCGCAGCTTGATCTTGGCGGTGCCGCCGCTCGACGGCGAACGCACCCACGCCGTGACGCGATACGTCAGGCCCGGGGCGCCGACGCCGGTCACCGAGTTCGGTTCATCGGTGATGCCGAAGGTCGTCGTCGACGTGGAGGCGACTTCGAGGCAGAACGAACCCGTGCGGCCGGGCGCGACTCGCGCGAGCGTCGCGCTGCCGTTCTTCGCCCAGCCTGACGTGTTCGTCTCGAATCCGCCGTTGGCGACGAAGTTCGAGGGCGGGGCGGCGACGGTGATCGTCCGCGTCGCGGTGGACGTTCCACCAACATTGTCCGTCGCGCGCACCGACGCGGTGTACGTGCCGGGCGCATAGAGGTGCGAAACGGCCGGAGCAGACTGCGGCCCGCTGGCCGGTGTGCCGTCGCCGAAGTCGAACGCGTAGGAAGCGATGGTGCCGTCGCGATCGGTGGATCCCGCGGTGTTGAACTGCACCTGGAGCGGCCCGATGCCCGACGCCGGACTGGCCGAGAACACGACTTCCGGCAGCGCGTTGATGACGATCGACACCGAAGCCGACGCAGTGAGCGCGTTGGACGCGGTGAACGTCACGCCATAGGGTGCCACACGTCCCATTCCGGAAGCCGGCGTCCAGCGGAACGTGCCGGTGGCATTCGACGGATCGGGCGTGAACGTCGCGTTGGACGTCGCCGGGAGATCTCCGAGGTTCGCCGCCAGGGCAGCGACCGGGTCCTGGTCCGGGTCCGAAGCGGACACCGTGAACGTCACCGGCTGGCCTTCCTGACCGCGCACGAGGGCCTCGACCGTGATCACCGCCGGGCGATCGACGTTGGTGACCGTCACCGCGCATTCCGCCACGGCAGCGAGTGTGTTCCCGGCCGTGAAGCGGACGCGGAAGGGAGCAACGCGGCCGTCGTTGAACGTGGGCGTCCAGGACAACCGGCCGCCCGTCTTCGTGGAATTCGGAACGAACACCGCTCCGTGTCCCGCGGGCAGATCCGACAGGTCCGCGACGAGCGAGGTGAGGGTCTCGCCGTCGGGGTCCGCGGCCGTGACGTCGAGTTGGAACAATTGATTCTCGGCCGCCCCCGCGATGGCGGCGACGTTCACGACCGGCCGTCGATCGTTGATGATCGTCGTCGCCGCCGTGCCGGGCAGGCTGTTCACGGCGCGGAAGCGGATCACGTACGGGCCGTATCCGTCTGCAGCCGTCGGCTGCCAGTCGAACGTTCCGGACGTTCCGGTCGCGTTGACCGTGAAGGTCGCGTTGCTGCCGGCCGGCAATCCCGAAAGGTCGGCCGACAGCGAATCGATCGGCTCGCCATCCGGGTCGGCCGCGGTGACCGTGAAGCTCACCGCTCCGCCGTCGGTCGTCCGCCACGTGGCAGGAGCGGTGACGATCAGAGGCTGGTTGCTCTCATGCACCTCGATCGTCGTCGTCGTGGAGTGGGTGATCGTGTTGATGGCCGTGAACGCCACCGTGTAGGGCCCGGGAGCATCATCGAAACCGGGGGTCCACTGGAGCACGCCCGCAGTGTGGCTGGCGTTCGGCGTGAACACCGCGTTGTGACCGGCGGGCAGCTCCGACAGGTCGGCTTCGAGCGCGATGATGGGCTGACCCGCGTCTGGATCGGATGCCGTAACCGTGATCGTCAGCGGCTGGCCCTCGTTGGCGATCACCGACTCAGGCGCGATCAAGACCGGCGCACGGTCGACCGTGATGGCGGTGCTGCGCGTCGCGCTGAGCGCGTTTGCCGCACGGAACGTCACGTTGTACAGGCTGCTGAGCGTCTGATCGGGGTCGGGTGTCCACGTCAGAGTGCCGGCGGTCTTCGTGGCGTTCGGAACGAACGTGGCCCCGTGACCCGGCGGCAGACTCGAGAGGTCGGCGGTGAGCGAAGTGATGGGCTCGTTGTCAGGATCCGATGCCGAGACCGTCATCGTGAGCATCGAGCCCGCGGTGACCAGGGCCGTTGCGGAGGCCGTCAATACCGGCGCGCGGTCGATGTTGATCACCGTGATCGACGAGTTGGCGATCCCGGTCAGCGTGTTTGCCGCCAGAAAGCGGACCGCGTAAGGCCCCGGCGCGTGCAGGTAGTTGGGTTTCCACGTCAGCACCCCGCCGGTCTTCGCGGCGTTGGGCGCGAACACGGCGTTGTGACCCGCAGGGAGCGCCAAGAAGTCCGCGACGAGCGACGTGATCGGCTGGCCGTCGGGATCCGAGGCCGTCACGCCGAGCGTCAGCTGCTGATTCTCCTTCACGCTGACATTCGATTGCGCGAAGACGACCGGGTGATGATCGACCTGGATGCGCGTCTGGGCGGAGCCCGAAACGGCATTCGACGCGACGATCGTCACGAGATACGGACCCCGGTCCGAACCCCGCGGCGTCCACGTGACGGTGCCGCCGAGCAGATCGTCATCCGTCTCCAGCACCGGATCACCGCCGGCGGGGAGGCTGGACAGATCGGCCGTCAACGACGTGACCGCGTCGCCGTCCGGATCGGCGACCAGGAACTCGAGCGTGAACGATTCGTTGTCGGGCGCGATGACGGTCGGGACGACTGTGATCACCGGCGCGCGGTCGACATTGTGCACGACGATGGACGTGAAGGCCGAGCTGGAAAGTGCGTTCGACGCGCGGAATCCGATCCGATAGACGCCCGAGTCCGCGTAGGTCGGCGTCCACACCAGCGTGCCGCCGGTACGGGTCGCGTTCGCGGTGAACACGGCGCCGTTGCCCGCAGGGAGAGACGAGAGGTCGGCCACCAGCGACGCGATCGAATCACCGTCGGCGTCGGCAGCGGCGATGTCGAGCCGCAGCGTGGTGACTTCGTCGACATCCGCCGACGCAGCGGCCACGACTTGCGGGCCGCGATCGACGTTCACGACGCGGATCATGGTCCGCGCGAAACCGGTCAGGTCGTTGGTCGCGGTGAACGTCACGCCGTAGGTGCCCGAATCCGACATCGACGGTGTCCAGGACAGGATTCCGCGGTCTCTCGAGTCACCCGGCGTGAACACGGCCGAGTGGCCGGCGGGAAGGCCGGACAGGTCCGTGGTCAGCGAGACGATCGCCTCTTCGTCGAGATCGGAGGCGCTCACCGTGATCGAAAGCGGCTCGCCTTCGTTCACCGTCAAGAGCCCCGGGGCTGTGACGACCGGCGCGTGGTTCATCTTTTCGACGTGCACCAGAAGGGTCCGGGTGGCGGACAGGGCGTTTGCCGCGGTGAAAGACACCGGGTAATTGCGCGCTCCGCCGCCGGCCGGCGGCGTCCAGCGCAGCGTTCCACCGGTCCGGGTCGCGTTGGGCGAGAACGTCGCACCGTGACCGGCGGGAAGGCCGCTCAAATCGGCGCTCAGCAGCGAGATGGCGTCTCCGTCGGGGTCGCTCGCGGGGAAGCTCAGCACCAGTTCGCGGCCCTCGAACGCCGCCACCGGGGATTCGAATTGCAGAGCCGGTGCGCGGTCGATGTTGCGCACGAGGATCGCGCCGGTCGCGGTGCCGGTGCCCGAGTTCTTGGCCGTCAACCTGATGCTATACGCGGTCGACCGCGAATCGTCGAACGTCGGCTTCCACGAGAAGGTACCCTGGGTGTTCGACGCGTTGGTCGTGAACGTCGCGTTGGATCCCGGCGGGAGTGTGGACAGGTCCGCGGCAAGTGACGAGATCGCCTCGCCGTCGGGGTCGCTCGCGGTGACGGTGAACGTGACGGTCGCGTCCTCGTCGACCGAGACGACCGGCGGAACCGACAGGACCGGAACCACCATTGCCGAGGACTGCATGAGGATGTCGTCGACCTGGAAAACTTCGCCCGCGACGACGGCGGCGTCGAGCACGTTGAAGTCGAGCACCGAATTGGCGGTGAGCGTCGTGTAGTCGATGCTGAGCTTCTGCCACGCAGGAGTCAGCGGCACACCCGTCGAGAGCGCGTTCGGACCCTGCAGTACGCCCGCGTTGTACTCGCGCACGCGCAGCTTCGCCAGTCCCCGGTTCGCGGCCGAACGCACCCAGGCCTCGAAGTGGTATCGGGAACCCGCGGGCCCGGCGTTCGTGACCATGTCGGGTGAATCATTGAGGCCGAACAGCACCGTGGAATTCGTGCTCGCGCTGCGCAGTTCGACCGCGTAGGCGCCGGTGCGGCCGCCGGCGACACGAAACAACGTGTCGGGACCGGCGCCGAGCCAACCCTTGGCGTCCTTTTCGAAGCCCGGGTTGAGCGCGAGGTTGGCATCGGGGTTCAGCGACTGGATCGTGATCAGCGACGAGACCGAGCTGCCGCCGCGATCGTCGGTCACTACGACCTGGGCGTTCCAGCGGCCGGCGGCATAGACATGCTCGGCGGTCGGGGTGCTCTGCGGTCCCTGCTGGCTGCCGTCGCCGAAGTCGAACCGATAGGAGGTAATTCTGCCGTCGGGATCGGTCGACGCGGAGGCGTCGAGTGTCACGGTCAACGGCGCCGCACCGGCCACCGCGTTCGCCGTCAGCACGCTGGTCGGGAACTGGTTGGGTTTGAGCACGCGGATCGACGTGCTGGCGGAACCGGTCATCGAGTTGCGCGCGGCGAAGGTGACGACGTAGGGCTCGGTCCGCGCGGTTCCGGGAGCCGGCGTCCATGCAAACGTTCCGGTTTTGCGCGTCGCGCCCGGCGTGAACACCGGACCCGCAGGAAGATCGGATCCGCTCATCGTCAGCGTCTCGATCGAGTCGCCGTCGGCGTCGGTGACCGTCACCGGGAAGATCGTCTCGAGCCCCTCGATCGCCTCGACGCTGGCGACCGACGTGACGACGGGAGGAATGTCGCCGCGCTGGACCGGAATCTTGACGCTCGAAGTGGCGGTCTGCCCTAGGTCGTCGACGACCGTCACCTGCACGGTCCACAGTCCGGTGCCCAGCACTCCGGTCGCGCGCGGTGAAGTCTGCGGACCCACCACCACGCCGTCGCCGAATTCGAAGTAGTAGGCGACGATGGTTCCATCGGTATCGAACGAAGTCGACGCGTCGGCGGTGACGGTCAGCGGCGCCTGGCCGCTCAGCGGCGTGACTTTGAGCCTCGACACCGGACGGCTGCCGGCGGGCCGGTACTCATAGGCTCCGATGTCGGCGTAGGTGGGTGTGCCGCCGCCGTAATTGAACATGGCCGGATCGTCGAAGCGCTCGAGGCCCGCGGCATCGGTCGAGGGCCAGCCCGCGATGCCACCCTTTGCCACGTCGATCGCCGGGGAGCCTGTCATGACGCGGAAGTTGCCGGCCGCGGGGAAGATGAACAGCGGATTCTTCTGCTTCGAATTGGCATCCTGTCCCGTGACGCTCTGGAATTTCGACAGGGAGTAGTTCGTCGTGCCGTAGCGGATCGGCGGCAGCGTGACCGAGTTCCAGAAGATGTTGTAGTTCGAGGACAGGCCCGGAGCCGAGGTCGCATCCACCCACAGGTTGAACTCGTTGGTCGTGAGCCCGTTGTCGGTGGCGATGCAGTTGTGGAGGCTGCATCCGGAGGAACTGCCCTCGATCGAGAAGCCATCTTTGTAGTTGCGGTACGCGACGTCGTGGAGGTGGCGGACACCGGTGCTGGCGACGTGGTCGTAGCCATGGTCACCGTTGATCCAGCTGACGTTGTTGCGCGAGATGCCGTTGTGCGACCCGTTGTAGAACTGAATCCCGGAATCCTGGTTGTCGTAGCAGCGGTTGTTCTCGACCGTGCAACTCGGCGAGCCGTTGATGTTGATGCCGTTGGCCGCGCGGGCGGAAGGACGGACGTTGCGGTAGCACTCGTTGTTGGCGACCCGCGAGCTTGCGCTGCTGTCGGTGAGGTAGATGCCATGGTCGAAGTTGTCGGCCACGACGCAGCCGCTCACCGTGCTGGCCGGCGACTTCGAGAGCTGGATGCCGATCGAGTTGGCGAACGTGACCGCGCAGTTCTGGACGATGACACCGTAGCCCGAGATGTCGACGGCGCGGCTTTCTGTCTTCGTGATCACGAAGCCGTCGATCGTCATGTACTTGTCCTTGACCACGATGCCGTAGGCACGCCGGCCCACTTCGAGCGTGCGGGTGCCGGGGTTGGGACCGCCGGCGTTCACGTAGAGCCCGATGCCCTCGATGTAGCGGAACGACCGCGGCGGCAGCGAGGACGGAGGATCGCTCGAGGCGATGAGACGCGCGCCATCGAGGAACACCTGCGCGGGCGCCCAGTCGATGGAGGTCGCGAGGTAGACGGCGCCGGAGAACGTCGCCCACGTGGCAGGCTTCGAGTAGTCGTCGGCCCCGCTGATGATGACGCCGGGGCCCGCTGCCTGCAGGACGACGCGACTGGCTGAGGAGCCCTTGACCGAGAGCGTCACCGTCTCGCGGTAGATTCCCGGGCTCACGAGAATCGTGTTGCCCGGCAGTGCCTTGATTCGGGCGGCCGCGGAAATCGTGCGGAAGGGGGTGGCGGTGGTGCCGGGGCCGAGGTCCGAGGACGCCGGGTTCGCCGCGTCGACGTAGACCATTTCGGCTCGCGCGACGGAGGTCGATGCGAGCGCGAACGTCAGGAGAGCCGCCCAGCGAATGGAGTGGAGCCGGGACCCGCACACCCGGGACGGGTGTTGCGACGGCGACAAGGACGCTTGGAACGGCATGAGACGAACCCCCCGAGGATGCAGAACGCAATGGTGTCGTGAATCGGTGGAGCGATTCAGACGAGGGCGGGGGGGGGAGCTCGTCTTCGGACACCGGATTCATAGCGGGTCCGTAGAGTGGCTAAATCGCAAGTTCCCTGCCGAGGGTGCGCGCCCGGCTAAGTACAGGCGGCGCATGGTCCTGGCGCCCCGGGAGACGCATCCATGGCCTCACCTCCACGGATTCGTGCGTGCGACGCCCCGAACGGTGCGGGGCAACGGGTGAGAATACCCCGTGGCAGCTGGGATCAGTCTTCGATCACCACACACGCGATCGCGAGGCCGCCATCATGAGACAGCGACAGATGCGATCGGCTGGCACCGAGTTGTTGGAATCGCTCGAGCGCCGGTCCGTGGAATTCGAGCTTCGGCTGGCGCCCCCCGGGCTGGATCACCTCGAAATGCTTGAAGCCGATGCCACCGCTCATGCCGGTGCCGATCGCCTTGGAGGCGGCTTCCTTCGCCGCGAAGCGCGCGGCGAGATGGGGCAGGGGATCCTTGTGGCCGCGGCAGTAGGCGAGCTCGGCGTCGGTGAACAGACGCTTCTCCATGCGCTCGCCGAAGCGCTCGAGCGCGGCGACGAGCCGCTCGACCTTCATCACATCGATGCCGATGCCGCGAACGGGCATGTTCCCTTCCAACGTCGCGAAAGCGACGCCGGAGCTCCTTTGAGCGGCAATCTAACGGCGCGTTGCGATTAGTTCAACGTCGCGCGAGGGAGCGAAGCGCCGTCGCCATCGGAAGGAAAGACTTCCTGAAGCCGCCTGCGGCGTTTCAGGAACAGGCCGGTATTCTCAGCGTGAACGTCGTCCCATGATCCGGGGCGCTCACGACATCCAGGCGGCAATCCATGCGCTCGGCCAACTCGCGCGCCAAAGCGAGCCCCATTCCCATGCCGCCGACCTCGCGGGTCTGGGAGCCGTCCACCTGCTCAAATGAATTGAAGATCGAGTGGATGCGGTCGATCGGGATCCCGGGTCCGTCGTCTTCGAATTCGACGCACACCCAGCGCTGTCCTGAGGCCTCCATGGCCCGTGCGCCGAGCCGCAGGTGCGAGCCGCTCGGCGTGAACTTGAGCGCGTTGTCGAGGAGATGGTCGAGGATCTGCACGACGCGCTGCCGGTCGCACCGTGCCTGCGGGAGCGATGCCGGCGTCGCGCACGCGATGTCCCGCAGGCTCGCGGTCACACCGGCGCGGCGCTGCTCGCAGTAGCTTCCGAGCAGATCGGAGATGTTCTCGTTCGCGAGCTCGACCACGAGCCGGGCGTTGACGGCGTTCGAATAGGTCAGAAGGTCCTCGAGCAGCTCGTTCAGATGGCGTGCGCGGTCGAGCGCGGCTTCCAGCATGG
>JANLWX010000058.1:0-50494 GCA_031364845.1 Candidatus Eiseniibacteriota bacterium
GAACCCCTTCGCTACGCTTCTGAATTCGCCAGCGCCCCGGGACGAACCCCATCGCGGGGACCTGCTCCAAACCCCCGCATCCGCCCGACCTCCCAACCGGATCGTGGCAATTTGCACGCCCCGGCCCCCGGCGCCGCGTTCCGCAATCTCGACCCCGAGGTCAGCAAACGGCTCAGATTCGGGAGACCGATGGCCGATAACGTTGGCGGCGGGGTACTTGCTACTTGTTCGAGCGCAGAACCCCGCGGATGTCGCCGACGTTTGATGCTTCTCATCCCATGCCGGGAGTTCCAGTCGTCGTGACCACGAAACCCAGGACACGCCTCCTGATCGCCGAAGACGAGCCGCATTTGCGCGAAGTGCTGCGCTTTCAGCTCGAGAACGAAGGCTATGACGTCAGCGAAGCCGCCGACGGTCAGGAAGCTCTGGAAATGGCGATGCGGCTGCAGCCCGATCTGCTGCTGCTCGACGTGATGATGCCGCAGTTCGACGGCTACGAAGTCTGCCGCCGGCTACGCGCTTCGTTCATCACGCGCCACATCCCGATCATCATGCTCACGGCCAAAGCGACGGACAACGACAAGGTCGCCGGGCTCAGGGGCGGCGCCAACGATTACGTCACCAAGCCGTGGCAGGCGCGCGAGCTGATGCTGCGCGTCAACAACGTGCTCGAATGGAGCCGCCAGCAGCGCTCGGCGAGTCCCCTCACCGGGCTGCCCGGAAACCTGTCGATCAACGAGGAGATGAGCCGGCGCCTGGCTTCGGGCTCGCCGCTGTCGCTGATCCAGATCGACATCGACTACTTCAAGTCGTTCAACGACCACTACGGCTACGCGCGCGGTGATCAGGCGATCCAGTCGGTCGCGCGCATCCTCATCGAAGCCTCGAGCCGCTACGGCTCCGATCAGAACTTCGTCGGCCACATCGGCGGTGACGACTTCGTCATCCTGACCACGCCCGACGACGCCGAGCCGCTCGCGGAGTACGTGATCGAACAGTTTGGCGAGGCCGTTCAGAATCTCTACGACCCGGAGGATCGCGAGCGCGGGCACATCGACGTGCGCAACCGCCTGCACCAGCTCGAATCCTTTCCCCTCATGAGCCTCACGCTCGCTCTGGTCAGCACCGATCGCCTTCCGGTCTCCCATCTGGCGCAGCTCATCGACATCGCCCAGGAGCTCAAGACCCACGGCAAGGGCATCCAGGGCAGCGTGCTCGTAGGTGAGCGCCGCCGTCCGCCGTCCGCTGATACCGAGCGGAATGTGGCGTGACGAGGGGGAGCCCGCATGCGTAAGGACAAGAACAAAGGTCCGTCCGCGACCGAGATCAAGCTCAAGTCCGATCTCGACCGCACCCGCCGTGAGCTGATGAAGATCCGCAAGGCCGAGCTCGCCGAGCAGGCGGCGCTCGCCGCCAACGGCGGCATGAACGGGCATGCGGAGGTGGCGAACGGAACTCCGGGCGGCGAAGACCTCGATGCTTCCGAGCGCGAAGAACTCGGACGCCTGCGAGCCGAAATCGAAGCGCTGGGCGCGGCGCGCGAGTCGCTCGCGCACGTCGACGGGATGCGCGCGGAAATCGCGGAACTCCAGACCGCGAAGCAGCGTCTGAGCCGCCTCTACCACACGCAGCGCGAGGAGAATCGCGCTCGCGCGCTCAAGCTCCACCAGATCCTCGAGAACATTCGCGAGATCAACGCGGGCTTCGATCTCGAACCGATGCTCGACCGCCTCGCCGAGAACATCCGCACCAGTCTCGGATTCGGAATCGTGTTGATCCGCCTGCGCGAGCCGGGCACCCGGTACCTGCACGCCCAGGCGTTCGCCGGCATCGAGCCCGGAGTGCGCGCGCGCATGCAGCGCGAGGACATCGCGGTCGACGACTTCATGTCGTGGCTGCGCGACGATTTCAAGGTCAGCCGCTCGTTCTTCATCAGCCACAAGCATGAGTTCAGCCGCAATCTGCCGGGCGGCCACGCGCACGATCTCGGCCCGCGCTCGGAGTGGGAGTGGCACACCGACGACGTGCTGCTGGTGCCCTTGTTCAACCGCTCGGGCGAGCTGATCGCCTACTTCTCGGTGGACGATCCCGAGGACCGGCTCGTTCCTTCGCGCGAGGTGGTCGAGCTGCTCGAGATCTATGCGAATCATGCGGTGGTCGCGATCGAGAACTCGCGTCTCTACCAGCAGCTCGAACGCCACACGCGGGAGCTGGAGCAGGCCGGCCAGCACGCGCAGGAACTGCACGCGCTCAAGAGCAACTTCGTCTCGACGGTCTCGCACGAGCTGCGCACGCCGCTCACCGCGATCCGCGCCTATACCGAGACGCTCCTGAACGCGAGCGAGAACGGGATTCCCCACCAGCAGATCCAGCGGTTCCTCGGGGTCATCAACGAGGAGAGCCAGCGGCTTGCGCGCCTCATCGAGTCGGTCCTGGACCTCAATCGCTACGATTCGGGGATCGTCCAGTCCACCCGCGACAAGACCGACTTCCGGGAACTGCTCGAAGAGACCGTCACGGTGCTGGAATCGGTCGCCCAGGCCGGGCACGTGCGTCTCAAGCTGACCGTCGACTGCGCCGATACCGCGATCGAGGCGAATCGCGACCAGATGCGTCAACTCGTGCTTCACCTTGGGAGCAACGCGGTGAAATTCACGCCGGCCGGCGGCGCCGTGTCGCTCATTCTCTCCGGGGACGAACGCAACGTGACGCTGACCGTCGAGGATACCGGCATCGGAATCCCTCAGGAGTCGCTCGAAAAGGTGTTCGAGCGCTTCTATCAGGTCGATTCCTCGCTTGCCCGCCGCTATGGCGGCACCGGGCTCGGGCTCTCGATCTGCAAATCGATCGTCGACTGGCATGCAGGCACGATCACCGCGACCAGCGAACCTGGCGCCGGTTCGTGCTTCAAGGTCGTGCTGCCGCGGCGTCCGGTCCCGCGTGTCATGGTGCGTCCGACGCCCAAGCCGCAGGCGGCCAGCGAGGACGTCCTCAAGCTCGCGATCGAAATGGTCGCCGAGGTCATGAATGCCCGCGTGGTGTCGTTGCTCACTCCCGAGCCGGACGGAGATTTCGTGATCCGCGCGGCGATCGGACTGAGCGAGGACGTCGTGCGGCTCGCGCACATCCGCCCCGGAACCGGTGTGGCGGGATGGGTCGCCGAGAACCGGCGCCCGGTGTGCGTCACCAACATGGATTCCGAGCGCGAAGTCGCGGGCTCGCGGCGCACGCAGTATCGGTCGGGCACGTTCCTGTCGGTTCCGCTCGAAGGCGAGCGCGGCCTGATCGGCGTGCTCAACGTGACCGAGCCGATGACCCAGAAGTGCTTCGACGCCGAGGACTGCCATCTGCTGCTGCATCTCGCGCAGCGCGTGGCGGCGGCGTGGGAGCAGGCGCTCACGATGGAGCACAGCCAGGCGACGGTCGGCAGCACCGCCGAAGCGCTGCGCGACGTGCTGAAGCATCTCGAAGTCGGCCGCCGGCATTCGCCCAATCGTGTGCGTCTCACGCGCACGATCGCGCGCAATCTCGGGATCGCCGAGTCGGACGTCGGCGTGATCAGCTACGCCGCGAGTGTGCACGATGTCGGCATGGTGCGGCTCGGCGAGCGCGTCGTCGGCAGCGCGGGGTCGCTGACGCCCGAAGATCGCGAGATCGTCGAGCGCCACCCCGAAGTCAGCGCCGAGATGCTCGAGCCGCTCGAATCGGTCGGAGTCGTGCGGGACATCGTGCTGTCGCATCACGAGTGGTTCGACGGCACCGGATACCCGCGCGGGCTCAAGGACGACGAGATTCCGATGGGCGGACGGATCCTGGCAGTGGTCGATGCGTTCGAGAGCATGACGATCGGCCGGCCGCATCGGCCCGCGATGCCGCGGTCCGAAGCGATGAACGAGATTCGCAGGCTGACCGGGCGCCAGTTCGACCCGACGGTGGTCGATGCGTTCGAGCGTGCGTTGAATGAGATCGAAGCGGAGCAGCAGTACCGGCCCGAACCCGCGAACGCGTCCGAACACGCGAGCGCGAACACGAGGGGGTGAGCGAACATGGCGAAGGGGAAGATTCTCGTCGTGGATGACGAGGTCTACATCGTCCACATCCTGGACTTCAGTCTGGGCATGGAAGGATACGAGGTCGTGACGGCACTCGATGGCGAACAGGCGATCGAGAAGGCCAACGCGGAGCACCCCGATCTGATCGTGCTGGACATCATGATGCCCAAGCTGGACGGCTACGAGACGTGCAAACGCCTCAAGGCCGACGAAGCCACGCGCAACATCCCGGTCATTCTATTGTCGGCGAAGGGCCGCAACATCGATCAGAAGATCGGCTTCGAAGTCGGAGCCGACGACTACATCACCAAGCCATTCAGCCCCCGCAAGCTGGTCGAGCGCATCAACGCGATTCTCGGCCAGGCGAACGCTCAGCGCATGCAGGCCTGATTCCCCGCCGGCGTCCCTTCCTTGCTTCGCCGGACGGGGCCGGGCTGCGGTATGCTCCGCGCCCATGCCCGTCGCCCACGTCGCGCTCCCGCTGCCGGTGCGACAGACCTTCGCCTATTGCATCCCCGATGCTCTCGCCGCCCGCGTGCGGCCGGGTGCCCAGGTGCAGGTCCCGTTCCGCGGCCGTCCCCGCCGCGGCATCGTCGTCTCGATCGACGACCACGCTCCCGAAGGCCACGACGTCCGCGATGTGACCGCGGTCCTCGAAGACGCCTCGCTCTCGCCGCATCTGCTCGCGCTCGGGCGCTGGATCTCCGCCTACTACCTCGCGCCGATCGGTGAAGTGCTGGTCGCCGGGCTCCCGGGCGGATACGAAGGCTTCGCGAACAGCCGCGCGCGCCGCAACGCGATCGAGGATCGCGAGCTGCATCTGCCGCTCGCCGAGCGCGTGACGCTCACCGGCGGGCAGGTCGATTCGATGGCGGCGGTGGACGAGGCGATCGCGCGCGGAGGATTCGCGCCGATCCTGCTGCACGGCGTGACGGCGAGTGGTAAGACCGAGATCTATCTGCGCGCCGCGCAGGCGGTGCGCTCTCAAGGACGCCAGACGCTGGTGCTGGTGCCCGAGATCGCGCTCAGCTCGCAGGTGGTCGCCGAGTTTCGCCGGCGCTTCGGAAGCCGCGTCGGACTGCTCCACAGCTCGCTCGGCGTGGGTGAGCGCCGCCGCAACTGGGAGCTCGCGAACCGCGGCGCGCTCGATGCGGTCGTGGGCGCGCGCTCGGCGGTGTTCGCGCCGCTCGCGAAGCTCGGACTGATCGTGGTCGACGAAGAGCACGAGCCCGCCTACAAGCAGAGCGAGCGCCTGCGCTATCACGGCCGCGATGTCGCGGTGCGGCGCGCGCAGATGCTCGGCATCCCGATTCTGCTCGGCTCGGCGACGCCGAGTCTCGAGTCGCTCGCCAACGCCGCGCGGGGCAAGTACCGGCACGTGCGTCTCGCCGAGCGCGTCGACGGCCGCGCGATGCCGCAGGTGCGGGTCGTGGATCTCAGGCGCGAGGCATCGGGTGCGGGGCTCCTGACGCCGACGCTGCGCGCGGCGATCGGCGAGCGCCTCGCGCGCCGCGAGCAGACGATGCTGTTCCTGAACCGCCGCGGGCATTCCCACCACTCGCAGTGCCGCGGGTGCGGTCATGTTCCCGAATGCCCGCACTGCGACATCGCGCTCACGCTGCATCTGCAGCCGCGCTCGTGGCGTTGCCACTATTGCGATCACGCCGAGGCGGCGAGTGCGCAGTGTCCCAAGTGCCACGCGGCGATGTTTCGCTACTCGGGCAGCGGCACGCAGCGCGCGGAGAAGGAACTGGCGGCCGCGTTTCCCGAAGCGCGCATCGTGCGGCTCGACACCGACGTGACGCGCGATGGCGCGAAAGCCACCGAGGTCGTGGCCGCATTCCGCCGCGGCGACGCCGACATTCTTGTGGGCACGCAGATGATCGCCAAGGGTTTCGACTTTCCGAACGTGACGCTGGTCGGTGTGCTGGATGCCGACGTCGGACTCCATCTGCCGGACTTCCGTTCGGCGGAGCGCACGTATCAGCTGCTGGTTCAGGTGTCCGGACGCTCGGGCCGCGGGCGGACGGCGGGCGAGGTCTACGTTCAGACCTGCACGCCGGAACATCCGGCGGTCGCCGCAGCGGTGCTGCAGGATGAGCGGGCGTTTCTCGATCACGAGCTCGGGCAGCGTCGCGACGCGCGCTATCCGCCGTTCGTGCGGCTCGCCGCGCTCTCGTTTGCGGGCAAGGAGGAGTCGGCGGTCGAGGCGGCAGCGACCGAAGTTGCCGCATTCTTGCGGAGCGCCGCGGAGTCGCTCGAGGTCGCCGAAGTCGCGACGGCGCGCGCGGCGGAGACGGAGCGCTCCTCCGAGTCCGCCATGGCGCCGGCACCGGCACCGGCAGCCTCTCCCGCCGAGGACGCCGAAGACGATGCTCCGATCCTCTCCGTACTCGGACCGGCGCCCCACGCCATGGCCAAGCTGCGCGGGCAGTTCCGCTGGCACATCATGCTCAAAGGGACGAACACCGGCGCTCTGCGGGCGGCCGCCACCCGGGCGCTGGAACACTATGAAGCAACCGCCGGCAAGCGCGGGGTCCGGATGGTGATCGACATCGATCCGGTCGACGTGCTGTGACGGACCGCCACACTTCCCGAGGCGCGATCGCCGCTCCTCGGGGCTCAACCGGCCGGTTGCGAGCGTGGGATCTTAGAGCGGGCCGGTTCCGGCGGAATATTTTCCCCGCGCCCGCGTAAGCTTCGATGCCCGTGATGCGGCGGAAACGGGTGCCATTCGTCAGGCCGAGGTCACGAATTCGGCTCACAGGACCAAGGCTTGACGCCTCTTCGACGAGCGGCCTACAGTTCCACCGCCCGATCCCGGCGACGATCTTCGCGCCTCGAAGTTCTGGCACTCTTCCCGCTAATACCGAAAGAACCCGACCATGGCCCAACGGATTGCAGTTGTTCGCCCCACGCCGATCGAGGCACCGCTCGCGGACGGTTCCCGGCTCGTCACGTTCGACGAAGTTCGGGAGAATCCGCGAGTGAAAGTCTACGTTCGCAAGGCGGACGAGGCGCTGGCCGAGATCGGGTACACCGAGCACGGCGAGCGGCACGTCGGCCTGGTGGCGAATATCGCACGCAACATCCTGAAGCGCCTGGGTTACAGCGAGCGCGAGGCGGAGCTGGCGGCGATCGCCGGATATCTGCACGACGTCGGCAACGGCGTGAACCGCGAGCAGCACGCCCAGACGGGTGCGGTGATGGCGATGACGCTGCTCGAGAAGATGGGAATGCCCGACATCGAGATCATCAAGGTGATCGGGGCGATCGGAAATCACCACGAGAACGACGGGGAATCGGTGAACGCGGTCGCCGCAGCGCTGATCCTCGCCGACAAGAGCGACGTGCATCGCACCCGGGTGCGCAACCCGGACATGATCAAGTTCGACATTCACGACCGGGTCAACTACGCGGTGGAGAAGAGCTTCCTCAACGTGAACGAAGCGGACAAGCAGATCACTCTGGAACTCACGGTGGATACCGCCATCTCACAGGTCATGGAGTACTTCGAGATCTTCATGACGCGCATGCTCGCGTCCCGCAAGGCCGCGAAGTTTCTGGGCACGACGTTCGGGCTCACGGTCAATGGAAACCGTCTGACCTGAGCCGGCGCGACCTCCGGCGTTCAACGCGAACGCGCGGCGAAATCGTCACCTCGATCACTCGATACGAAGGAGGAGTTCCGTGAAACAAACCGCGATCGCCACCATTCTCGGCGTGGCGCTGAGCACCGTGGCCGTCGTTGGCGCCGCGCACGCGCGCAATCCTCACTGCGCCGGCGGCATTCAGTACGTCGTGCAGGGCATGAGCGACAAGGCGAAAGGCAACTTCGAGGACTATCAGCGCCAGATGATGAAGGCGGTCCAGCAGCTCGAAATGTGCGCCGGCGAGGACGCCGTCGACTACGAGGCGATGGGCTATCTGGGCTGGGCTTACGCCGAAATGGACAGTGCGCGTCAGGCGGGCGAGGCATTCAAGAAGGCGATCGACGGGCTCGCGACCAAGGATCCGAAGAAGAAGGACTGGGCGCAGAACAACCGCGACTCGTACTGGGCGACCGCGTTCAACGGCGGCATCACGAAGATCAACGAAGCGCAGACGGTCTATCCGGAATTCACGAAGGCCGCCGAGAACGACGCCGACAAGGCGAAGCGGGAAGACGCGCGCAAGAAGTATCTCGAAGCCGCGGCCAGCCTGACGCGGGCTTCGCACCTCAAACCCGGCGATGCCGGCACGCAGCGCAATCTCGGTTCGGTGTACGCGTTCATGGGCGAGTTGGAGACCGCCGAGGCGATCTTCAAGAAGGGCCTCGAGTCGGCGCCGGGCGACACCAACCTGATCAAGTCCATGATTGCGGTGCGCACGGCGCGCGCGAACCGCCTGCTCGACGAAAAGAAGTACGACGAGGCGATCGCCTACTACCAGGACCTGATGAAGTCCGACGCCTCGAATTCCGACCTGCACCTGGGCATTGCCGAGGCGTACTTCAAGAAGGCGCAGGCCAAGGAAGGCGATGCTCGCAAGCCGGACTACAAGCTGGCGGGCGATGCCTACGCCAAAGCCGGAGAGCTCAAGCCGGGCAACGCGGACCTGCCATTCAACGCGGCACTCGCGTATCAGAATGCCGGCGAGCACGCGCTGGCGGCCGGGCAGTGGAAGGCGACACTCGCAGCGCGCCCCGAGGACACCGACGCGATGACGGCGTATGCCTCGACGCTCGCCGAACTGAAGAAGTTCGACGAGGCGATCGCGATGGTGATCCGCGCTCTGAACATCGATGCCAAGAACAAAAGCTTCCATCGCCAGCTCGGCGCGGTCTACGCCAAGGGCGGCAACACCGCGAAGGGCACCGAAGAGTTCATGGTCTACCTCGCGCTCGACAAGGGCACTGCGGCCGCCGATGCCGCCGCGCATGTGAAGCAGGTGATGGCCGGGAGCGCCGCGTCCAAGGTGCTGGCGAGCCAGGGTGTTCCTGACCAGGTGACGGACTGGGAGGCGGACGGTCAGAAGTACGAGACCTGGTTCTACTGGACCAAGAAGACCGCCTATCACTTCGATCCCAAGGGTGTGCAGCTCCAGAAGTCCGATTGGAGTGCCGCCGCTTCGGCGGTCGGCAAGAAGTGACGTCACGGCGCGGCGCCTCCCGGTGCCGCGCCTTTCGATCGCGCTGCGAAAGGCCGCCGTCCCCGATGAGCTTTCACTCGCGACGCGACTTCGAACGCTTCACCCCACAGATGACCCGATGAGCGACGTGCTAGGCGGCGCGACTGTGGCGATGATCGGCTACGGCAATCAGGGCGCTCCGCAGGCGCGGGCATTGCGCGCGAGCGGGCTGGTCGTGCGGATCGGATTGCGACCGGGCGGTGCTTCGGCTGAGCGCGCCGCCGCCGCGGGTTTCGCGGTCGCCTCGCCGGCGGAAGCAGTGTCCGGGGCGAACGTGGTCGCGGTTCTGATCCCCGACGATGCGGTGCCGTCCGCGTGGAGCGAGATCACGGAGGCGCTCACTCCGGGTGCAGCCATCGTGTTCGCTCACGGATTCAACCTGCTCTATTCCGATCTACAGAAGCCGCCGGGGGCCGACATCGTGCTCGTCTCACCGGCCGGGCCCGGCCGGCTCCTCGAGCGCGACCTCTCTCGCCCTCCGCTCGCGGCATATCTCGCCGTGCACAAGGACTCGACCGGACGCGCATGGGCGATCGCCGAGGCGTACGCCCGCCGGCTGGGGCTCGATCCGCTATGGCGCACCACCGTGAAGGAAGAGACTGAGGTCGACCTGTTCGGAGAGCAGACGGTGCTGTGCGGGGGAATGAACGCGCTCGTGCAGACCGCGTTCGAGGTGCTGGTCGCGCGCGGGTACGCGCCCGAAATCGCCTATCTCGAGTGCGTGCACCAGCTGAAACACCTCGCGGACCTGCTCCATGAGCGTGGCGTGGCGGGGCTGCGGCGCTCGATCAGCGGCACCGCGCTCTACGGCGATGTGACTCGCGGACCCCGTGTGATCGGCCCTGCCGCCCGCCAGGCGATGGAGACGATCCTCACCGAAATCCGCTCGGGCGCGTTTGCGGCCGAACTGAAGGCCGAGATCGAAGCCGGAGGAACCCGGGTCGTTCGGGCGCTCGAAGAGGGGGATGCCCACCCGATGGAAGCGACCCGGCAGCGGATCCTCGGGACCGGCGAATCCGGGGTCTGACCGGCTTCCTTAGCCCCGGCCTCTGAGGCGGCGCCCGATCCGGGCGAGCCCGAATCGCGCAACGCCTTGTGCAAAAACTGATTGACAGATTTTTAGATCGCTTGTTAGCTTGCTCATGCCTCGCGGTGAGGCGAATCAGGGGGCACTGTCTGGCTCCCCAGGGCGCGGAGGCGTGATGACCAAGGCGGATATCGTCGACCAGATTGCCGAGAGGACTGGCCTGACCAAGAAGGACGTCGCCGAAACGGTCGATTCCTTCCTCAACGCGGTGGCAAAAGCCCTCGCAAACGGCCACCACATTGAAATTCGCGGGTTTGGAACGTTCCGCGTCAAGGATCGCAAGTCACGTATCGCTCGCAATCCGCGCACTGGCGAAGCGGTTCCCGTGCCCCCGCGCAAGGTTCCGGTGTTCAAGGTGTCCAAGGAACTGAAGGACATGGTTTCACAGGGCTGAACAGGTCGTACAAAACGCGAGGGGGTGGGCATCCGGTGCCCACCGTTTGTGTTTCCGAGGCTAATTGCGGCTGTTGCGGATCAACACCAACCGCAGCAACTGAAGTGCCGCCATCGCCGCCGCCGCCACGTAGGTGAGTGCTGCGGCATCGAGCACCTTCTTCGCGCCGTCGATCTCCTGCGGTGCGATCGCACCCGAGCTCGTGAGCTGAGCGAGCGCGCGCTTCGAGGCGTCGAACTCGACCGGCAGCGTCACCACCTGGAACAGCACCGCACCCGTGAACAGCAGGATGCCGAGGTCCATGAACATCCGCGACATGCTCCCGCCGAAGAAGATCCCGATGAAGAACAGCGGAAACGCGAGCATGCTGCCGAAGCCCGCAACCGGGGCGAGCGTCGAGCGGATCTGAAGCGGCACATAGCCCTGAGCGTGCTGGAGCACGTGTCCGACTTCGTGCGCGCCAACCGCGATCCCGGCGATCGACGAGTCGCGAAAGTTGTGCGTCGACAGGCGCACTGCCTTGGCGCGCGGGTCGTAGTGGTCGCTGAGCACGCCGCCGACTTCCTCGATCGTGACGTCGTTCACGCCGTTGCGTTTCATGATGCTCATCGCCATCTGTGCGCCGGTGAGTCCGTTCGCCGCGGGCACCTTGGCGTACTTCTGGTAGGTGTTCTGAACCTTCCACTGCGCCCACAGCGCGAAGATCAACGCGGGAAGGACCAGCAGCATGGTGGGGTCGAAAAGTCCGAGAGGCATGATGTTCGTTCTCCTTTAGCCCGCGAGCCGGGGTCGGCGTGCTGCCGTCTGGCAGCGCCGCGTCGGCCGGCTCGAGCGATTGCCCACGTTGGATGGACTTCGCCCGAGTTTGTTTCGGAAATCGACCCTGACCTCCGATTCTCCGTTCCCGCCGGGGCGGCTCGGCTCGCCGCGTCCTGTACACTGTTCGCACCGGCAACAGTGCGTTGTCAAGGTCCAGCAAGGCTTCGGAGATGGCAACGATGAGCGGTGAAGTGGACCTGCGAAGCGACACGGTCACGCGGCCGACGCCCGCCATGCGGCGGGCGATGGCTGAGGCGGTCGTGGGCGACGATGTGTTCGGCGACGATCCGACCGTTCTGGAGCTCCAGCGGCGCATGGCGCAGCTCACCGGCAAGGCCGCGTCACTGTTCGTGCCCAGCGGCACGATGGGCAATCAGCTCGCCGTGGCCTGCCACACGTCACCGGGTGACGAAGTGTTGCTGGACGCCCAGTCGCACGTGTTCCTCTACGAGCAGGCAGGTATCGCCACGCTCTCGGGATGCCTCGCGCATCCGTTGGCGAGTACCCGTGGCGTGCTCGACCCCGCGTTCGTGATGTGCGCGGTGCGCGATCCCGACATCCACGTCGCGCGCGTCACGCTGCTGTGTCTCGAGAACACGCACAACGGCCACGGCGGTGCGATCGTGCCGCTCGAGGCGCTGCGCGAGGTGGCGAACGCGGCGCATGCGCACGGCATGCGCGTGCATCTCGACGGGGCGCGACTGTGGAATGCGCAGGTCGCCACGGGTGTGCCGGTGAGTGCCTGGGCGGCGCCGGTCGACTCGGTGATGATGTGCTTCTCCAAGGGGCTCGGCGCTCCAATTGGTTCGATTCTCGCAGGCAGCGCCGAGGTCGTGCTGCACGCCCGCCGCCTGCGCAAGCGCTGGGGCGGTGGCATGCGGCAGGTCGGCATCCTCGCCGCGGCGTGCCTGCATGCGATCGATCATCACGTGGAGCGCATGTCCGAGGATCATCGACGCGCGCGGCGGCTCGCCGATGGCCTGCGCGATCTGTCGGGCGTTCAGGTCAACGTGCCCGACACCAACACCGTGCTCCTGCGGCTCGAGCATCCGTCGCTCGATCGGGACGAACTCGTGCACGCGCTCGAAGCTCGCGGGGTGCGGTTGGTGTCGTTCGGCCACCGACAGCTGCGCGCGATCACGCATCTCGATGTCGACGATGCCGGGATCGAGCGCGCGATCGAAGTGGTGCGGGAGACTTTCGCAGAGCGGCTCGCGGCTGGAGCACGCTGAATAGCTCGCGAATCGCCGTGTGCCTCAGCGCGGCGAGTTTTCGATCTGGGCGCTGTCGCTCGTTCCCTCGATGAGACTCAATCCGATCCGCGCCTGGGCATCGTTAGGGTCCCGCTCGAGCGCGCGGCGGAACGCGAGGCGCGCATCGTCCGGCCGTTGCATCTGGCGCAGCGCCTCGCCCTGCAAGGTCCACGCGAACGCATCACCCGGCCGGGTGCGCGATGCCCGCTCCGCCTCCCGCAGCGCGTCACCGAGCCGGCCTTCGGAGAGCGCGTCCGCCGAGAGCACCAGCCGATGCGTCCACACGAGCGAATCCGGCAGCACCTGCACCAGTGCGCGCGCGATGTGGACGCGGCGACGCGTGTCGTCGTGGATCCATTCGGGATCCCGGCCGAAGTCGGGCCCGATCCGGTAGGTCACGCTGGGATTCTGAGTCGTGACGTGCTGGACCGTGAGTCCCGGAACCGTTGCCGTGGTGTCGAGGAGGTACGCGAACTCCTGGCGCAGCATCATCTCGTACCACGAGAAATAGATGTAGCGCGCCCCGTGCGCGCGCGCGAAGTCCGCGAGTTCTCGCAGCGAGCGAAAGCGCGGGAACGGAATCACGGTGAGCCCCGAGTAGTAGCCGATGTGTCCCTTGCGGCTCACGACGCGCTCGCCGGGCGACGCGTGTGCGGCGAGCGCGCGTCCCGCCTCGCGAGTCTCGACCGGCGTGTGCTCGAGCGCCGCGCGCTGATAGGGCACACACCACGCGGCGAGCCACACCGCGGCCCCCGCGATCGCCAGTGCCCGTACCGTCACGGGAATCGCGCGCAGAAATCCCGGCGCCGGCGCGACGATCAGGCCGGCGAGCGTGAGGTAGATGGGGATCAGCGGCAGCGAATAGCGGTCGCTGTAGAACACCGGCACCAGAGCGGCGAACAGCAGCGCGCCGTGGACCCACAGCGGCCGCAGCGGCGTGCGCGACCCCGCCGCGAACGCTCCGAGCGCGCACAACCCGGCGATCGGAAGCCCCAGCAGCTCCTTCGCGTCGCGCCCGAGGTGGGCGGGAATGTTGACCAGCGAGCGGCGCACGAGTTCGAGCGGACGCGTGCGCAACAGTTCGAGCAGCGTCTCCGAGGGTGGCGTCGCGTTGGCGAGGAAGCCGTACTCGTCCTGCACGTTCCGGCTCGCATCGGGGTTCAGATAGAAACCGAAGTTCTCGTACAGATGAATGCCCGGGATCGCTCCGGCGACCAGCGAATAGGCGGCCCACGGCAGCGTGATCACGCCGAAGCCGCCGAGATAGGCGAGGAGCGCGCGACGGCGCGTGAGCACGGTCGAAGGCTCGAGCCACGCGAGCGTGACGATCGCGGCGGGCACGAGCGCCATCAGGTTGTAGCGCGTGAGCGTGGCGAGTGCCGCGAGCGCGCCGGCGCCGAGCAGGCCGCGTCGCGATCGGGTCGTGAGCAGAACGAACATCGAAGCGCTCGCCAGAAAGGTGCCAAGGAGATCGGTGGTCGCGGAGTAGGCGTAGCGGACGAACACCGGGTTCGCCGCGAACAGTACGGTGACCGCGAGCGCCACCCGCGCCCCGGCGCGGCGACGCAGCAGGATCGACCACAGCGCCAGTGCGGCGGTCGCACACGCCGCCGACAGCAGCTTGCCCGTGAGGAACAGATCGAGCCCTCCGGCACCGAGCAGCGCGAGAGCGAACTCGTATCCCGGTCCGACCACGGGATAACGCGACGGATTGACGATCCCGTGCTGAATGGCGCGCGCACCGATCGCGTAGCCGCCGTAGAAGTCGCTCTCGGTGTAGTAGTCGCCGACCGGATGAAGGGCGAGCGCGATCCACAGAACGCACCCGGCGAATACCGCGATCACCGCCCACGTCGCCTGCCCGATCCATGCGGGGTCGGAGCTGGAAATCGCGGCCGGCTGCGTACGTGCGGGTTCGAACGCGAAGCGCGCGGCGGATGGGGAGGCGGGAGGTTTCATGGAATGGCGGGCGAGTGTAACAGAAGCCCCGTGCGCCCACGCCGCCGATCCCGAACCCGCTTGGTGGGTGCCCCCCCGCGTGCTAACTTCCGCCGGTTTTTCGGGATACATGACTTCCGGTACGGAGCACGAGTGACCGAACAGCGACCCGCCCGTGAGCGGAGTCCGGCGGGCCAGGGAACACTGTTCCTGGTCGCGACTCCGATCGGGAATCTCGAAGACATCACCCGGCGGGCGGTGCGCGTGCTCACCGAGGCCGGTGTCGTCGCGGCCGAGGATACGCGCCACACCCGACGGTTGCTGGATCATCTGGGAATCAACGCTCGCGTGCTCAGCCTGTTCGAGCACAACGAGCGCGCGCGTATCCCCGAACTCCTCGATCGCTTGCGCGCGGGAGAGGATGTCGCGATGGTGACGGACGCGGGGTCGCCCGGCATCAGCGATCCCGGGTTTCCGCTGGTGCGGGCCGCGGTCGCGGCCGGCTTGCGGGTCGAAAGCGTTCCCGGACCGAGTTCCGTGATCGCAGCACTTCAAGTAAGCGGTTTGCCGACGGACGCATTCCTGTTCGCCGGGTTCCTGCCGCCCAAACGCGAGGCGCGCCGCAAGCGCCTGGTGGAACTGCACGAACGGCGCGAAACGATCGTGGTGTTCGAGTCGCCGTATCGGATCGAGGCGTGTCTCACCGAGCTCGAATCGGTGTGGGGCGGGCGGCCGATCGCGCTCGCGCGCGAGTTGACGAAGCTTCACGAGCAGGTGTTGCGCGGCACGGCGGCCGAAGTGCGCGCCGCATTGCGCGCAGACCAACGACGAGGAGAAATAGTGCTGGTACTGGGCGGCCGGACGCGCCACACGCAGGACGAGCCGGCGGACGGCGACGAAGCATGACGCCGACCGAAACGACCTCGGCCGATCCCTCCACGCGCCCCGGTGGCATCGCGCGCATCAAGGAATCGGCGAAGCGCCTTGCGTATTCCGTGCTCGATCCGCTCGTCGCCCTGCTCGGGCGCCTCGGCGTCGGTCCCGACGCGCTCACGACGATTGGCTGCACGTTCAGCGTATTCTCCGGCATCGCGTTCTTCGAAGGCGGCTTCCGGCTCGGTTCCGCGTTGCTGTTGATGTCCGGGATCTGCGACATGCTCGACGGCCAGGTCGCGCGCACTCAGAACAAGGTCTCGCGGTTCGGCGCGTTTCTCGATTCGACGCTCGACCGTTTCGCCGAGGCGTTCGTCCTGATCGGGATCGCGGGATTTTATCTGGTCAACCTCGTGGATCTGGTCCACGATCCGACGCGGGCGCTCACCGAGATCGGCCGTGGACTCGAGCCGCGCACGTGGGCGGTGATTTCGCTCACGGCGATGATGGCGCTCGTGGGTTCGTTCATGGTGTCCTACACCCGCGCGCGCGCCGAGGGCCTGGGGCTCGACGGCAAGGCGGGATGGTTCGAGCGGCCGGAGCGGCTGCTGCTGGTCATGATTGCGGGAGCATTCGGCGTGGGCCCGGTGATGCCGGGCGCCCTGCTGCTGCTGACGATCTTTTCATTCGGCACCGCGGCGCAACGCGTGGCCTATGTTTGGAAGCAAACTCGTTCGCAATAGTTTGTGTTCGAGTCGTGGAACACAAACTAAGGAGGCATGGAATTTATGGGTAAGGTGCGGGTGGCGATCATCGGAGTCGGGAACTGCGCGTCGTCGTTCGTGCAGGGGCTTCACTACTATCGGAACGCGAAGGAGACGGATCGCGTGCCGGGCCTGATGCACGTGAATCTCGGCGGCTACCACATCCGTGACGTCGAGGTTTCCGCCGCGATCGACATCGACAAGAACAAAGTCGGCCGCGATCTGTCCGAAGCGATCGTCACCACGCCGAACAACACGCTCAACTTCGCGAAGGTCCCGCACAGCGGCGTCACCGTCCAGCGCGGCATGACGCACGATGGACTCGGCAAGTACCTCTCGAAGATCATCGAGAAGGCGCCGGGATCGACGGTCGACGTGGTGAAGCTGCTGAAGGACACCGGCACCGACGTGGTCGTGAACTACCTTCCGGTCGGTTCGGAAGAGGCGACCAAGTGGTACGTGGAGCAGGTGCTCGAAGCCGGCTGCGGATTCGTGAACTGCATTCCGGTGTTCATCGCGCGCGAGCAGTACTGGCAGAACCGCTTCGAAAAGCGCGGGCTCCCCGTGATCGGCGACGACATCAAGTCGCAGGTCGGAGCGACGATTACGCATCGCGTGCTCGCGAACCTGTTCGTCGACCGCGGCGTGCGCATCGACCGCACCTACCAGCTGAACTTCGGCGGCAACACCGACTTCCTCAACATGCTCGAGCGCGAGCGCCTCGAGTCCAAGAAGATCTCCAAGACCTCCGCGGTCACGAGCAACATTCCCTACGAACTTCCGGAAGAGAACGTGCACGTCGGTCCTTCGGACTACGTGCCGTGGCTCAAGGACCGCAAGTGGTGCCACATCCGGATGGAGGGCACGACGTTCGGCGACGTGCCGCTCAATCTCGAGATGAAACTCGAAGTGTGGGATTCGCCCAACTCGGCCGGCATCGTCATCGATGCGGTGCGGTGCGCGAAGCTCGCGCTGAACCACGGCTTGAAGGGCGCGCTGATCGCACCGTCGAGCTACTTCAAGAAGTCGCCGCCGATTCAGATCCCCGACGATTCGGCGCGCGAGCTGGTCGAGCAGTACATCAAGGATCCGAAGGGCACCGAGCGCATGCTGCGGGAGAAAGGCGCGCCGATGGTGAAGAAGGACAAGGCGCCGATCTCGGGCAGGCCCAAGCGCTCGGTGATGGTCCGCGCGGCGGTCGCGACGTCGGTCGGAGTCGCACCTGCGCCCGCGAGCCGCAAGCGCGCGGCGCGCAAGGTCGCGAAGCGCCGCCCGAAGCCGGCGGTGAAGAAGCGTTCCTCGCGGGCGCGCTGAGCGCCCGGGCCGCGGGGACAGCGCGATGACAGGCTTCTTCGTCACCTTCGAAGGCGGCGAAGGTTCGGGGAAGTCCACGCAGATTCAGCGCCTCGCCGCGCGCCTTCGGGCTCGCGGCGAGATCGTTCTGGAGACGCGTGAGCCCGGAGGCACGCCGCTCGCCGAGCGCGTGCGCGCACTGTTGCTGGATCCCGGACACGATCCCGGCCCGTGGGCCGAAGCATTCCTGATGGAAGCCGCGCGTGCCGACGTGGTCTCGCGGCTGATCGCACCCGAACTCGCGGCCGGGCACATCGTGCTGTGCGACCGGTTCGCGGATTCGACTCTCGCCTATCAGGGAGGCGGCCGAGGCCTGGACCTCGAACTGCTCCACGCGATGAACCGCGCGGCGACCGGCGGGCGCGAACCCGACCTCACGCTGCTGTTCGATGTCGATCCTGCGATCGGCCTCGCGCGCCGCGCTCGGGCGGCACCGCGGACCAACCGTATCGACCGCGAGCCCGAGGCGTTCCACGTCCGGGTCCGCGAGCAGTTCCTCGCGCTGGCGCGTTTGAACCCAGCGCGCTGGGTGATCCTCGATGCCGGCCTCGAACCCGACGCGCTCGAGCGCGCGGTGGCGGAAGCGGTCGAGCCGCGACTCAACGCTCGCTGACGCTGACGGGCGCGGGATTCCGGCCTCCCGGCCCGGGGTCGCACGCGCAGACCGTGTGCTATAGTTCCCGGCCCTGACGATTTCAAGTTACAGCCGTCCACGCCCGGTCCGACCTGCCGCATCCGGAGCGCAGGCATACGACCCCCCCGGAGGTTTTCGTGATCCGTCGACGATTCCTGTTCGGCGCCCTCATGCTCGCCCTGTTTTCGCTGGGCTGGTGGGCCGGCCGCGGCGCGACCGGCGATCTCTACACGAACCTCGATGTGTTCGTGGAAGTGCTGCAGCGGGTGCAGGACAACTACGTCGATCCGGTAAAGCCGGCCACCGCCGTCACCGGCGCGATCGAGGGGATGCTCAAGGACCTCGATCCCTACTCCCAGTACCTCGACGAAAACGACTACACCGGTTTGCAGTCGGTCACGCAGGGCAAGTTCAGCGGCATCGGCGTCGTCGTGGGCGTGCGTGATGAATACCCGACGGTGATCTCGCCGATCGAAGGCAGCCCGGCGTGGGAAGCGGGCATCCATTCGGGCGACGTGATCGTGAAGGTCGAAGCCACCTCGACCGCCGGGCTCGGCGTCGAAGGCGTGGCGAAGCTGCTGCGCGGCGCGGAGGGTACGCCGGTGACGCTCTCGATCGCGCGCGAAGGCGAGCAGGGCGAGCAGAGCTACACGATCACGCGCAAGGAGATCGTCACCAAGAGCGTTCCCTACGCGTTCATGGCGGGCAAGGATCTCGGCTACGTGCGACTCGCGAGCTTCTCGGAGAAGTCGGGTGCCGAGATGCGCGACGCGCTCGCGCGCCTGCGCAAGGAGGGTGCGCACCGCTTCGTCCTCGACCTGCGCATGAATCCCGGCGGACTGCTCGACCAGGCGGTCGACGTCGCCGAGCAGTTCCTGCCCAAGGGCTCGATGGTCGTGTACACGCGCGGTCGAGCGCGCAATCAGGACCAGCGCTTCTACGCCGGCAACGCCGCCGGCGATGTGAAGTCGCCCCTCGTCGTGCTGATCGACGAAGGCAGCGCCTCGGCCGCCGAGATCGTGGCGGGTTCGCTTCAGGATCTCGATCGCGCGCTGGTCGTGGGACGCACGTCGTTCGGCAAGGGCTCGGTTCAGAGCGTGTATCCGCTGCGCGGGAAGACCACCGCGATCAAGCTCACGACCGCGCTCTACTACACGCCGAGCGGGCGCTCGATCCACCGGCCGCGCCCCAAGGGCTTCGATCCGCTGGCCGATGACGACGAGCCGGCGCCCGCGGACAGTAGTGCCGACTCGAGCAAGGTGCGTCCCGAGTTCCACACGACGGCGGGCCGCATCGTCCTCGGCGGCGGCGGCATCGCGCCCGACGTGACGGTTTTCACGGATTCGCTGACCGGGATCGCGCGCGAGATCGAACGGCGCGGGCTCGCGTTCCGGTTCGCCAACAAGTGGATCAACGCGCACCCGGGTACTGCCGCGGGCACCGCGCTTCCCGAAGCGACGTGGAGCGCGTTCGCCGATTACCTGCGCGGTGAGAAGCTGGACGCTGATGCCGCCGCACTCGCGGCCGAACGCAACGTGATCGAACGCGCGGTGCGCCGCGAACTCGCGCGCCGCACCGGCGGCGATGCGGCGGCGATGCGCGTCGTGCTCGAAGGGGATGCGGCGTTCGCCAAGGCGGCGGCGATTCTCGCCCGCTCGGCGCGGCCGGCCGATGTGTTCGCGGGCTCGGTGCGCGATCGGTCGCACGACTCCGCCCGGTGAGCGTTCGCTACGCGATTCTGTGCGACTTCGACGGCACCATCGCTCCGCACGACATCGGCGCCGGATTCATCCGGAAGTTTTCACCGGGCATGGACGCCGAGCGCGCGGCGCTGTTCGCGGCGTGGCGTGACGGGCGGATCGGCAGCCGCGAGTTGTCCGAATCCGAGTGCCGCATGGTGCGCGTTTCCGAGCCCGAGGCCATGGCGTTTGCGGACGGCTTCACGATCGATCCGCAGTTCGCACCGTTCGCGCGCGAAGCGGAAGCGCGTGGCGACCGGGTTTGGGTGGTGAGCGACGGCTATGACTTCTATATAAGGCGGCTGCTGAGTGCCGCCGGTCTCGGTTCGCTTCCGTACAGCGCCAACCGCGCGCGCTTCGAAAACGGCGGCGTGACGCCGGAATTCCCGCGCGCCGGGCGCGGGTGCGGGCGTTGCGGCAACTGCAAGGGCGCCGAGGTGGCGCAGGCTCACGAGGAGGGATTTCGCGTGGTTATGGTGGGCGACGGGTACTCGGACCGCTGTGCGGCGCGCGTGGCGGATCACGTGCTCGCGCGCGGCGCGCTCGCCGAATGGTGCGAAGCCTCAGGCATCGCGTTCGAGCCGTTCGCGGACTTCGCCGACGTCGCGCGTTTCGCCGCCGCCCTTCCGGGCCGCGCGATCGGGAGTGTTTCGTCATGAAGATCGGCAACGTCACCGCCGACTCGCCGTTCCTGCTCGCGCCGCTCGCCGGGGTCAGCGACTCGCCGTTCCGCCAGCTGTCGCGCGAACAGGGCGCATCGATCGTCTACACCGAGATGGTGTCGGCCGACGGACTCATCCGCATGAACCAGGCGACGCTCGACTACTGCGCCTTCGAGAGCATGGAGCGCCCGCTCGGCATCCAGTTGTTCGGCGCCGATCCCGCCATCATGGCCGAGGCCTCGCGCGTGCTGTGCGATCTGCCGCCCGAGCGCCGTCCGGATCTCATCGACATCAACATGGGCTGTCCGGTGCGCAAGGTCGTGAACCGTTGCGCGGGTGCCGCACTGCTCACGAACGTGCCGCTGCTCGGCGAGATCGTCGAGCGCATGGTCGAGGCGAGTTCGCTGCCGGTGACGGCCAAGATCCGGCTTGGCTGGGACGGCAACTCGCAGAACGTCGTCGAAGTGTGCAAGCGGCTCGAAGGCGTCGGGGCCGCGGCGGTCGCGATCCACGCGCGCACGCGCGCCGAGAAGTTCGAAGGCGACGCGCACTGGGAGATGATCGGCGAGGCCAAGCGCGCTGTTTCGATTCCTGTGATCGGCAATGGCGACGTGCGCAGTCCCGAGGACGCCGTCCGCATGCTCGAGACCACCGGCTGCGACGCCGTGATGATGGGGCGCGCGGCGTTCGGTGATCCGTGGGTGTTCCGCCGCGTGCGGGCGTTCTGGGAGAACGGCGAGGTGCTGCCGATGCCAACCGCGGCGGAACGACTCGAAGCCGGGATCCGCCACCTCGCGATGATGGTCGCGAGCGTGGGCCCGGTCTCGGCGGCGCGCGAAATGCGCAAGCACGTCGCCTGGTATGTGAAGGGACTTCCGAACAGCGCGCGCGTGCGCGAGACCGTGAACCGCACGCGGACCGTCGAAGAGATGGCGCAGCTGTTGCGCGACTACCTCGAAGAGTTGCGCCTCGACCCCGACGGACGGATGCACGCGGGGCAGGGCGAGGCTTCAGTAGCGGTCCCGGCGTCCGCGGGCGAGGACGTGCTTGCGGCCGGCTGATCTGACCACGCTGCTGCGTCGCGTACGCAGCGGAAAGGTCACCCCGGCCGACGCCGCGCGCGCGATCGGCGAGGCGCCGGTCGAGCAGCTCGGCTTCGCGACCCTCGACCATCAGCGCGCGCTGCGCTCCGGATTTCCGGAAGTGATCTACGCCGCGGGCAAAACACCCGCGCAGTTGGTCGCAATCGTCGAGCGGCTCTATCGGCGCGGCGGACTGGTGCTCGCGACGCGCGTCACCGAAGCACAGCACGCGCCGCTTGCCGAAGCTTTCCCTAAGGGCGAGCTGAACGTCCGCGCCCGCACGTTCGTGCTGCGCCGGCGCCGGCCCCGGGGCGAGGGCTACGGCCGCGTGCTGATCGTCTGCGCGGGAACCGCCGATCTGCCGGTGGCCGAAGAGGCGCTGGTCACCGCCCAGGTGATGGGCAGCCGCGCCGAGCTGGTGGCCGATGTCGGCGTCGCCGGATTGCACCGCCTGCTCGCGCACCGGTCCAAGCTGCGCGAGGCGCGGGTGCTGGTGGTGGTCGCGGGCATGGAGGGCGCGCTTCCGAGCGTGGTCGGCGGCCTCGTGGACCGGCCGCTGATCGCGGTGCCGACCAGCGTCGGCTACGGAGCGCACTTTCGAGGTCTCGCCCCGCTGCTCGCCATGCTCAATTCGTGCGCGGCCGGGGTCACGGTCGTGAACGTGGACAATGGATTCGGCGCCGGCTATGCGGCGCATCTCATCAATACCGCCGCCCGGCGGCGCTGACATGAATGGGCAGGGTCCTGAACAAGCCGAGCAACGCAGCAATCGGCTTGTTCAGGACCCTGCCGGAGGGCAGCCATGCGGATCGCATACTTCGATTGTTTCTCCGGTGTGAGCGGCGACATGTGTCTCGGTGCTCTGATCGGTGCCGGGGCTCCGGCCGACCGGCTCGTCGATCTGCCGCGTCGGCTCGGGCTCGAGGGCGTGCGCGTGACGATCGGCACCGCGCGGCGCGGGCCGTTCGCGGCCACCCGCGTCGAGGTCGCGATCGACGACGCGAAGCAGCCGCACCGGCACCTCAAGCACATCGTCGCGATCCTTGATGGGGCCGATCTCGACGAAGCGGTTCGTGCCCGGGCGCACGCGGTGTTCCAGCGGCTCGCCGCGGCGGAGGCCGAAGTGCATGGCCAGACGCTCGAGAAGGTCCACTTCCATGAAGTGGGCGCGGCGGACGCGCTGGTCGACATCGTCGGAACGATCGAGTGCCTCGCGGCTCTCGAAGTCGAGCGCGTCTACTCGACCACGCTGCGTCTCGGCCGCGGCTCGGTGAACTCGGAGCACGGGCGCATTCCGGTGCCGGCGCCGGCGACCGCACTGCTGTTGCGCGGTGTGCCGGTCGAGATTCCCGAGGTCGACTTCGAGCTGGTCACCCCCACCGGCGCGGCATTGCTCGCCACGCTGGTCGAGTCGTGGGTCGCCCCTCCGCCGTTCCGGCTCGACGTCATCGGCACCGGCGCCGGCGGCCGCGATCTCCAGCAGCAGGCGAACGTTCTGCGGGTCCTGATCGGCGAAGTTGCAGCGGCGCCGCTCGCGCGCGGGCGCGTGACCGTGATCGAAAGCGCGATCGACGACGAGAATCCGCAGACTCTGGCGGCTCTGGTGCCGAAACTGCTCGCCGCGGGCGCCCACGATGCGATGCTGGTCCCGGTCGTGATGAAGAAGGGACGCCTCGGCACGTGGCTGGTCGTGATCGCCCCGCCCGAGAACGGCGAGATCCTCGCGCGTCTCGTGCTGTCCGAAACTTCGACGCTCGGAGTCCGCATGCGGCAGGAGGAACGGATCGAGCTGGAACGTCGCGCCGTCGAGGTGGCGACCCAGTTCGGGCCGGTCGCGCTCAAGCTCGCGACGCTGCCGGGGGGTACTGAGCGCGCAATGCCCGAGTTCGAGTCCGTGCGCGCGGCCGCTGAACAGAACGGACGCAGCTGGCGCGAGGTCGCCGAAGCGGCATTGGCGGCGTGGGGAACCGGACGTGACGGCAAAGCATGAGGCCGCCGAAGTTCCGGTGATCGCGGCGTCTAACTTCTCCGCGGCACCTCCGGGAGTGAAGCGTCCGGCGGTGCAGGGCGTGTCGTTCACGCTCGGTCGCGGCGAGTGGATCGCGATCATGGGCAAGAACGGCTCGGGCAAGTCGACGCTCGCGCTGGCGCTGGCCGGACTGTGGCCTGCGATCGAAGGGGAACGCACGGGACTCGCCGCCATCGGCAAGGCGCGAACCGTGACCATCCTCCAGGAGCCCGCGACTCAGATCACGCAGCGCACCGTTCGGGAGGAGATCGCCTTCACGGCGCTCAATCTCGGGCTCGGCGAGGCGGTCGCCGATGCCGCAGCCCTCGTATGGGCGGAGCGTCTGGGATTGGCGCACGTGCTCGAGCGGGCGCCGGACGAGTTGTCCGCCGGCCAGCAGCAGCGCGTCCTGATCGCAGCCGCACTCGCGGCAGCACCGGACCTCATGATCGCCGATGAGGCCGCGGCCCACCTCGACGCTGAATCCCGCCGCAAGGTGCTCGCCATCCTGCGCGAGCGCATCGAGGCGGGGCTCGCGTTGATCTGGGTGACGCAGGATCTCGACGAGGCGCTGAGTGCCGACCGCTGGTTCGAGCTCGGCCCCGATGGCCTCATTATTGAAGGGCGACCACTCCCGCAGGAGGGGGCGCCGGTGCCCGTCCGCGTCGGCGACGTCGCCGCGTCCGGGCGCGGACCTGCGCGCGTAACCGTTCGGATCGATCCGAAATCCGGCGGAAGGATCTCGGTCGCGGGCCCGGTTCGGATCGACATCGGCGATCGCGGCGTGTGGGCGATCGCCGGGCCGAATGGGACCGGAAAGACCTCCGTGCTCGAGGCGCTGGCGGGAATGGAACCGATTCGCGAAGTGGAAATTAGGTGGCGCGAGACGTTTCCGAACGGGCCCATATTCGCCGGGCAGTTCCCGGAGCGGCAGATCTTCGAAGAGCGCGTGCGCGCCGAAGTGGGTTTCGCCGCCATGCGCCGTGGCGTTGCCGCGGAGGAGGTCGAGCGCCGGATGCGCGAGATGTTTGGTGAGCTCGAACTGGCGGCGGACTTCCCCGACCGAAGAACCTGGGAACTCTCGACCGGTGAGAAGCGGCTGGTCTCGATCGTGGCGACTTTGCTCGCGCCCACGAGCCTGTTGCTGCTCGATGAGCCGACTTGTGGCCTCGATCCGGCCCGGTCGCAGACGATCGCGGGCTGGGTGCGTGCCTTTTCCGAGCGCGGTCCGGTCGTGATCGCGACTCAGGATCGAGCTTGGATCGGTCATGTGCGGGCGATCGAAGTTCCACTGGGGATGCGCGATGGACGGTTTGAGACGGTTTTGATCAAGGACGCCAACTCTTAGCAAAAAAACGGATTGACACAACCCTGTAACAAAGCCTAGCCTTTGCGTTGCTGGGTACACGGTGCTCCTCTTTAAAAACCCCTAGGAGCACTTCAACGACCGCGGTCCCTGGAAGCCTTCTACAAAGCTTTCAACGGCAGTCATCAGTCATCGGACTGTCGATTCGCAAAGACAGCGCAAATATTCGAGTGTCGATTTCCCGTCCGAATTGCCTAAGGACGCGGGTTCGACAGCGGAAAGGGGGGATGAGCACCGCGCAGCCAGGTCGTCGACGCCCTCGCTCCTGAGTGCCGTTGGACGGCCGCATCTTTTCTGGCGATACCTCGCTCGCAATCTCTCGTTACTGGAAGTCACTTCGCATTGCCCATGCAATTGCGACGATGGAGGTAATTATTATGAGGAAATCGCTCGTATCGCTGTTGCTTGCTGTTGGAGCAACCGCTTTCGTGGCGAACATGGCGCTGGCCTCTCCGGATGATGGCGATGTCGTGAACCCCAAGCTCATGAACGCCAACATGTCCAAGGAATTGCAGTCACGCGCGACCCGGCTCGGTTCGTCGGCCACCACGGTGGACACGACGTACATCGGATACACGCCCGGGAAGCAGAGCGCGAGCAATTACTGGTCGATCTGGTCAGGCAGCGACAAGTTCTCTGTCCCCACCGGTCCTTACCATCGCCCGCCGGCACAGGGTGCGATGTGGGACTTCGACGGTCCCTACATCAACGGTGACTCGCTGCAGGGCTGGTGGTCGGTTCGCAGTGATTACACCACCTCGCGCGGAACGCTCCCCGACTACAATCGTCCGTGGCGAGCGCTCGATTACGGCAACGACGTCAACTACTCCTTCGGCGCCGGTCGCACCTACGGCGTTGTCGGTATGTGGCACGTTGACGGCGGAAACACGGTTGCAGCCCCGGGATCCACCACGTGGACCGGCGAGCCTGCGGGCTCGGGTGGTGTGAAGTGGGCTCCGCTGACCGGATCTGCCTCGGCGTGGATGGGTATGCGCCGTCACGGTGACAACACGCACGTCGATGACGTCGCGCGTGGTGGAACCGGCAATCCGTACAACGAAGATGCCCATGTGTACCAGCCCGGATTTGCCTCCACGGCCACCGGCGGTAGTGACAAGAAGTTCCCTGGCTACGCTGCGGCGATGGACCAGATGCTGTACCGCGACATCGACCTGTCGGGAGCCGGTGATTCGACACTGACGGTGTCGTTCCAGTACCGGACCTCCATGTCGACCGGTTTCAGCACCAACAACGCGACCCGGACCGGCTGGTTCGTCCACGATCCGCTCACCGTGATCACGGGCGGCTCGAATCCGAACTTCGTCTCGGCCACCGGCCCGACGCCGACTATCGACTCGCTGATGGTGTATGTGGGCGCGCCGGCGGAAGGTTCCGTGCTTCTGTCGGACGGTGCCTCGCACACGATCTACGACGCCAAGCGTCGTTGGTTCGGTGAAGTCATCCGCTCGAACGAGGGTCTGTACAAGCAGATCCACGGTTCGGCGGGGACGGCCACGTCCAGGTCCACCGTGACGATCCCGTCTTCGGTGCTCGGTCCGCTCAAGGCGGCGGGTGCCAACAAGGTTCGTCTCGTGTTCCGCGTCAAGACCAACACGGTGTTCGACGATGCCAGCTTCTTCGCGCTTGCCTATACCTCGGGTGGCGTCGGTGCTGCGATCATTGACTCGGTGGCCGTTGCCAAGGGTGCTGCCGCGTTGTCCGTGATCGGTGCGTTCGAAACGGCTGCCACGATCGACAACCGTACGAGCGTGACGGCGTTGACCGCCTGGAAGTCCACGGGCAAGCCGGCTCAGACGTTCTTCCACCCGCACTTCCTGAGCAACGGCGGTCCGTCGGTGGATGGTCTTCTCTATCAGGATCTCTGCGGTCAGGTCGGCAACCCGGCACGTATCTGCGACATGAAGGGTGTCGTGGTATCGGCCGGCGATCATGACAACGACGAGCGCTCGGGTGACCTCAAGGGCACGCCCAACCAGGAAATCTTCGGCGGTATGTGGTCGCCGGTGATCCAGCTGGCTGCGGGCGGCACAGCGAACTCGCAGGGCCTGACGGCGTCGACCGCGGATGCGACCGACGACTATTACATCGACTACGACATGTACACCGGTATCTTCAACTACCAGAGCACCGGTGTGGCGTGGCGGTTTGGATTCAGGTCGTATCCCGGATCGAACTCGGCGACGGGTGTCGGTGAGCATGCGCGGTGGGGCGAGAACCGCTTCCCGCCGTTCATCTTCTTCAACCCGGACAAGCAGTGCTTCCGCGATCTCGAGCCGGTCAAGGGCTACGCGATGCTGCGGACGAACTCGCCGGACGGCATTCCCGATTCCTGCCAGATCTATCTCGGCACGCGTCAGGAGTCCTACCGGTTCCCGGCCATCATCAAGTCGGACTGGACCGACGGTGCGTACTTCGACAACGTGTCTCTCGACGTGGTCGACGGCGCCGGTGCGGATCCCGTCACGATGAGCATCTGGGACCTCTTCAACGACACGTTCCCGGCCAACGAAAACTCTGGTCTGGTCGGTACGCCTGCTTCGTTCGACACGACGGTTGCTCTGGTCCGGATCGGTCTCAACACCGCTCCCGCCACGGTCAACCTGTTCCGTTTCGACGTCCCGGGTGACACGGCTCTCGTGTCGGCTGAAGGCGACAGTGTCCGCCTGGACATGGTCTTCCGGATTCTTCCGGGACCGGGCAACTACGTGAACGCCGCTGTGGGCGTCAACTCGCAGCTGCGCGCCGTCGCGAACAACGCGGCACCGATTCCGGCGCCGGCATCGGGTGTCACGAACTTCTGGTCGAACTACATGTTCAGCAACGGTGCCAAGGGCTCAGCGGGCGGACACCCGACCGCCACCAGTGGTCCGTTGAATGGTCAGAAGATCTGGAGCCCGAACGTCTGGAACAGTGCGCGCATGGACACGGCGCAGCGCAATGTGTTCCAGCTGCAGAAGCGTGGCGTGCTCGAGCCCGGAAACGGTGGCTTGTTCATGACCGCGTATCACGAGAACGAGCTCAACGACGCTCACCGCGGCGCGCTCGGCATCTCGCGCAACATCTGCTTCGTCGCGGACACGGCGACGGCGACCCCCACCACCACGATCATCTGCGGCAAGGGCAACGTACCCGCGGGCGTCGTTTACCCGCCGGTGTGGACCTCTGCGCCGGGTAGCGGATACAACGGTCAGACGACGACGAAGGAAGGCACGAAGATCATTCCGGACGGTCTGCTGACGCCGGGTGCTCACGTCGAGTACTTCTTCCGCCGTCAGGACGGCAACGATCCGCTCGTGTACCTTGCGCCGGATACGAATGTCGTCACGCCGCAGAACTCGGAAAGCTCCACCGACGGACACCGCTGGCAGGAGTTCGGTGTTCTGCCCGATCGTTGGAAGTCCGGTGCGTACACGCATCCTGTGCTCGGAACCATCGGCGCCGGCGACGCGTGCATGCTGTATGTCGATCAGAACGACCGTCGTGGAAACGAGCGTACCTGGGTGGGTGTGGCCGACTCGATCGGCGCGACCGCTTCATCCAAGTACGGCGCCCACAATGGCTGGCATGCTCCGGGCGACGGAGACGTCAACGATCCGGCGTTCTTCGTTCGTCGCCACATCGGCCAGCCTGGCACGACGTGGGACATGTACGGAGTCAAGGCGGCTGAGTCGACCAACACGGGAGCCGGCAGCCTCGGTAGCCGTGGTGGTGTCTCGGCACTGTCGTTCAGCGATCCTTCGAACACGCAGATCGATCCGAAGTCGAATCGACTGGGTCCGTCAGAGGCGATGCTGAATGCCTACTACAAGATCCTGCTCGTGCTCACCGGTGACCTGAACTCGGGCATCTTCGGGCCGGACACCGACAAGTCGCAGGATGACTACCGGATCATGCAGAACTTCCTCCAGTCCGGAAACACGCTGTCGCCCGACCGTGGAATCTTCATGGAAGGCGATGGACTGGTCGAGGCGATGGATGCTTCGAACGAAGGCTTCACGTTCATGACCACCTTCCTCGGCGTCGAGCTGCGCAATGTCAGCTACCTCATCGAGTCGGGCAACACCGCCTTCAGCGCGGACATCATCTCGACGACCAACATCGAGGGACCTGGACCGACGGACATCTACGGCGTGCGCAATGCCTGCACGTTCACGTTGGACGTTTACAATCAGTCTCCGGGTCTGTCCACTGAGACGGCAGCATCCACGTTCTACGAGCCGTTCGGCATCGGTTCGCCGTACATCTCGGGCGTGCTGCACAATCACACTGCTACGAATCCGTGGATCTCGCTGGTGGACGGTTGGGACATCGAAGTGCTGCGCTCCCGTGACGAGGTTTCGTCGCGCGGTCGTCTCACGTACTTCTACAATGTCTTCAACAACATCTTCAGCGCGATCTGTGACGTGAATGGTGCTGCTGGCATCACGACCGACACGCCGCGGAACAACGATGGACGTCTGTACAACTTCATGAGCCTCGCCAACAACCCGCTGAAGAGCGGATCGGCCACGATCAACTTCGGAATCGCGAAGGCTGAGCGTGTCAAGATCCAGATCTTCGACGTGAGCGGACGTCTCGTCCGCACGCTGGCCGACCGTGGATTCACGGCTGGCGAGCACAAGCTCACGTGGGATGGCGCGGACAACTCGGGCCGTCTGTCGGCTCGTGGCGTGTACTTCGTCCGCTCGCAGTACGCGGACAGCAAGTTCACGGGTCAGTCCAAGCTGATCGTCCTGAAGTAGTCAGACCGCAGTACCGCAACAATCGCCGGAGGGCGGGACCTAAAGTCCCGCCCTTCGGCGTTTTCGTGAGCTCGATCGGAGTCTCGAACTGTGTCAAAGGCGCTGTTCTCGCCATTTCCGTGGCGGCAACCGAGTTGAGCATGTCATCCGCTTCGATCGAGCCAACTTCTGCGATTGCCGTGGCTTTTGCCGCTTGACGCCCTGTGTAGCCCTTGCTAAGTTCTGCGTACTTCCCTTCTAAATGACTGGGCGTTCTGGGGGGCGTGAATGCGCTTTCGTGCTGGACTCATTTTGTTCATTTTTGCCCTGCTCGCCGCAGTGGGATGCCGGAAACCCCTCTCACCGAACGTCGATCGCAACGAACCGCCCGAAACATGGATCTCGTCGGCCCCTCAAGACACAATCACCGAGAGAGATGAAAACGGTGTCGTGATCCTTCCCAGGGTGGGAACGATCCCGGTGCGCTTTCACCTTTATTGGGCGGGCTCCGACGACGACGGCGCGATCGCGGGCTTCTACTATGCGGTGGTCGAGACCATTCCGGTTCCGCCTCCCGGTCTGAGCCTGCCGGCGCTTCCGGGCCCCAAGCCGCAGGACTACCGCTTCACAAGCAAGACCGACACGACCTTCATCTTCACCGTGTCCGAGTTCCGTCCCGACCGGCAGCACGCGTTCTTCATCTACGCCGTCGACGACAAGGGCAAGGCCGATCCGACTCCCGCGCGCTTCATCTTCAGCGCGCTCGATCGATTCCCGCCGGATCCCTACATCTACCTGGCCCGCGCGGTCGGGCCGATCTATCGGATGCTCGCGGACCGCTCGATCTTCGTGAAGGACACCACCATCTTCGTCACCGACTCGCTCTCGTCGCTCACGCGTGGGCGCGCGCCGCTCGATACGGTGCCCGCCGCCGCCGAGTTGACGTTCGAATGGCGTGGCGAGCCGACCATCGTCGGCACCTACGTGACCGGGTACAAGTACAAGCTGGACGACCCCGACTTCATCTCGCTCCCGGCGACCGAGAATCGCAAAGTGTTTTCGCTCGGCTCCGTCGCGCCCGGGGTGAAGGTGTTCACGCTCAAGGTGCTGGACCAGGCGGGCGGCGCCAGTGAAAACAATCGACGCTTCCAGATGAACTTCGCTCCGGACAGTTGGTTCGCCGGCCCCGACCCCAACCGGGTGGCCCGCGATCCCATCACCGGCGAGCGCATCATTCGCGTAACCACATGGAGCAAGAACGCGCTGCGGGCGATTCCCGAACTCGCGGGGACATTGTTCAGCTCCGATTCGCTGACCCAGATGCCGGCCGAGCGCACCCAGCGCAAGACGTTCTACGAGATCTACCGCGACCGGATCTACGTCCGGAGCGAAGGCGACACGGTGAACATGAACTCGTGGGTCGTGTTCCATGCGGGTGGCTCGGACCTGGACTCGCCTTACGATGTCGCGGTGCAGACCAACGAGCCCGCGCTGGCCGACACCGAGGCCGTGGTCGGCCAGGCCGTGGTCATCCGGCCCGGACCGCCCAACGGTTCCCCGATCGGATTTCAGTATTCCTATTCGAGTGAATCGACCCCGTTCAAGAGCCTTGCGTCCCGGCCGCTTTCCGGCCTGTTTCCGGTGTTCGACGGGGCGCGCGTCGATCGGTCTCCGGCGATCGCGGCCTACGTTCCCGCGGTCACGGCCGGCCAGGTCTTCATCTCGATGAAGTCGGTCGACGGCCACGGCTTGGGTGACAAGCGCGTTCCCGATGCGCGCAGATTGATCCAGAGTGACCCGAACGGGACCAATCCTCTCCGCTCGCGCGCGATCACGTTCTTCGTCGACAAGCCGCCGCGGTTCGATTTCAACCGGGAGGGCTTCGTGCCGCGGCCGGACACGCTGCTGCCGCGTCGCGCCGGCATCCAGTTCCGTCTGTTCGCGCGAGACGACGATCCCTATGATCTCGATCCTGCCTACCGGCCCGAGGGGCCGGGGGGACCTTCATCCACCGTCGTCTTGCGCTGGACCGTGTCGCTGCGCGGCAAGAACGCCGCCGGAAACGACACGACGATTGTTCCGCCGGGTGGGTTCCAGATGAGCGTGCCCGACCTTCAATTCAACATGCCGGATGCCATCGTCAGCGAGGATGTCTACGCCGAGATCGAACTCTGCGACTGCGCCGATTGCGAAGTCTCGCAAGGCACGGGCCGGTGCGTGTATCAGACGATCCACTTCCGAGTGCCGCCGGTGGCGTCGTCGCGTCCTTCCAATGCTTCGAATTCCGCGTTTCAAGGTCCACGACCGGGGCCAGATACGACTACGGGCAGGAGTAAGCCGTGATGAACACCCAATCCGTGAAGTCTCTGCTGAGCGTCGTGCTCGGGGCCGTGGCCCTGGTTCTGGCTCTCGGATGCGCCAAGGACAAGAATCCGATCCAGATCGAGAATCATCGTCCCGAAGTACGGCTCACGTCGGCTCCGATCGACACGTCGAGTCTTTACTACTACTCCTACACGGTGAACTGGGTCGGGTTCGATCCCGACGGCCGGGTGGATCACTACCTCTACACGCTCGATCCGCAACTCCTGGCACCCGGCCAGGACACGGTCTGGGAGCGAACCGAAGACAACGAACGCCGGCTGTTTTTCAAGTCTTCCGAGCGCATCGAGGAAGCCGGCGGCCGGTTCATCGGCCGCGACTTCCACGTGTTCCTCATCAAGGCCGTCGACAATCAAGGCGCCGCCGGGCCCTACAACTCCCGCGCGTTCTACTCGTACACGGTGGCGCCCAACGTTCGCATCACGAACCCCAGGCCGGGCGCCTACGTATCGTTCGTCACGCCCTCGGTTCGAATTTCGTGGAACGGCCAGGACCCGGATGGCGTGTTCACGACCAAGCCGGTCAAGTACAAGTACATCCTGCTCAACGCATCCTCCGCGTTCCCGAAGGATCTTGCGATCCAGCAGCCGGATTCGCTGCGGCGCTACTATGCCGTGTACTGGAAAGAGAATGGACTCGCAGGGCCATGGGCGGGGTGGGATTCGACCAGCGCAGAAACCACGCAGGTTCAATTCACCAACCTGACGCCGGGCACCGACTATGTCTTCACCGTGATCGGTTTCGACGAGGCCGGAGCTTATTCACCGCTGTTCTCGTTCACGACCAACATGATCATCCTGCGCGTCGGTTTCGCCGCGGTGCTGGGGCCACGCATCACGATGTTCAACGAGTTTTTCAACTACACCTATTCCACTGGCGGATACTGCCCGACCTGCGAGAGATCCATCGTCAAGGTCGAGGTCCCGGGCAATGAATTCATCAATGTGAACTGGTTCGCCGAAGCACCACCAGGCGCCGACATCCAATCGTATCGATGGGCGCTGGACATCGAGGACGTGTTCGACAACACGCCACGCACCAACGAGGGGACGGATCTTTCGCATTGGAGCAGTCCGAGCGCGGGTGTGACCTCCGCCCGGATCGGGCCGTTCCAGGGTGGCGAGGTGCATCTGTTCTACATCGAGGCGACCGACAACAACGGCCTCAAGAGTCTCGGCATCCTGCGCTTCACGATCGTCGTGGCGTCGTTCGAGAAGTCCATGCTGATCGTCGACGACACGCGGTTGCGCGCCGACATCGGAACCCGCGGACAGCCGTGCGTGGAACTCCCTTCGGGGCCGTGGCCCTCGGCCGCCGAGGCGGACACGTTCCTTTATGCACAGGGCGGCGTGCCCTGGCGCTGCTACCCGACAGGCACGGTGACGCCCCGCGGCATCTTTGCCGGATATGATTTCGACACGCTCGGGACCCGCACCGGCAGAGCCGAACTGACCGTGCCGCTGTCGACGCTCGGGAAGTACCGGCACGTGATCTGGATGACGGACGGTTCGGGCGCGGCGAACGACCGGTCGGGTACGGATCCGGTCAATCCGGGAACCGCACTGCGCTGGATGGGTCGCCGAGGTGGCGTGAACACGCTCGCGGCGTACGTGAAACAGGGCGGCAAGGTGTGGACTGCCGGCGGCGGTGCAGCAGCCGCGGTGTCGATCGGATTCAACGACGCGACCAACGACAACGGCACGCTCACCTTCGACCGGAATGGCGCGCGCGGCGAGCTGGGGCCGGGCCGTTTCATGTTCGACATCGTGAAGTGGCAGTCGCAATTCCAGGTCCGCAAGGCGGTCGCAAACATTTCGAGGAGCCTGGGCCGGTTCCGCAGCACGGCGCAGTACGCTGGATTCCCCGAGCGTCTCGAGGCGAAGACTCCGGCAACCGATCCGCTCAGCGTCGAGGCGCCGACACGGCGATCGAGCAGTTTCTACCAGACCGGAGTCGAGATCGAGTATCTGAGTCTCGAGCACTTCATGATCGAGGACGTTGATCCCAATCCGGAACAGGTCGACGAGCAATCGACGCTCGATACGCTCTATCGCGTGCGCGCATCGACGCTGCAGGATCAGCAGCCCGATAGCACGGGTACGCCGCGGTGGGTGATCATGACGTACTACCACGGCCCGGCGCCCAAGAATCAGACCGCGGTCCACAGCGGATTCCCGCTCTATTTCTTCAAGCGCGAGCAGTGCCAGCAACTCGTGGACCAGGTGCTGCAGGGGCTGTGGGGGCTCACCAGGACCGGCGTGGGCCCGGCGCCGGCTCGTTACTCGGCGGGTTTCACCTCAACACAGGACCCGGCACCGGCCGCTGCTTCCCGACGGGCGGTCCCGGTCGGCGCGGTGAAGCCGTGGTCGATCCGCAACGCTCGGGACTGATCGAATGAATCGTATCGACGAAAGCAGGATGCTTCGACGGTCCGGAAACCTGGCGCGGGCGCTCATCGCCTGCGCCGGGTTGCTGGTTTCACTCATGGTGACCGGCACCGCGAGTGCTCAGATCGGCAACACGGAAGGCTGCGACTTCAACTACGCCTCGCGCGGCGAAGTGCGGCCGGTGTTCCCGAAGATTCCGATCTGCGCGTTCCCGGGCGCCTATCAGGACTCGAGCCTGGTGCGTCCGAACCGTTGCATCGGATCGTTCAAAGGACCGATGGCCGACAGCGTCCGCACGGTGGGGCGCACGATCACGGTTCGGTTCCTCAGGGATCGCATCGCGGAAGCCCGGAATGACTTCGGCGGCTACCGGATCTACCGGGTTCAGAATTCTCCCGATTCCACACGCATGACCCTGATCCGCCGCTTCTCGAAGCAGGATTTCGAGGAACGCACCTGGCGTTTTTCGACGGTCGACACGGCCGCCAATTCGCTCACCCCGCTGGCGTTCAAGTGCGACGGAGCCGTGGTGCACGACAGCATCGTCACGTTCATCGACCCGGATTCGAACGGCAACTTCGTCAAGGTGTGCCGGTTCGTCGATCGGTTCGATCGCTGCCTTTCGCGCGGCGACTCGGTGTTCAAGCTCGTCGCCCCGCCCGGTCCGCACGACGGATTCCAGACCTGGTATTCCATCACGTACGAGCTCAAGAACTCGACGCTCGATGGCACCTACGACGAGATGTTCATTCCGGACACGCTCGGCGTGTGTGGAACACCCGGGGATCGCAGCACGTGTCGCAATCTCAACAACAAGCTCGCGAATCTCACGCCGGACCCGGTCGAGCCGAGTGCGGGGCCGACCGAGAACCTCGAGCGTGTCGGCGTGGTGCCCAATCCCTTCCGAGGCCGCGAAGCCTGGGACCGGGGATCGAACGAGCTGCACTTCATCAATTTGCCCGCGCGGGCCACGATCAAGATCTACACGGTGTCCGGAGACCTCGTGACCGAGATCGATCATGCCGACCCGGTTCGTGACTTCGCGCGCTGGGACCTGCGGAACCAGAGTGGCCTGGACATCGCGTCCGGCATCTACGTTTACCGGATCGAGGCGGGCACGTTCACGTTCCAGGACCGCTTCGTCGTCATTCGCTGACGGTCAGGGCCCGCCGCCGCGGCGGGCCCATTGGCCCCGTGCCCGCCATGCATCTCGAGGTGAGTGTCGTCGTGTGGCGGGGCAGCATCGCCGAATCCCGGCATGACGTGCAGGTCGCGCTGAGCGATCCCGACGGTGCGGTGGCCACGGATGATCTCGTCACCACGCTCCGTTCGGCCGCGAAGCCGTTCCAGCTCGTGCCGCTGGTCGAGCGCGGGCACGCGGAGCGCTGGGGCTGGTCCGACGAGCAACTCGCGGTCATGGCCGCTTCGCACAGCGGCAGTGCCTACCACGTCGGTCTCGTGCGCGGAATTCTCGAGCGCATCGGATGCACCGACGACGACTTCGCATGCGGCGATCACGACGTGTTCGACCCCGAATCGCGTGCGCACCTCGCCGCACATCCGGACGATCGTTCGCCGATCTACAACAACTGTTCCGGCAAGCACGCCGGCATGTTGTGCCTGGCGAAGAGCGAGGGCTGGCCGCTCAAAGGTTACGAACTGCCCGAGCATCCGCTCCAGCAATTGATGCACCGCACCGCTGCGGAAATCTGCGGCCTCGAAGTGCCGGCGGTTGCGACCGCGATCGATGGCTGCAATATCCCCGTGTTCGCGATGCCGCTCGGTGCGATGGCGCGCGGCTACGCGCGGCTTGCGACCGCAGCCGTTGGCCTGGTGCCGCGCGAGCGCGCGCGCGCGCGCAGCCGCTCGGCCAGGACCGCGCAACCGGACGCGACCGACGGCGCCGGACGATTCAACACGACGCTGATGCAAGTCACGGGTGGGCGCATCCTCGCCAAGGGCGGAGCCGAGGGCCTTGAGTGCATCGCCATCACCTCGCGCGGCATGGGCCTCGCCCTGAAGTGCGAAGACGGCGAGACGCGCGGTGTGGTGCCGGCTACCGTCGCGGTGCTCGAACACCTGGGAGAACTCTCGCCCTCAGAGGCCGCGGAACTTGCAGCGTTTCGCCGGCCCCAGGTCCGCAATCATGTCGGCCGCACCACCGGGTTCCTCGAAGCGCGCGTGCACGCGGGCGCGCCTGTCGCGGGATAGCCGATGCATCGCCTGGGAGTGCGACACCCGGTCACCGCAGCGACGCGCGCTCGCCCACGGTCCGGCATCCTCCGCGGCCTGTGTGCGCTGGCATGTGCCGCGTTCAGCGCATTCATCGTCCTCGCACCGCCCGAGGCTCGCGCTGGCGACATCGATCCGCGCCTCGTCCCGTTGCTCACGGAACCCGCCGCGCCGGCCGCGGTGTGGGTGACGTTCCGCGACAAGGGCGCACATGGCCCCGAACTCGAAGCGTTGCTCGCGCGCGCCGCGGTCGATCTATCGCCGCGCAATCGCGCCCGCCGATTGAAGGCGCGCGTCGATCCGCTGGTCGACGTCGCGGACGTGCCGGTCGCACCCGCCTACCTCGCGGAACTCGCGGCACAGGGCTTCGGGGCACGCGCGGTTTCGCGCTGGCTCAACCGCGCCGCGGTGTTCGCTTCGGGGTCCCGGCTGCGGCAGCTCGCGGCACTGCCGTTCGTCGCGCGTGTGAGTCCGGTGTCGCGCGCGCGCGTCGATCACGCGCCGCTTCAGCCAGACAGGGCGCTCGAGAGATCCGCAACTCCGCGAACGGAGGCCGCGGGCGCGCAGGGGATCGGGGTGATCGATCACGGAGCGCTCGAAACGGCGCTGCGGCAGATCAACGTTCCCGCGCTCCACGACTCGGGCTACATCGGAACCGGCGTGCTCGTGTGTCTGCTCGATGCGGGCTTCAGCTGGCACGACCGGCACGAGGCGCTGGCCGGCAAAATCATCGCGCCCGGCCACCGCCGCGACTTCGTCGATGGCGACACGACCGTGACCGACACGACGATCGGTTTCTTCCTCACGCACGGAACGCAGGTGATGGGCTGCATCACGGGCAACAAGCCGGGGGTCTACGTCGGATCCGGCTACGGCGCCGACTTCGCGCTCGCGCGCACCGAGAACGACTTCGAGGAACGGCCGGTCGAGATGCTGTGGTGGGGGATGGGAGCCGAATGGGCCGACAGCCTCGGCGCCGACATCATTTCCTCGTCGCTCGGATACAACACGTTCAACGACGGCATCGGCGATTACACCTACGCGGACATGAACGGCCACACCACCGACATTTCCCGCGCCGCCCAGATCGCGGCCAGCAAGGGGATCCTGGTGGTGACCTCGGTCGGGAACACCGGCAACACGGGCTGGCACTTCCTGCTCGCCCCGGCCGACGTGAACGGTGACAGCCTGATCGCGGTCGGTGCGGTCGACGCCTCCGGCGCGGTCGCCGGCTTCTCCGCTTACGGGCCGACCGCCGATGGGCGGATCAAGCCCGATCTGCTCGCCGCGGGCGTGAATTTACCCATCGTGGGCACCGGGCGCGGGCCTTCGGGCTATGATCCGGCGTCCTACGGAACCGCCACGGGCACATCGCTGTCGACGCCGCTGGTGGCGGGTCTTGCCGCGTGCCTCATGCAGGCCCGTCCGGCATGGACGCCGAAGGAAGTGATCGCGGCACTGCGCTCCACGGCATCGCGGTCGGCGCGCCCGGACAACCACGGGGGCTACGGAATTCCGAATGGTCTCGTGGCGCTGCGCGGGCTCACCGCACCCGGCGGCACCCGGGTGCAACTGGCACTGCGCGGGCCGAACCCGCGCGCGGCGTTGGATGTGACGTCGGTGGTGTTCGCTCTCGCGGCCGATGCCGCGCCGGGTTCGGGGCGCGTGCGGGTGTTCGATGTTCGGGGCCGCGTGGTGCGCGGACTGTGGAGTGGAGCGCTGGAACCCGGCCAGGCGGTGCAGGTGGCGTGGGATGGAACGGACGACGCCGGGCGGTCGGTATTGCCCGGGATGTACTGGATCGAGTTGGAATCCGGCGGCGAAGTCGCCGCGGAACGCGTCATCCATCTGCGTTGATCATTCGCGATGGAAACGGCCAATGGCGCTGGAAACACCTCGGGACGCGCCACCCGCGACGAAAGGAAGACCGGGAATGAAGTACGGCATCATCGTTGTTGCGGTTTGGACTCATCTTGCGGTGGCCACGGGTGCGTTCGCAGCCCTGCCGCCCGTCGAAACCACGACGCTCAAAAACGGATTGCGTGTCGTCCTGGCTCCCGACCCGGACGCGCAGGCGGCCGATGTCGCGGTGTGGTACGCGACCGGATCCCGCTTCGAGAAGCCGGGCCGCTCCGGCATCACGCATCTGTTCGAGCGCCTGATGTTCCACGGCACCGAGGCGGCAGGTGCCGACGACTACCGCCGTCTGCTGCTGTCCGAAGGTGCCACCGTCAACACGATGACCACGCCCGACTACACCAGCTTCTTCGCGACCGTGCCCACCAGCGCGGTCGAGCTCGCGTTGCGGCTCGAAGCCGAGCGCATGTCGAAGCTGCGCATCACCGCGGCCGAAGTCGAGACCGAGCGCGCCTTCGTGCTCGGCGAACGCCGCATGTTCCTCGATATGAATCCGGTCGGGCGCGGCGTCGAGAAACTCTACGCGACCGCGTTTCCGGGCCACGGCTATGGCCGGCCCGTGATCGGCGTCGAGGCGGATCTCTCGCGCATCACGCTCGACGATGCGCTCGAGTATTACCGTGACCACTATGCGCCCGGCAACGCCGTGATCACCGTCGTCGGCCGGTTCGAACCGCGCGCCACGCTCGCCGCGATCCGCCGCCACTTCGAGTCCCTTCCGCGTCGCGGCGCGGTCGTGAGCCGCCCGGCGCCGCCCGGCGCCCCGCAGCCCCGCGCGGCGGACCGCATCCCGGGCCGCACGCCGTTGATGGTCGCGGGCTGGCGCGCGCCGGTGAGCTCGGATCCTTCGAGCCCCGCGCTGGAGTTGCTGGTGCGTGTTCTCTCGATCAATGCGCAGGGTCCGCTCGGTGGCAACCGGTTCGTGCAGACGCGCGTCGGGTTCGATGCGCGCCACGAGGGTTCCCTCTTCTACACCGTCTCGATGACGCGGTCCGCTTCGGACTCGGCCGCTGCCGAGTCCGACATGGTCCAGGCCATCGAGTCGCTCACGAGCACTCCGATACCGGCCGAAAATCTCGACCGCGCGAAGAAAGAGCTTCAGCTCAAGTGGCTGATGGACCAACAGACGGTCCGTGGCCGCGCGCGGGTTCTGGGCGAGGCGTTGCTCGTCGATGGCGACACGCGTTCGATCGAGCGCCGGATGGACGCGATCCGCAACCTGACCGCCGACGACATCATGGCGGTCGCGCAGAAGGTATTCCGGCCCGAAGGCCGCACGGTCGTGTGGCTGATGCCGAGCGGCTCGGCGACGCCCGCCACTCTGGATGAAGGAGATGCGCGATGAGCGCCCGATACGCCGGTCTTTCGACGCGCACGCGCGCGGGTGTCCTCTGGACTTCGATGATGCTGATGTTCACGGTGGTGGCGACTGCGGTTGCCGGCGGTCCGCTGCCGGCGCCGGTCGAGCGCACGCTCGGCAACGGTGTGCGAGTGGTGGTGTTCCCCGAGACCCGGCACGAGATGGTGCAGATTCAGTTGCGCGTGCCTGCCGGGCTCACTGCCGAGACGGCCGGCGAGGCGGGCGTGGCCTACATGGTCGCCGAGATGGTGCGCCGCGGAACGACGTCGCGCGATCCCCGCGCGTTCGCGAGTGCCGTCGATCGCACCGGTGGCACGATCGGTTCGAGCGTCGCGCGTGACTACGCGACCCTGAGCGGGACATTCCTCGCGCGCGATTTCGAAACCGGCATCGAGCTGATGAGCGATGGCGCGATCTACCCGGTGTTCGACGCGGACGAGCTGCGCCGCGTGCGCGCGCAGGGCCAGCGGCAGCTCGCGCAGATTCAGGCGAGTCACGGTACCACGGCCGATGAGCACCTGTGGAAGATGCTGTTCGGCTCGCATCCTTACGCGCGCCTGCCGTATGGCGACGCGCAGGTGCTCTCGAACCTCGACGCCGCCCGGGTCCGCACGTTCTGGAGTGAGCACTGGCGGCCGGATCATGCGGTGCTCGCGATCGCAGGAGACATCACGCCCGAGCGCGCATTCGTGGTGGCGGAGGAATGGTTCGGACGCTGGACCGGAACTTCGGGCGCCACGGCCGAGCACGCCGCGGCGGCAGCGCCCGCGCGCACGCGCATCCGCATCATCGATCGCCCGGCGGAGCGCGCCGAAGTGCGCATCGGCACGCTCGGTCCCGCGCGCGGGGCCGAGGAAGAGTTTGCGCTGCTCGCATCAGGATCACTGTTGGGCGGCGCCCCGGCGCGCCGCGCGAATGGCGTGCGCATGCTGCAGGGCCGCGAGGTCCGCGCCGGATACCTGTCGCTCGACGATTCCGGCCTGTTCACGATCGGGCTCAGCGCGCCGGTCGACTCCGCGGGGTCCGCGTTGCGCGCGCTGACCGGGATGATGGCCGCACTCGCCACACCCGCGTCCGCCGAGGATTTCACCTCGGTGCAGCGGCTCATGAAGAACGCACTTCCGCTGTCGCTCGAAACGCTCGCCGCGCGCACGTCGAACTGGCTCGCGATCGACTCGCGCGGCAAGGCGACGGAATACTTCGATCGCTATGACGAGCGCGTCGATGCCCTCACGCCCGCTGCGGTCGCGAGTGCCTCCCGGCGCTGGATCGATCCCGAGCGCGCGGTGATCGTCGTGGTCGGGCCGGCGGCGAGGCTGCGGTCGCAGCTCGGGCGTTTCGGCGATGTCGAAGTCGTGAGCACGCAGAGTGCGGCCGCTGCCGTCGAATCGTCAGGCAAGCCGGCGACACCTGCCCCGCAGGCTGCCCCGACCGCTGCGGAACGACTGCGTGGGCGCACGCTGATTCAGAAGGCGGTGATCGCGCACGGCGGGCTCACGAAGCTCAAGGCGATCCGCGACTCACGGTTCCAGGCGGATCTCTCGCTCAGTATCGGGAGTCAGAAACTCGAAGGCACGATGATCCAGGCCCGTCGCGAACCCGACCGCATGGTGTACATCACCGAGGTCGGGGGTATCGGGACGCGCCAGACGCTGGTCGGCACGAATGCCTGGCAGCTGAGCGGCGCCGACTCGGTGCCGCGCGATATGGACAGCGCGAGCGTGGGCGCGTTGCGCGCGGGATTCTCTTCGGATCTCCATCATCTGTTGTTGCTGGCGAACGACCCCCGGGCCCGGGTGTGGGCGAAGGGAACCATGGCAATCGGAGACATCAAGGCCCTCGCGGTCGCCGTCGAACATCCGGATCACCTGATGCGGACGCTGTATCTGGATCCGGTCCGTCACCAGTTGATCGCGTTCGATCAGGGCGAACCCGGGCGCAACGGCATGATCGCGCGCCGGAAGTTTTCGGATTTCAAGAGGGTTGATGGCATTCTGTGGCCGTATCGTGAAGAGCGGCTGCTCAACGGCGAGACCGTCATGGTCGTCGTCGTTCGCGACGTTCGTTTCAACACGGGCGTGCCCGACGATGCGTTCAAGAAACCCGTGGCGGGATCTGGAGCGTCCCGATGACACTGACTAAGGAGAGTGACGCCGTGACGCAGACCACCACGATGCCCCCGAGCCCGAATGACGCGGGCGTTTCAACGCAATGGGTGTACTTCTTCGGCGGCGGCAAGGCCGAAGGCCATTCCGGAATGAAGGACCTGCTCGGCGGCAAGGGCTCGGGTCTCGCGGAAATGACGAATGCCGGCGTGCCGGTGCCGCCCGGATTCACGATCACGACCGGCGTGTGTCAGTGGTACTACGCCAACGGCCGCCAGCTTCCGCACGACTTCCGCGCGCAGCAGGGCCACGCGCTCGAGCATCTCGAAACGGTGATGGGCCGCAAGCTGGGCGATGCCGAAGATCCGCTGCTGGTCTCGGTCCGTTCGGGCGCGAAGTTCTCGATGCCCGGCATGATGGACACGATCTTGAACCTCGGCCTCAACGACCGTTCGGTGCAGGGGCTCACACGCCGCACCGGCAACGACCGCTTCGCGTGGGATTGCTACCGGCGTTTCATCCAGATGTTTGCGTCGGTCGTGATGGACTGCGAAAAGCGTGAGTTCGAGGAGTTGATCGAGCAGTTGAAGCACCAGCGCAAGGTCGAACTCGACACCGACCTCACCGCCGCCGATCTCCAGTTGCTGGTCCAGCGCTTCAAGGCGCTGGTGCGCCAGCGCGGCGGACGTGACTTCCCGCAGGATCCGCACGAGCAGCTCGCGCTCGCGCGTGACGCGGTGTTCCGGTCGTGGAACAACGATCGCGCGATCTACTACCGGCGCCAGAATCGGATTCCGGACGACATCGGCACCGCCGTCAACGTGCAGGCGATGGTGTTCGGGAATCTCGGCGACACCTCGGGCACCGGAGTCGGCTTCACGCGCAACCCCTCGACCGGCGCGCACCACTTCTACGGCGAGTATCTCGTGAACGCGCAGGGCGAGGACGTCGTCGCCGGCGTGCGCACACCGCAGCCGATCGACAAGCTCGAAAAGGAGATGCCGGACGTCTATCGCCAGTTGCGGGAGATCACGACGCGGCTCGAGAAGCACTACCGCGACATCCAGGATTTCGAGTTCACGATTCAGGAAGGCAAGCTGTATCTGCTGCAGACGCGCAACGGCAAGCGCACCGCGCAGGCCGCGGTCAAGATCGCGGTCGACATGATGAAGGAAGGCCTGATCACCGCCGAAGAAGCGGTGCTGCGCGTCGAGCCTGCGTCACTCGATCAGCTTCTGCATCCGCGCCTCGATCCCAAGGCCAAGGTGGTCGTGATCGCGACCGGACTCGCGGCCTCTCCGGGTGCGGCGGTCGGCAAGGCCGTGTTCGACGCGGACACCGCCGCCGAGCGCGGCAAGAAGGAGCGCGTGATCCTGGTGCGCAAGGAGACCACGCCCGACGACATCCACGGCATGGACGCGGCACAGGGCATCCTGACCGCGACCGGCGGCATGACCTCGCACGCCGCGGTCGTCGCGCGCGGCATGGGCAAGCCGTGCGTTTCCGGTGTGTCGGCGATCCGCGTGGACGACAAGGCGCGCACGATGACCGTCGAGCATCGCGTGATCAAGGAAGGCGACTGGATCGCGCTCGACGGCTCGACCGGACGCGTGCTGCTCGGCGAAGTGCCGACCATCGACGCCGAAGTCAGCGGCGAGTTCGGCGAGTTCATGGAAGTCGCCGACCGCTTCCGCCGGCTGAAGGTGCGCTCGAATTCGGACGTGCCGCGCGACGCGAAGAAGGCGCGCGAGTTCGGCGCCGAAGGCATCGGGCTGTGCCGCACCGAGCACATGTTCTTCGACGAGAAGCGGCTGCCGTTCGTGGTGCAGATGATCATGGCCGCGCCGCGCGTGAAATCGCTCGAGGCCCGCATCGCCGAGCTCGCGAAGTCGCAGCAGAGCGCTTCGGGCAGCGAAGCGAAGCGCCTGCGTGCCGAGATCACCGCACTCAAGCGCGACCTGGCGCAGCCGCTCAAAAACTACCGTGGTGCGCTCGCCAAGTTGCTGCCGATGCAGCGCGCCGACTTCCGCGGGCTGTTCATGGCGATGGACGGATTCCCCGTCACGATCCGCACGCTCGATCCGCCGCTGCACGAGTTCCTGCCCAAGCGTGAAGATCTGATGGTCGACATCGCGCGGCTGTCCCGCGCCCCGCTCGCCGACAAGCGCGAGATGGCGAAGCGCTACCGGCTCACGGTCGCGGGGCTCAAACGCGGCATGCCCGAACTGCTCGAGCGCGTCGAGGAACTCCACGAGTTCAATCCGATGCTCGGACATCGCGGATGCCGGCTCGGCATCACGTATCCCGAGATCACCGAGATGCAGGCTCGGGCAATCTTCGAAGCCGCCGCCGAGGCGACCGCCAAGGGCGTGAAGGTGATCCCCGAGATCATGATCCCGCTCGTGGGCGCAGTCTCCGAGCTGCGCGATCAGGCCGCACTCGTGCGCCGCGTGGCAACCGAGGTGATGGAGAAGAAGGGCGTGAAGATCGAGTACCTGGTCGGCACGATGATCGAAGTTCCGCGCGCCGCGGTGACCGCGGACCGTATCGCCGAGGAGGCGGAGTTCTTCTCGTTCGGCACCAACGACCTCACGCAGATGACGTACGGATTCTCGCGTGACGATGCCGGCAAGTTCCTGCCGGAATACGTCAACCGCAAGATCCTGCCGCAGGATCCGTTCGTGTCGCTCGACGTCGAAGGCGTCGGCGCGCTCATGACCTGGGCCGTCGAGCGCGGACGCGCGACCCGTAACAAGCTCAAAGTCGGCATCTGCGGCGAGCACGGCGGCGATCCGGCAAGCGTGGAGTTCTGCCACACCGCAAACCTCGACTACGTCTCGGCATCGCCGTTCCGGGTGCCGATCGCGCGTCTCGCGGCCGCTCAGGCTGCGGTGCGCGACAAGGCCGCGACGAGTGATCAGCGTTGAAATCCGGGCCGGAGGTCTTTATCTCCGGCCCGGATTTTTCTTTCCGGCGCGAGGCGACTCTCCCCGCGGACAGTTGACGTCATCGAGCGAGGTCCGCCGCCCGCCCGCCCCCTAAGGAGACGATGACGGGATCGCAAATTCCCGGACGCTCCGCGACCGGCACGGCGCAGTCGATTCTCAACGTCGCGATCCTCCTTCCGGCGCTCGATGAAGAAGCGGCACTTCCGGGCGTGCTCGCCGCCGTGCCGCGCCAAGGTGATCGCTGGCGCGTGCGCGAGTTCGTCGTGGTCGACAACGGCTCCACCGACCGCACGGCATCAGTGGCGCGCGAAGCCGGCGCCTCCGTCGTCACCGAGCCCCGCCGCGGCTACGGCGCCGCCTGCCTCGCCGGCATCGCGCACCTGCGCGCGCATCCACCCGACGCTGTCGTGTTCCTCGATGCCGACGGCAGCGATGACCCTTCCGAACTCGGCGTCCTGCTCCGACCGATCGCCGACCGCACAGCCCAACTCGTGATCGGATCCCGCGTGCTCGGTGAGCGCGAAGCCGGCGCGCTCACGCCGGTCCAGCACTTCGGCAACGTGCTCGCCGCGTTCTTGATGCGCGCGCTGTTCGGCGGACGCTTCACCGACCTCGGTCCATTTCGCGTGATCCGCTGGGATGCTCTCGAACGGCTCGGCATGCGCGATCGCGATTACGGCTGGACCGTCGAGATGCAGGCACGCGCGCTGCGCGCGGAGCTTGCGTGCACGGAAGTTCCGGTGCGCTACCGGCGCCGGCGACTCGGCGTCTCGAAAGTATCGGGAACATTGCGCGGCGTATGGGGCGCCGGGACCAAGATCCTGTGGACGATCGCGCGCGTGCGGTGGGGCGGCTGAGGCGCGGGAACCGGCGCTTCACGAATTCAGGGCACCTCGTCCTCTACTGTCACGTGTACAGGATCGCGCATCTGCGCGATGCGCAATTCGAGGCGGCCGGCGACCGCCCGTGAGCCGGGCAGCGCATCGAGCGCGGTGCGATAGGCCTTCACGCCATCCCAGCGAAATCCCCACAGCCACAGCACATGAGCACGGCGTTCGCCGACGCGCGCCCGATCGGGCGGTGACTCTGCCAGCCGCGCGGCCCGATCGTTTTCTGCGAGCGCCTCGCGCACCAGGGCGACGCGCTCGATCGTGCCGCGCGTCGCGGGGACGGTGAGGCCGCGGAGCCGGCGCGTCTGAAACGCACCGTTGTTGAGCACGGTGCCGAAGTCGTGATGGAGTCCCCACACCGGCTGCTCGAGCAGCTCGAACTCGCGGCGGAAGTAGGGGAGGCTCTCGACGAAGCGATGGGACTCGACCAGTGCGATCGCGCGCTGATTGAGCGACGGCAGATCGAGTGCGGTCAGCGACGTATCGACCGCAGGAGCAGAAGGCGCGGGGCGATCGCGAAGGCGCGCGACACTCCACGCAGCACCGAGCGTCAGGGCGATCACGATCGCAATAGCGACGCTCCGAGGAACGCGGGCTCGCGGACGCCCGGAGCCGCCGCGTCCGTTCACGGCGCCGGGCGCCGATTTTACTGCCGTCGCGGGTAATCGCGCGGGTCGGGACGGTCGTTCACGGGCCATCCGGGCAGGATGCGACGCGCACGGGTGGCGGAGCAAGCGGCACGTCGGCAACGCGCGCGAACTCACCACGGCTTGCCCGCCCTCCTCCGGCACGACTATCTTCGCGGTCTCGTTGATCCGCGCGCCCGCACCGGGTGTGCGACGAACGCGAGCCGAGTTCCGAACTCGGCTTCCCGGAGGGCCGCTGTGTTCGTCGAGGAGTTTCTCGAAGAGCTGAGACGCGACCGGTTTTCGCCGTTCGGGCTGCTGCGCTATGCGCGCCGCTCCGCTGGCCGCGCGCGCGAACACATCGTCGCGAATCCGGGTGCGGTCCGATCGATCTGGAGCGTGGCGCTGCTGTTCTTCGCCGCCGCGTTCGTCGCCTCGATTCTGATGGCGCTCGCCTACGACCGTTCACTCGCCTACGACTTCTTCCTCCATACTTCCATGTGGATCCTGCCGTCGTTCGCGCTGGTCACGATCTATGTGGGTGCACTGCGCGATCGCGACAACTACCCGCTGTCCGCGATCAACATCCCGATCGTGCTCACGTTGCTGCGCGTCTCACTCGTGCCCGGCATCGTCCTGTTCCTCGCCGAGCGACACTTCGCGCTCGCGTTCGGCACGTTCGTCGTGGCGGCTCTGACCGACATCGCCGACGGCTGGATCGCGCGCCGCTGGAATCAGATCACGCGCCTCGGCACCGTGCTCGATCCGCTCGTCGACATCGTGTTCAGCGTCGCGATGTTCGCGGGGCTCGTGTTCGCGGACCTGCTCGATCCGTGGGTGCTCGGAGTCGCGTTGCTTCGCTACGGCATCCTGCTCGTCGGTGGATCGTGCATCTACCTGTTCCTCGGCCCGGTTCGCATCCAGGCGACGGGCTTCGGACGCCTCACCGGCGTCATGATGGCGACGCTCATCGGATTGCTGGTGCTGCTGCATGCGATCAACACGCCGCGCGCCGCGGTGCTGCTGCCGCTCACGCAGATCGCCCTCGGCGCGTTGTTGTCGGCGACGGTGCTGCACGTGGTGGCGCTGGGTTGGTACAACCTCAAGGTCATGACGGGCAACGCGCGCCAGCAGGGACGCGTCGTCGGTGACGTGCGCTGGGGCGCCCAGTAGCCTTTAGTTTCGGTTCGAGCCCGATTCACATGCTTCGGACAACCTCGCGGCGCTGAGGTCGCGAACCCCCGCGCCGGGCCGCCGGCACTTGCCCCCGTGCTGCACCCCTCTCTAATGTCTCGGGCGAACCGGCGGCGGGTCCGCGAATCCGCTCATCCCGGTACTGCCGCGGCACGTCGGCTCGCCGCCCCACTCCTCGATCGAGTTCCGGTTGAATTTCTCGATTCACCTCGCCCCGAACATTCCATGGATCCTGTTCGCGCTCGGCACGGTCGCCGTCGTGGTGCTCGGGCTGTGGGTGTACCGGTTCGTGATTCCGCCGCTGCCCGCGTTCGCGCGCGGCGCGCTGCCGGCGTTGCGGATCACGGCCCTCGCGGCGTTGCTGTGGCTGCTCGCGCAGCCGGTGCTCGAACGCATCGAAGGCTCTGGCGGACGGCTCGTGGTGCTGGAAGACCGCTCGGGCAGCATGGAGCTGCCGGCCGTGGCGGGCGGCGAATCGCGCGCGAACGTCGCCAACCGTGCGGCGGAACAACTTCGCCGCACCGGCCGCAACGCGACGATCCTGCCGTTCGCGGGACGGCTGGGTGCGGATTCCGCGCGCTCGGTGCAGCCGGGATCGACCGCACTCGGTGATGCGCTGTCGGCGTTCGCGCGCTCGGCGGATGCCGAGCAGGCGGGAGCGGTCGTGGTGGTGAGCGACGGCGCCGTGAACGCGGGCGCAGATCCGGTCGAAGCCGCGCGCGCGCTCGGGCTTCCCGTGCACGTGGTCGTGATCGGAGAACCCGGCGCCATCGATCGTGCGGTCGCCGGCATCGATGCCTCGAGCACCGCACAGGTCGGGCGTCCGATGCTGGTGCGCGCGCGCGTCACCACCACCGAGCCGCGCGGCACCGCGATCCCGGTCGTGCTGCGCGATCGCGATCGCGAGCTGGGCCGCGCGACCGTGGCCGCGCCCGGCTCGGGCGCCGAAGCGCTCGCCGAGTTCCGCGTGACACCGCTCTCGCCGGGGCTCGCGGTGTGGACCGCAAGCGTGGATTCGCTGGCGGGCGAGATCACGACCGCGAACAACGCGCGCCAGGTGGCGGTCGAGGTCGCGCCGTCCAAGCTCGGCGTGGTGCTGATCTCGGGCGGGCTCAACTGGGACTTTGCGTTCGTTCGCCGTGCGCTGCTCGGCGACTCGAGTCTCGCGGTCAGCTCGTGGGTGCGCGGCCGCGACGGCTGGGCCGCTCTCGGCCGCGCGCGCGCCGCGGGGCCGGGTCCCGAAACGCTGCGGGGCCAGGCGGTCGTGGTGCTCGATGCGGTGGCACCGGGTGAAGTGTCGCCGGCGTTCGATCAGGCGCTGCGCGCGTTCGTGGCCAATGGCGGGGCGGTGCTCGCGTTCGGCGGACCGGCTCCCGGCGTGGCGCGCCTGCGGAGCGGCGCGTTCGCGCGCGATCTCGCGTTCGCGACCGATGCCGGTGCCATGACGCCGATGGCTTCACCCGAACCGGTTGCCGAGGCGCGCGACCTCGTGATGTGGGACGACGATCCCGCGCGCGGCGAGCGCGCGTGGCGCGCGGCGGCGCCCCTCGAGGATCTCGCACCGATCGCCGCGGGCGCCGGCGATCGCGTGCTGGTGCGCAGTGCCGGCAAAGGTCCGCCGCTCCTCTTGGTGCGCCGCATCGGCCGTGGCCAGGCGCTGATCGTCAACGGCACAGGTATCTGGCGCTGGTCGCTGTCGGGCACCGACGAACTGTCCGGCGAGCGCGGACGGCGGCTGTGGCGCGGATTGGTGCGCGCGCTCGCGGAGCCGGTGCAGGGCGAACCGCTGCGCGTTCGCCCCGAGCGCTGGCTCACCTCCGCCGGCGAGCCCACGCGCGTGTTCGCCACACTCCAGGATGAAGCATTCCGTCCGGTCGCGGGCGCGAGCGTCGAGGGTGAACTGCGCGATGCCGCGGGGCGCACACGCCCCATCACGTACGCCGCGGGAAGCCCCGGCAGCTACGTCGCGAATCTCGAGGACCTCGCTCCGGGCCGTTACCGCGTCACCGCGCGCGCGACACGAGGCGGCCGCGAGCTGGGCCGCGCGACGAGCGAACTCGCCGTCGATCGCTGGAGCCTCGAACAGTCGCGCACCCTGCCCGACAGCGCCGCCCTCGCCGCGGTCGCGCGCGCCTCCGGGGGACAGGTGCTGAAGGCCTCGGACCTCGGCCGCGGAGCGCCGCTCGAGATGCGGCGTCTGGGGCGCGAACGCACGAATTCGCTGCGGCTGTGGGAGTCGCCGTGGGTGTTCGCGCTGATCGTCGCGGCTCTGAGTCTCGAGTGGGCGTGGCGCCGGCGGCGCGGGTTGCCCTGACCCGGACTGTTCGTGCGCGGTTCATGGAAGGGCCAGGGTTGAGGGTTCGGCGGGCGGACTTCGCGCTGTTAAACGCAAATGAAGTGACCGCGTTTAGCAAGTGAACTGACCGCTGTGCTGCCGGGGTCGTTTCGGCCCCCCGGCAGCTTTCGCGGAGTCAGTTCGTGGAAACGACCTCCAGGGATGCCCGCACAGCCCCGATCG
>JANLWX010000074.1:0-30467 GCA_031364845.1 Candidatus Eiseniibacteriota bacterium
CCTGTGACCAAGTTCCCGGGAGGACTTCCACCTCCTGGTCCGTGCCCATGCCGGGCGTACCCACACGAACGGGTGGCGGCTTTCGCCACCACCCGGATCGCATCGATGCGTGAAGCGTCTGTGAGCCTAGAAGTCTTCTCCGCCGTAGCCACCGCCGCCGCCGGCTCCGCCCTGGGGCGATCCCGACCGCTTCTTGTCCGGAATCTCCGTCACGATCGCTTCGGTCGTGAGCAACAGGCTTGCTACCGATGCTGCGTTCTGGAGGGCCGTGCGGGACACCTTGGTCGGGTCGATGATTCCCGCTTCGAACATGTCGACGTACTGCTCCTTGTCGACGTCGAAGCCGACCGCCTTCTTGTGACCCTTCACGTTGCCGACGACCACCGAACCTTCGAGTCCGGCGTTCTCGCACAGCGTGCGCAGCGGCTGCTCGAGTGCGCGCTTCACGATCTGCACGCCGACCTTCTCGTCGGTGTCCAGCTTCGCGAGCAGCAGTTCCAGCGCCGGCAGACAGCGGATGTATGCCGTGCCGCCGCCCGGAACGATGCCTTCTTCGACGGCCGCACGCGTCGCGTGCAGGGCGTCTTCGACACGCGCCTTCTTCTCCTTCATCTCGGTCTCGGTCGCGGCACCGACGTTGATCACGGCGACACCGCCCGCGAGCTTCGCCAGACGCTCCTGCAGCTTCTCGCGATCGTAGTCGGAGGTCGTGTCTTCGATCTCACGCTTGATCTGCGCGATGCGGCCCTGGATGTCGGGCTTTTTGCCGTAGCCTTCGACGATGGTGGTGTTTTCCTTGTCGACGACCAGACGCTTCGCACGTCCCAGATCCTCGATCTTGATGCTCTCGAGCTTGATGCCGAGATCCTCGGTGATCAGCTTGCCACCGGTGAGAACGGCGATGTCTTCCATGATCGACTTGCGGCGATCACCGAAGCCCGGCGCCTTCACCGCGCACACGGCGAGCGTGCCGCGCAGCTTGTTCACGACCAGCGTCGCGAGCGCCTCGCCTTCGACGTCCTCCGACACGATCAGCATCGGCTTGCCCTTCTGGGCGATCTTCTCGAGGATCGGAAGCAGGTCCTTCATGTTCGAGAGCTTCTTCTCGTAGAGAAGGATGTAAGCGTCCTCGAGCACGGCTTCCATCGACTCCTTCTCGGTCACGAAGTACGGCGAGATGTAGCCCTTGTCGAACTGCATGCCTTCGACCACGTCGAGCGTGGTCTCGACCGAGCGGGCTTCCTCGACGGTGATCGTGCCGTCCTTGCCGACCTTGTCCATCGCGTCGGCGATCATCTTGCCGATCACGGTGTCGGAATTCGCGGAGATCGTCGCGACCTGCTGGATCTCCTTGTTCTCCTTGACCGGCTTGCTGAGCTTCTTCAGCTCTTCGACGACCACGGCGACGGCCTTGTCGATGCCGCGCTTGATGTACATCGGCGAGCTGCCGGCGGTGACGTTCTTCAGGCCTTCCTTGAAGATCGCCTCGGCCAGCACCGTCGCGGTCGTCGTGCCGTCACCGGCGACGTCCGACGTCTTCGACGCCACTTCGCGCACCATCTGCGCGCCCATGTTGCGATACGGCTCCTCGAGCTCGATTTCCTTCGCGACCGTCACGCCGTCCTTGGTGACCGTCGGCGAGCCCCACTTCTTGTCCAGAACGACATTGCGCCCGCGCGGTCCGAGCGTGACCTTCACTGCCTTGGCGAGCAACTCGACACCCGCGAGAATCTCCTGGCGGGCCTGCTCGCTGAAAAGCAACTGCTTCGCAGCCATGATTCCTCCTAAAAGAGAACGCGGCACCGGAGCTCGATGGCCCCAGGGCGTCGCGAAAAGTTCGTTGTTACTTCTTCTCGGTGCTGAGCACTCCGAGAACGTCGTCTTCGCGAAGGATCGTGTACTCGGTCCCGTCGATCTTGACGTCGGTTCCGCTGTACTTGCCGATCAGGATCCGGTCGCCCTTCTTCACTTCCAGGGTGATCCGCTTGCCGTCTTCGGTGAGCTTGCCGGGTCCGACGGCGACGACTTCGCCCTCCTGGGGCTTCTCTTTCGCCGTGTCGGGGATGATGATGCCGCCGCGGATGGTCTCCTTCTCCTCGATACGACGGACCAGAATACGGTCCGCCAGAGGCCGGACATTCATGACTACCTCCTCAGCTCATGCGCCCGGGATGGGCGATGGGACTGTGTGGTGAGTGGTTGCATGCTGTGCGGGTGATCGGATTCGGCGTGACGAGATCGAGTGACCTCGATCGCTTGGCAGGACCCAGATGCTTCAATGGCAATTGTCTGGGAAGCTCGCGACCCGGCATGCTCGAGCGCGCTCAGGCGCCGCCGTTTCCGTCGTTGCCCAAATGGCACAGCTCGATTGGCACTCTAGTCGAGACGGCGCCAGAGGCGCAAGTCGCCGGTTGAATCCGGAAGAAAGCCCCCGGCGGGCGCCGGGATCGGGCGCTAATGGCCCGGAATCAGCTCGGGGTCGGAGGTGCTTCGAAGATCGCCGCGCGGGCGGCGCCGTCGAGATACCCGGTGCTGACCGTACCCTTCAGCTCGACACGTTTGCGCTCGATCGGGCTCCCATTGCGGGTGAACACGACGATCGTGTCGCGCTTCTGATGGAGGTAGAACGCAAAACCTCCGCCCACGGGGAAGCTCTGGCCCACGGTGCCACGAATGTTCACCAGCTGGCCGTCCATCTCCCGCGCATGCGTCTTGATGTGGCGGATCGAGGTGAACTCCTCTTTGGGCTGCATCATCCCTACCGCAACGACCACGGCCACCACGACGCCCGCGAGGACGGCGTACACCGGAAGCGGGATACGCGCGAACTGCTTCATCGTCACGGCAAAGTAATCCGGACGGCGCTCCAATACGACAGGCGCCGCATGCTCTGCGGCCACCTGCCGGGGAGCGCTGAACTTGTCCTCCTCCTCCCACTGGTCGTCGGACACCGGGTCGTCTGCGACGACGGTGCGGCGGCGCGCACGCAAAGAGGGAATGCTGCTCGCGGCCGCGGTCCATACGGCACCGGTCACTCCTGCCGCCGGCTCTTCACGCGATTCGGAGATCGTGGAGTTCTCACCGGAAGCCGCCGGTGCCGTGACCTCCGTGCGAGGCGTGGAGGGCGCTGCATGCGCCGACAAGGGTGTGGTTCGCGGCGATTGCGCAGCGGCATGCAGCGATGTCGGCTCGTAGCCCCGATGCTCCCACTCGGTCGATGGCGGGGGCAGTGGAACATCTGGGGTCGAGTGCCGAACGAGGCCTTCGGCGCGAGCTGAAGCGGACGGCGGCGGTGGAGCCGCCGGGCGCGCCGTGGTCGGCAACGGCACGGGCGGACGCGAAGCGGCGGGCGGCGCGGCAGGCCGCGGAGCAACCTGGCCGAGATCCTGGTCGGTATCGACGAGCCAGTCGGGTCGTCCGCCGCTCGCGGGCGGCATCACATCATCGTCGTCGGAGATCGGCAGGGTCATGGCTCGCTCGGGTGGTTGGACGCGTTCACCGTCGGGTATCGGCGGCGTGGTCCGAGCGCTTGAGTGCGGGATGAAATTCGAGAGCGGAGCCTTCTGGAGATCCTCCGCCGGGCCGGGAATCCGGGCGTCAGAGCAGCCCGTACTCGTGGATCTTCCGGTACAGAGTGCGCAATCCGATCCCGAGCATCGCCGCGGCGCGCGGCTTGTCCCCGTTCAGGTGGGCGAGCGTGGCTTCGATGAGCTGGCGTTCCGCCTCGGCGACCGTCATCCCAACCGCGACCTCGAGCGGCCGCGGATCCCCGCCGGTCTGTCGAATGCCTTCGGGCATGTCGGAGATGTCGAGCAGCCGGCGCCCCTCGGAACCCGCGACCATGCCCGCGATCGTGGCCTTCAACTCGCGGACATTGCCCGGCCACGCGTGACGCGCGAGTTGCTCCAGCACGCCGCGCGTGACACCCGACACCTGGCGGCCGTGCGTGAGATTCGACTCTTCGATGAACGCGCGGACCAGCAGCGGAATGTCTTCGCGCCGCTCGCGCAGCGCGGGCACCTGGACGTGCACGACATTGAGACGGAAGAACAGGTCCTCGCGAAACGTCCCTGCCGCGACCTCGGCCGCGAGGTCGCGGCTCGTGGCCGCAATCAGACGCACGTCGATGCGCACCGCGTCCTTCCCTCCGAGGCGCTCGATCGCGCGGTCCTGCAGCACGCGCACGAGTTTGACCTGCAACGTCGGCGGCAAGTCCCCGATCTCGTCGAGAAACAGTGTGCCCCCATCGGCGTCCTCGAACCGGCCGCGGTGGAGCACGCTCGCGCCGGTGAGCGGTCCCGGCTCGTGGCCGAACAGCTCGCCCTCGAGCAGGCCCTCGGCGAGCGCGGCGCACGGGACCGCGACGAAGCGCCCGTGGCGGCGCGGACTGTTGCGGTGGATCGCGAGGGCGACGAACTCTTTTCCGGTTCCGCGTTCGCCTTCGATCAACACGGTCGAGCGCGTCGCGGCGATGCTGCGCACCTGCTGCATCACGCGGCGAATCGCGGGCGAGCTGCCGTCGATCCGGTCCAGCGCCAGGCGCTCGTCGAGTTGCTCTTCGAGCTCTCTTGCGCGCGCAGCGAGCGCCTGATGTTCGAGCCCGCGTCCGAGCACCGCGAGCAACTGATCGAAGTGCAGCGGTCGCGCGACCACATCGTGCGCGCCCTCGCGCAGCGCTTCGACCACCGCCTCGCGATCGCCCGCTTCCGTGATCACCACCGCGCACACGCCGGGATGGCGCTGGAGCGCCTCGCGCACCAGCGAGAGTCCGTCGACTTGCGGAGTGCGCCACTCGGCCAGCAGGCAGTCCACCGGACGCGCGGCGAGAACGTTGAACGCAGTCCCGCCGTCGCGGGCCGGAATCGGATCGAAACCGTGCGCGGCGAGGAAGGCGAGCAGCGATCGATTCGCATCGCCCGGCGGCTCGACGACGAGGATCGAAATGGGAGGCTTCATCGGCTTGCGTGACCGGCGCCGGCTTTCACCGGCGCGGTTCGGTCCTCAGGCGTTCGGCGCGCGCAACGCGGCGATGGCGCCCGTGCTGCCGGGGATCTGCGCGATGTCGCCCGCATTGGCGCTGACGTCGCGATAGGCGATGCGGCCCTGCTTGTCGATCACGAACAGCGCGCGTCGACTGGTGGCGCGCTCCTCGTTGAGCACGCCGTATGCCGCGCTGACTTCCCGATGGAAATCGGACAGCAACGGGAACGACAGACCGAGTCGTTCGGCGAACGCCTTGTTCGAATGGTGGCTGTCGACGCTGACACCGAGCACGATGGCATCGACTTCGTCGAACTTCGCCATGTCCTGGTCCATCTGCGGCAACTGGTGCGAGCACACCGGGGAGAACGCGAGCGGAAAGAACACGAGGATGACGTTCTTGCTTCCGCGATATTCCGAGAGCGTGATCGGCATGCCGCCCGGACCTTTGAGTGTGAAGTCCGGCGCCATCTGTCCTATGTCGATGGGTTCCGCGAGTTGCATCGATGCCTCCACGCGGCGAGCGCCGCTTCGTCCATCACCAGGTTCCGGTCGCATTCGCGAGCCGGTCAGAATGTCGGTGTCCGCACAGGTGCCGCGAAGTCTTCGCTCGAATCGCCGCGGCGCGGGGCGGCCCGGAGCATGTCCTGGCTTGCCGCCGCGAGTTCCGCAACCGAACGCACGCCACGCTCACGCTCCCAGCGCCGAGCGAGTACCAGCAAGGCGCGCGCGGTCGTCCGCGCATCGCCCGCGGCGCGGTGCTCGATCTCGGGCTCGAGTCCGAGTGCCGCGCGCAGTTGTCCGAGCGCGTTGGTACCCGAACCGAACAATCCCCGCGCGAGGCCGAGTGTGTCCACGACCGCATTGTAGAACGGCGGCACCCCCGCTTCGCGGAGCATCGGCCGCAGGAATCCGAGATCGAACGACGCATGATGCATCACCAGAGGAAAGTCGGCGCACCGTTCGCGCAACTCCTTCGCGACGACCGCCGGATCCGGCGCACCCTCGAGCATCGCGGCGTCGATCCCGTGAACCTCGCGCGCCGATGACGGCACCGGCCGCCTCGGATTCACGAAGCTCGCCCACGTGTCGATGATCGCACCGCGTTCGATCGTCACGCACGCGACTTCGATTGCCACATGGCCGTCGGCGGCACTCCAGCCGGTGGTCTCGACGTCGATCGCCATCATGCGCCCCTCATCGAAGATCGAGGGCGCCGCAGCCACGGACACGGGCGCGGTCACCTGGTGTTCGCGCCCGCCTTCGCGACGAAGTCGTCGAACGATACGCCCCGCTCGAGGTGACCGTCCCCGATGTAGCGCAGCAGCAGCAGGAACCGGTCCGCGGGAATGTAGCCCGGCACGTTCACGAGGTGGTCGCCGTTGGGCTTGAGGAACACCGTGGTCGGATAGCCGGTCACGCGGAATCGCGATGCGACCGCGCTCTCGGTGAGCCGCTTCCCACCGACCGTCGCGGGCTTCGAGGATTCGGCGTCGATCTTGACGGTCACGAAACGCCGCGCGAGGAACTCGCGCACGTCGTCGCGCGCGTAGACGTCGCGGTCCATCTTGCGGCAGTAGCCGCACCAATCGGTGTAGACATCGACGAGCACCGGCCGGTCCGCCGCGGCCGCGCGCGCAAGGCCCGCGTCCCACGCCAGCCACTCGATGCCCTTCGCTTTGGGCGGGGCGGCATGGGCCGTGACGGCAGCGAGCAGCGGGAGTGCCGCGAGCAGCAAGGTTCGCAGGTTCAAGGATGACCTCGGGCGGGACGGACTCGGGTGAGCGCGATCAGCGTATCACGGCCGCGAAACGCGCCCCAGCCGCGTCATTCGAACACCGTGTGTCGCAGGGTCTCGCCCGGATGCGCCGGGTCGAACCACACGCCGCACAGCCGCGAGGTCCCGAACTGCCCCGGATTCACGACCGTGGTGTCGCCGATCCGGTCGCGGAACGACGCGATGCGCGGAGACTCGTGGATGTGGCCGCTGAGAACGATCCGGGGCTGGCGGCGCTCGATGAACGCGCGAATCGCGCGCGAGCCGACGTGCTGGCCGGCGCCGATCTGGTCGCAGTTCGTCTCCCGCGGAGGAGAGTGCGTCACCAGCACGACCGCGGAAGCGTCGGACCCGAGCGGCAGCGCACCAAGAGCATCGGCGATGGTCGGCGCGCGCGCCGCCGGATCGAAGCGGTGAGCCACCGCCTCGCCATCGCGGCTGATCCAGCCGTCGAGCCGCGCGGGCTGCTCGTCGTTGCCATCCTCCCATCGCTCCCAGTCCTTGATCCCGAACGGAGTGATCGGGACGAACGACGACCCCGCGACCACGGTGCCCTCGATCTCGACCGCGCGTCCATGCAGCGCGAACCACAACGTACCGTGGTGTTCCTCGAGGCAATCGGCGTTCGACGCCCAGTCGTCGTTGCCCATCATGACCGACAACCGCGTTTCGGGGCTGGCGTCGTGAAGACGGCGCGCGAATTCCACGAACAGCCCCTGCAGAAACACGCGCTGCCGGCGGATGCCGGAAGCGCCCGCGGCGTGAGGCCCGAGGTCGCCGCCGATCAGGATCGCACGGGGCCGGTGCGCGGCGCCGATCGCGAGCAGCTGTTCGTAGAGCGCACCCTGGCCGTGCAGGTCGGAAGTGAAGAACCACATGGTCGAGTTTGTCCGGGGCCGTCAAGCAGGTGTGAAAAGGCACTCTAGGCACGTATCGGAAACGCCGCAACCGGCTGAATCCGCTTGCTCTGTGATGGCTCAGTCGGGATACTTCTTCACCCGTCCGCTCCCCGATGGCCGCACTTGCCGACGACCCTTCCCCGAGGAACTCCATGCCGATGTCGAAGAACCCGGCCCGAGCGTTTGTCTTGAGCCTCGCGCTCGCATTGTGTGCCGCAGCCCCTTGCTTTGCCGCGACCAACCTGCTGAAGAACCCCGGGTTCGAGGAGCAGGTTCGCGATCACGCATGGATGGCTGCCGGGTGGGACACCTCGCGCACCGGCCTGCCTTCGGTGTTCTTCGGCCGCGACACGATGGTGGCGCACGGGGGCAGCTACTCGGTCAACGTGGCCAACGTCAGCACCCGGATTCCGATGGCCTACAACTGGAGCCAGTCCATTCCGGTCGGGCCCGAAGCCTGGGGGAAGGACGCGGTGTTCACGATCTGGTCGCGCGCAAACGGGCTCGAGGGCCGCGCCTACATCCTGTTGCAGGCGTACCGCGACACGGCATCCAAGATGGCGGCGGTCTGGGGTATCGATCGCGACGAAGCGCTGCGCAAGCTCAAGATCACGAGGATCGACGATCCGGTGCTCGATCTCGGCTGGAAGCGCCTGCAGTTCTCCGAGAATCAGAGTGACTGGGTGAAGCGTGAGGTCCGCGTGTTCGTTCCGCCCACCGTCAACATGCTGTACGTGCGCAGCGGGTTGCTCGGCACGGGCCAGGTGATCTTCGACGACGCGAGCCTCACGCTCGAAACCGCGCTACCCCCGGATCCGATTCCGCTCAACACGAACCTGCTCGCCGACCCCGGATTCGAGGAGGGCGGCAACGCGTGGGAGTACTCGATGCCTCCGTTCGACGGCCTCGAGGTGGCGCGCGACGAGACCGTCGCCCACACGGGCAAGGCGTCGGTACGGCTCGAGGGCTCGATGGGCATCATCCAATCGCGCGCCGGCGCGTGCCAGGTGTTGTGCAATCGCCAGCTCGCCGGCAAACGGATCCGGCTGTCGGCGTGGGTGAGGACTGACAGCCTGAAGACCTCGGCCTACCTGAAGCTGTACTTCCACGGGCTCCGGGAAGCCAAGGCGGTTCCGGGCTGGGAACAGTTCTCGTTGAACACGCCGTGGACGAAGACCGTGTTCGAAGCCGATGTGCCCGAGGACACGTACTCCGTGTGGGCGTGGTTCCTCTATACGACGCCGTCCGCGGGGCGCGTGTACTACGACGACATGTCGCTCGAAGTGCTGGGGCCCGCGACCGGAGTCATCGGGCCTTCCACGCCGACGAAAACACCGTCCGGCGGAAACTGAAATCGCCGCGGCGCGTGCCGCGGCGTGCAAGATTCCTGGCCGAGCGAATCCAATCCTTGACAGCTTCGGGACCTGTGCTCAACACTGGGGCCTGCAGCTGGGCAGAAAGTACTCCTTGGCAGGGAGCTTTCCGACCGGAACCGAGTGCACGTTCGCTGCACGTGCGCTGCGACGTCCAGGAATGCCGGCAATCTCGAGCGAGGGATTCCGGAATCCGGAACGGGCCACGCGGGAATGGAGCTGCAAGACGTGCGAATCGCCAGCCCAGGGCGATGCCCTCTCGCGCGTGAGTGGGACGGACCCCTCCCTCTTCTACTCACCGATCTGCTTCGACGTTAGAGCCAGTTCCTGCGCTTGAGATACCACCACGTGATGGCGGCGGAGATCACGCACAACCCGCCCACCCACCATGCGCCGTGCGCCCATTGATATTCCGGGAACGGAAAGTTCATCCCGTACCAGCCCGTCACGAGCGTGAGCGGCAGGCCGATCGTCGCGATCAGCGTGAGGCGCTTGATCACCTCGTTGAGGCGGTTGGACGCCGCCGAGATGTGGAGCTCGAGCAGACTCGCGGTCTCGTCGCGAAACGAATCGAGCAGGTCGCTGATCCGCGCCATCCGGTCGTAGACGTCCCTCAGATACATCCGCATTTCGGGCGGGATCGGGCGGAACTCGTCGCGCGTGAGCGCGAGCACGGTGTCGCGCTGGGGCCCCACGACGCGGCGCAGAGCCGACATGCCGCGCTTGAGCGTGAGGATGCGCCGGTTCACGGGCGACCGGTCGTTCTCGAAGATGACCTCCTCCAGCTCATCGATCTCCTCGGCGATCCGATCCATGATCGGCAGGTATTGATCGACGAGCGTATCGAGGATGAAGTGGAGCAGGTGGACCGGACCCTCGCGCAGAAGATCCGGGCGCCGGGGCAGAACATCGTGCGCGGCGTCGATCGCGCGCGGATGGCCGTCGTGGTAGGTGATCAGGAACCGCTCTCCGAGCACGATGTCGATCTCGCGCAGCACCGGACGGTCGGCGTCCCAGCGCGCCGAGTGGATCACGAGATAGAGGTAGTTGCGGTAGTTGTCCACCTTGGGCCGGTTCGCCTGCACCACCATGTCCTCGCGAACCAGGGGATGGATCTCGAGCAGGTCGAGCACGACATCCGCACAGCCTTCGGGTTCCTCGGCGAAATCCATCCACGCCACGCCGTGTCCGTCCTTGGCCTCGCGCGCGGCGGTTTCCGGATCCACCTGCGTGAGACCGTCCTTCGTGAGCAGCCATGCGCGGATCATCGCGCACGTCCGGGAGTGGCGTTCGCCGCGAGCTGGAGCGCGATCCGGCACGTCGCGGCGTGGATACGCACCGTGTCCGCGCGATCGCGCGCGTAACCGCCACCGAGCGTGACCACCGCCGGGATTCCACGTTCCGCACAGCCTTCGAGCACCAGCCGGTCGCGCTGCTCCAACCCTTCGAAAGTGAGGGCGAGCCCGCCGAGCAGATCCTCGCGATACGGATCGGCACCCGCCTGGTAGAGCACGATCTGCGGCGCGAATTCCCACACGCTCTCCAGCGCGCGCTTCTCCGCTTCAAGGTACGCGGCATCGTCGATACCGTCCGGAAGCCCGATGTCGAGCGAGCTGCGCTGCTTGGGGCTCGGGTAGTTCTGCTCCTGGTGGAGCGAGAGCGTGAACACGCTCGAATCCGCCGCGAAGATGCCCGCGGTACCGTTGCCCTGATGGACGTCGAGGTCGACCACCGCCGCGCGCTCGATGCCGTGGTCGCGCTGGAGCACGCGAATCGCGACCGCGAGGTCGTTGAGATAGCAGAAGCCCTCGGCGTGGTCCGCGAACGCGTGATGGAATCCTCCGCCGATGTTCACTCCGAACCCGCCATCGAGCGCCGCGTGTGCCGCGACGGTCGTGCCCCCGGCGGCGAGCACGTAGGCGCGCACGATGTCGTCCTGCAGCGGCAACTCCGAGGGAACCGTGCGCGGCGTCCAGCGCAGATGTTCGAGATCGTCGAGATACTCGGGTGTGTGCACGAGCAGGAGATCGTCGCGGCTCGCTGCGACGGGCGCCGATACATCGGCAGCGCCGATCGCGCCGGCATCGATCAGCGCGGCCAGCACGCGATCGTATTTGTCCATCGGGAACACGTGCGGCCCGATGTCGCATCGATATTCGGAGCTATGGATCACGGCAGCGCGCATCGGCATGCTGCGCAGGGTGCCACCGGGAGCGCGGGCGTGCAATGCGCGCGTTCGATTGAGTACGATGCCGCTGCATGAATCCGACTTCGAATGATGCGTCACCGTTCACGCTCCTGCACCGGCATCTGGTGCGGCGCCGCCTCGCGCAATTCGACGTCCGCCTGCGCGTCGAGATCACGTCGCTCGTGGCACTCATCGGGGCGTTTCTGTTCTGGCAGGCGCGGGTTCCGCTCGACGGCGTTCGCAGAGCTCAGGGTCCACTCGCCGTCGCGGCGATCGTGGCCGTGATTCTGGCGGCGATCGCGGTTGGCACCGGAATGCTCATCGCCGGCCGCCATGCGCGCCAGCTGCGATCCACACTGCCCGGCCCGGCGTGGCTCGCCCTGCCGCTGCCGGCCGCGCACGTGGTTACCCACGCGGCATGGGAGGCGCGCTTGTTCGCGGCGGCTGGAGCTGCGCTCGCGCCGGGATTCGTGATCGCAGCGATCGGCCTGGTTCCGGTTCCGCTGCTAGTGGTCGTGGCCGTCGCGTTCGTCGCGGCACTCTGGGCCTGCGCGCATCTCGCGACCTATCTCGCGGAGCGTACGGTGCTCCACTCGATGCGCCCCGCCGAGCGAGCCCTCGACCCTGCACTTGCGATGCTCGTGGAGGCGCGCGCGACCGCAGCGCGGGAACGGCGGCGCGCGGCGTGGTGGCGGCGCTCGCCCGCGTGGGTCGCGCTTCTCTATAAAGATGTGGCGCTCGCGACGCGTCCCACGCGTTCGCGCGTCCGGCTCATGGCGCCGATCGCGCTCGTGATCCTCTCGTGCGCGGTGTGGCTGCTGCCGCCCTCGAACGAGCGCGAACTGTTCTCGGTCGCCGGCCTGCGCTTCATCGCATTCGCCGCGGCACTGCTCGCCGCGACGACGTTCGCCGAGTTCCTCGTCGAACTGTCCGGCGCCGATCCCATTTCCGTTCTGCACGGCCTTCCGCTTGGCGCGGGTACGATGTGGATGAGCCGCGCCGCCTCCGCGATCCTGTTCGCGGTCATCCTCGCCGCGGGCCAGGCGATTGCCGCGCGGCCGCTCGCACCCGCAGCACTCGGGGTGTTGCTCGTGTGGCTCACCGTGGCAACGCTCGCGATCACGCTGCTCGGCGTCCACTACGGCATGACGCTCGGCAGCGCGCCCGTCGCGCAGCGCTTTCTCACACTGACGCTCGTGATCGCAATGGCCGCCAGCATCATGATCCCACTCATGGGGTGGGTCGTGCTGTTCACCGCCGTCATCCACTCCGCGCGCCGCGTCCCGCGCTGGGCCCGTCTCGAGACCGAGCGATGATGCAGCTCACCGATCTCGGCCGCAGCTATGGAACGTTGCGCGCGCTCGATGCCGTCTCGCTGGTCGTCAACGGCGGCGAGATCGTCGGCCTCCTCGGCGCCAATGGCGCGGGCAAGAGCACGCTGCTTCGCACGGCGGCCGGGCTGCAGGCGCCGGATCAGGGAAGCGTGCACATCGCGGGCGTCGATCTGTGGCGCGATCCCATTCCGGCGAAACAGCGGCTTGGCTATGCCGCCGAGGAACCGCAATTCTATGAAGAACTCTCGGCCGAGGAGTACTTGGCGTTCGTCGCCGGAGTGCGCGGCCTTGATCCCAACGACGCGCGAAAGCGCACGCACGAACTCGCGGACCGGTTCGGCTTGCGCGAGCGCATGAACGAACCGGTCCGCCAGTTTTCTCATGGAATGCGTAAGAAGGTGTCGTTCCTCGCCGCGGTGCTCCATCGCCCCGCAGTCCTGTTGTGTGACGAGGCGTTCGAAGGCTTCGACGTCGAGGCGGCGCTGGCCGCGAAAGAAGAAGTGCGTGCGCTCGCGGCGGCAGGATGCGCCGTTCTCTTCTCGAGCCATGTCACGGAGACGATCGAACGCCTCTGCGATCGAGTGGTCATGCTGCATCGCGGACGGGTCGCGCGCACGCTCGAGCGCTCGGCCTGGGGAAGTGCCGGTGCCGAGGTCTCCGTACTGGAACGCGAGTTTCTCTCGATGATTCGCGGGACGCCGGGGAGTTGATCGGGCCGCGAATTATCGCGCGGCCTTGCGGGACTCGATGAACTCGACCCCTGCGACACCCGCGAGGATCAGCGCGGCTCCGATCCACCATGGACCGGCGAAGCTTTCGCCACCCATGGTCACCGCGAACCCGAGCGCGAATACGGGTTCGAGCGCGAATAGCAATCCGATGCGACCCGCGGGCAGGACGCGCTGCGCGGTGATGTGAAGGTAGGGCGCGATCGTGCTGCCGGCGACCGCGAGATAACCGAGGCGCACGAGGTCGGGGCGCTGAAGTCCGGCGAGTGCTTCGAAGGGCGCGTGCACGAACGGTGTGAGCGCGAGCGCCAGCGTCGCCGTCTGGATGAACGCGATCGCGATCGGTGCGGCACCCGGTGCGTATCGCGAGAGCACGACGATCTGCAAGGCATAGGCGATCGAGCCCAGCAGCGTCCACACTTCTCCGGCACCCAGTTTGAGTGCGCCTTCGGTGGGCAGCAGCGCGGAGCCGGCGAGCGCCAGCGCGATTCCCGCGAGCAGAAGTCCCGACGGTCGCTGGGCGAGTAGCGGCCATGCGAAAAGTGCCGCGAACAATGTGCCCACGCAGGTGAGGAACGCCGAGGTTCCGGCGGTGGTCGATTGGAGTCCGATTGCCTGGCACAAATATCCGGCGGCGGCACACAGGCCTCCCAGTGCCCCGCCGATCCACGCACTGCGACCGAACCGCGGGCGCAGCAGTACGGCGACGATGCCGAGCAGGACGGCGGCGGCGGTGAAGCGCAGAAACACCAGCGTCACCGGATCGAGCGCGCGCACACTGTCGCGGATCACGACGAACGTTCCGCCCCACAGCAACGTCGCGCCGAGCATGGCCGCGACCGCCGCGCGCTCGGTGATCGCCGGATTGCCCGCGCGCGGCTTCGCCATCGGTGCGCCCGGACTCAGCCGCGCGCGCGGCGTTTGCGCGGCGAACGTTCCTCGGCGAGCGCGAACGACAGACTCTCGAATTCGAGAGTCATGTCGACGTTGCGCACGGTGACGTTCTTCGGGACGAACAGTTTGCGCGGCGCGAAATTCAGGATGCCGCGAATGCCGGCCGCCGTCAGCGCGTCGGCGATGTCCTGCGCCGCGGCGGCGGGGGTGGTGATGACGCCGATCTCGAACGCGCCCGATGCGGCGATGGCGGGCATCTCGGCGACGTCGTGAACCACGTGCGTCCCGAGCGAGAGACCGACGCGGCGGGGATCGCGATCGAACACCGCAACGACTTCGAATCCCTGCTCGAGGAATCCGCGATAGGCGAGCAGCGCCGAGCCGATATGTCCGGCGCCCACCACCGCAACCTTCCAGCGCCGCTCGAGGCCGAGGATGGTACGGATCTCCGCGCGCAGATGCGCGACGTTGTAGCCGAGCCCGCGGCGTCCGAAGGATCCGAAGTACGACAGATCCTTGCGCACCTGCGCCGACGTCACGCCTTCGCGCTCGGCGAGCAGATGCGAGGAGATCATGCGCTTGCCTTCGGCGCCGACTTCTTCGAGCACGCGGTAGTAGTGCGAGAGACGGCGCACCGTGGATTCGGAGATGTGGCTCATCGGCGTTGCCGGCAACCCCGCCCGCGTCGTGCTGGTGAACGTTTTCACAAGCAAGGGCCGAGCACCGGGGGCCCTTGTTCCGGCCCCCTCGCTCACTTCCGGGATCAGGGCGCTTCGGTGCCCTCCGTGCCTGCGTCCGCTTCGCCGACGACGGCGTCATCGGCGCCCGCCACCGCATCGCCTTCACTGACCACGCGCGTGACACCGGCCACCGTATCGGGAAGCAGTTGTCCTTCTTCGGGCTTGAGGTCCACGAGTCGCACACCCTGCGTGTTGCGGCCGATCACGGAGATGCCGGCCACCGGCATGCGGATCATCTGACCGTTCTTCGTGATGATCATCAGCTCATCGCCGTCGACGACTTCCTTGACGGCCACGATCTGACCGTTCCGTTCGGTCGTCTTGATGGTGATGATGCCCTTGCCGCCGCGATGCGAGACGCGATATTCCGAGATCTCGCTGCGCTTGCCGTAACCATGCTCGGTGACCGCGAGCAGCGTCGCCTGACGCTTCACGCCGACCATGCTCACGACTTCGTCGTCCTTGTCGTCGAGCGTCACCGCCTTCACGCCGTACGCGGTGCGGCCCATGGCCCGCACTTCGTTCTCGTGGAAGCGGATCGCGAGACCCTTCTTCTTCGCGAGGATGATGTCCTGCGTGCCGTCACTGATCATCGCCTCGATCAGCGCGTCGTCGTCCTCGAGCAGCACGGCGTTGATCCCGGCCTTGCGCACGTTGCCATAGGCGGACAACAGCGTCTTCTTGATCAGGCCCTTGCGCGTCGCGCACACGAGGAAATGCTGGTCATCGAAGTCCTTGACCGCGACCACCGCCTGCACGCGCTCGTCACGGCTCATGCCTTCGAGATGATTCACGAGCGGGCGGCCCTTCGCCATGCGGCCGGCCGATTCGATCTCGTGCACCTTGAGCCAGTAGCAGCGTCCCTTGTCGGTGAGGAACAGCAGATAGGCATGCGTGTTCGCCACGAACAGGTGCTCGATGAAGTCTTCCTCTTTGGTGCGCGCGCCGATCACGCCCTTGCCGCCGCGGCGCTGCGAGCGGTACGAGGTGACCTCCTGCCGCTTGATGTAGCCGGCGTGCGAGACCGTGATCACCATGTCCTTCTGCTCGATCGTGTCTTCGTACCCGATGTCGCCCTCTTCGACGATGATCTGGGTGCGGCGCTCGTCGCCGAAGCGGTCGCGCAGCTTGCGGACTTCGTCCTGGATGATCGCCAGCATCTTCTGCGGGCTTGCGAGGATGCTCCGCAGCTGCTCGATCAACTGGATGATCTCGAGATACTCCTGCTCGATCTTCGCACGCTCGAGTCCGGTGAGCCGCTGGAGGCGCATTTCGAGGATCGCGCTCGCCTGGATCTCGGTGAGCTTGAACGTCGTCATCAATCCGGTGCGCGCGGTCTCGACGTCCTTCGACGCGCGGATCAGCGCAATCACCTGGTCGAGATGATCGAGCGCGATCTTCAAGCCTTCGAGGATGTGCGCGCGGCGCTCGGCCTCGGCGAGGTCGAACTCCGTGCGGCGGCGGACGACGACCTGGCGGTGCTCGATGTACTGGTCGATGAGCGCGCGCAGCGTGAGCACCTGCGGCCGGTTGTTCACGAGGCCCAGCATGATCGCGCCGAACGTGGTCTGCAGCGGCGTGTGCACGAACAACTGGTTCAGCACGACCTTGGGATTCGCGTCCTTGCGCAGCTCGACGACGATGCGCATGCCGTCGCGATCGGACTCGTCACGCAGATCGCTGATCCCCGTCACGCGCCCCTCGCGAACCAGGTCCGCGATCTTCTCGAGCAGCGCCGACTTGTTGACCTGGAACGGAATCTCGGTCGCGACCAGGCTCATGCGGCCGGCGCGCCCTTCTTCGACGATCACCCGCGCGCGCATCTTCATCAGACCGCGGCCGGTGGTGTAGCAGTCGACGATCCCCTGGGTCCCGTTGATGATGCCGCCGGTAGGGAAGTCCGGGCCCTTGACGATCTTGATGAGATCCGCGGTCGTCGTGTCGGGCTTGTCGATCACCAGGATGATCGCATCGCAGATCTCGGTGAGATTGTGCGGCGGGACTTCAGTCGCCATTCCCACCGCGATGCCGGAGCATCCGTTGATGAGCAGGTTCGGCACCACGCCCGGCAGCACGGTCGGCTCTTCGCGCGTCTCGTCGTAGTTCGAACGGAAGTCCACCGTGTTCTTCTCGAGATCGTTGAGCATCTCGACCGCGAGCGGCGTGAGGCGCGCTTCGGTGTAACGCATCGCCGCGGGCGCGTCGCCGTCGATCGATCCGAAGTTGCCCTGGCCGTCGACCAGCGGGTAGCGCATCACCCACGGCTGCGCCATGCGCACGAGCGTGGGATAGACCACCTGCTCGCCGTGCGGGTGGTAATTACCGGACGTGTCGCCCGCGATCTTCGCGCACTTGCGGTAGGGGCGGCCGGGGACCAGGTTGAGGTCGTTCATCGCCACCAGGATGCGGCGCTGCGACGGCTTGAGTCCGTCGCGAACATCCGGAAGCGCGCGTGAGACGATGACCGACATCGAGTAGTCGATGTAGCTGGTCTTCATCTCGTCTTCGATATTGGTGACGACAACTCGCGTGCGGTCGTTCAATGACATGGTTCAGTTCTCGCTTCCGGGAGTAGCCTTCCGTGGCGTTCGCGCATCCGCGGCGGCAGCCGGCTGCCACATCAGATCCACGGTCGCTCGAACGTAGTGGTCCTGTCGTTCTTCGAGCAGTTGATTCCAGCGCACCGATATTCCGAGCGCCGCGGTCGGCCGCAGCCGGCGGCTCGCGCCGGCGCCAACACTGAAGCCGACCGCGCTCACGGCGTTGTAGATCTCGCCGAGCCGGTCGTCCTGCAGCCGGTAGTATCCCCACGTGGCGCCCGCCCGGGCATCCCAGCGTTCATTGCGCACCAGCGCGATGTCACCGCGCCACGCGCCACCGAGAATTCCACGATGGTCCTCGGCAACCGCGCCGAGGTCGGTGCCGTCGTTGGGATCGCGCAGGCGGCCGACGCGCGATCCGAGATCGTCGGCGAACAGCATCGGCCCGAACTCGAAACCCGGGACGACTTCCCACAGCATCGCGGCCGTCACCGCGGCCCCCGAACGCTTGGGGCCGTCGGACGACGCGGCGGTGACGCCAAATCCGATCTCGAGTCGCGGAGCGGCGTGGCTCGATCCCGCCAGCGCCAGCGTCGCGAGGGCAGCGGCCAGAATCCCCCGGGCGCGCATCAGATATCGAGGTTCTTCACGTAGAGTGCGTTCTCCTCGATGAACTGGCGCCGTGGCTCGACCTGCTCGCCCATCAGGATCGTGAAGATCCGGTCGGCTTCGACCGCGTCGTCGCTCGTCACTTTGAGCAACGTGCGCGTTTCCGGATTCATCGTGGTCTTCCACAGCTGATCGGGGTTCATCTCGCCGAGTCCCTTGTAGCGCTGGACCTGCGTGTTCTTCTTGCCCATGCGCACGCTCGCCTCGTCGCGCTCCTTCTCGTTGTAGCAATAGATCTCTTCCTTGCCCGCCTTCACGAGGAACAGCGGCGGCTGGGCGATGTAGATGTGGCCGGCATCCACGAGCGGCCGCAGCTTGCGGAACAGGAGCGTGAGCAGGAGCGTGCGGATGTGCGCTCCGTCGACGTCGGCGTCCGCCATCAGGATGATCTTGTGATAGCGCAGGCGCGTGATGTCGAACTCGGGTTCGACACCGCATCCGAGCGCCATGAAGATGCTGCGGATTTCCTCGTTCGCGAGGATCTTGTCGAGGCGCGCCTTCTCCACGTTCAGGATCTTGCCGCGAATCGGGAGGATCGCCTGGTAGCGCCGGTCGCGGCCCTGCTTGGCGCTGCCGCCGGCCGAGTCGCCTTCGACGATGTACAACTCGCACAGGCCCGGATCGTCGTAGGCGCAGTCGGCGAGCTTGCCCGGCAAAGAACCGCCATCGAGGATCGTCTTGCGCCGCGCCAGTTCGCGCGCCTTGCGCGCCGCTTCACGCGCCCGCGCCGCCGACACCATCTTCTCGATGATCTTGCGCGCGACCGAAGGATTCTCCTCGAAGTACTCGCGGAGGCCTTCACCGACGACGGTCTCGACCGCGCCCTTGATCTCGCTGTTGCCAAGCTTGGTCTTGGTCTGACCTTCGAACTGTGGGTTCTGCATCTTCACCGAGATGACGGCGACCAACCCTTCGCGCACGTCCTCACCGGTGATCTCGACCTTCGCGTTCTTGAGCAGCCCTTCCTTGCTCGCGTAGTTCGTGAGCGTGCGCGTGAGGGCCGAGCGGAATCCGCCGACGTGGGTGCCGCCCTCGACGGTGTTGATGTTGTTGACGAACGACAGTAGCGACTCGCCGTAGGTGTCGTTGTACTGGAAGCACACTTCGACCGAGACGTTGTCGCGCTCGCGCGAGAAGAACACCGGCTTCGAGTGCAGCGTGTCCTTGTTCGTGTTGAGGTACTTCACGAACTCGAGGATGCCGCCCTTGTAGAAGTAGTCGGTCGCCTTCGCGGTGCGCTCGTCACGCAGATGAATCGACAGTCCGTTGTTGAGGAACGCGAGCTCGCGCAATCTCGCGGCGACGGTGTCGTAGTGGAAATCGGACTCTTCGAAGATCGTGGCGTCCGGCTTGAAGCGGACGGTGGTGCCCGAACCCTTTTCCTTCTTCTCGGCCGGACGCGTCTGCATCGGGCCGGTCGGGACGCCCTTGTTGTATTCCTGGAAATAGACCTTGCCGTCGCGCAGCACTTCGACCTTGCACCACTCCGACAGCGCGTTGACGACCGAGACTCCGACACCGTGAAGACCGCCGGAGACTTTGTACGAATTGCTGTCGAACTTGCCGCCGGCATGGAGCGTGGTCATCACGACTTCGAGCGCGGGCTTCTTCATCGTCGCGTGCATGTCCACGGGAATCCCGCGGCCGTTGTCGCGCACGGTGACGCTCAGGTCCTGCTCGATCGTGACGGTGATGTCGTCACACTGTCCGGCCAGGGCTTCGTCGACCGAGTTGTCGACGACTTCCCAGATCAGATGGTGGAGTCCGCGCAGGCCGATGTCGCCGATGTACATCGCCGGGCGTTTGCGAACCGCATCCAGTCCTTCGAGGACCTGGATGCTGGTGGCGTCGTAGTGGTGGCCCTTGGGCTCCGCCGTCAACGTGGCGTCTCCTTCTTTCGTGCTCACCGCAGGATCCCTCCGCGGGGGACGATGAATTTCACCTCGCGCACGAGTTCGTCGCCGAGGTGCCGATTGATTTTGTGTACCAGATCGTGTTCGAGATAACCGAGTTCATGCATCCACGCTGAACTCTCGGCCTCGACGCGCAACGTTCCCTCGCGAAAACCGACACAGCGCGTGTGCCGGGCGATACGCTGGCCGACGATGCCGGGCCATTCCTGGGCGGCACGCCACCCCAGCATCTCGCGGTCGATCCCCAACTGTTTGACGACGCGCTGGAGAACGACTCCGATGGATTCCATTCTCAACCCGCCGCGTCGGCGAGTCGCAGGGGCATGATCAGACAGAGCAGGTCTTCATCCGCCTGGGGCAGGGCGCCGGCCGGTTCGACGACACCCGCGGACAACGCGGTGTTGAGCCGGAACGTCACCTGCTCGGTCGGAATGCTCTTGAGGATTTCGAGCAGGTAGCCCGCATTGTAGCCGATCTCCATCGGTTCGCCCTTGTACGTGGCTTCAATGTGATGCTCGCCGGCGCCCAGTTCGGTGGCCGACGACACGCCGAGCTTGTCCTCGCTCACCGAGAACCGCACCTGGCGCGTGACGTTGTCCGCGTGGGACGCGACGATGTCCACCGCTTCCACCAGATCGGTCCGCGGAACCGTGAGGCTCTTGGGATTGTCCTTCGGAATCACCTGCTCGTAGTTCGGATAAGGCCCTTCGAGCAGGCGCGTGATGATCTGCACGCGGTACTCGCCGACCTGCATTCCGAAGCCGGCCTGATTACGACCGGCGGCGATCTGGATCTCCACCGGACTCGTGGCGTCCTGCGCGGTGCGGCTCACGGCCTGAAAGGCGCGCGAAGGAACGATCACGCCGTCCTTGCTCAGGCCGGTGAACGAACCCTTGCGTGTGGCCTTGGCCAGCCGATGGCCGTCGGTGGCGACGAACACGACCTGCTCGCCGGAACCCTGGAGCAGCACACCGTTCAACTGCGGACGGGTTTCCTCGGTCGAGGCCGAATAACTGCTGCGATCGACGAGCCGGCTCAGAACGTCGGCTTCGAGGGTCAGGGTTGCTTCGGCTTTGAGATCCGGGACCCGCGGAAAGTCGGCGGGGTCCTGAGTCGGGAAGCGCGACCAGCCCTTGCCGTCGCCGTACTTGACCTCGCACTGTTGCTGCTTCACGGCGAGTGTCAGGATACCGCGCGACATCTTGCGGACGACTTCGTTGAAGTGCCGGGCGGATACCGCCGCACGGCCGGGCTCCTGAACCTTGCAGGGAACCTTGACCGAAGTCGTGACGTCGAGATCCGTTCCGGTGATCGTGAGCACGCCGTCTGCCGCCTCGAGCAGAACACAGCTGAGCAGTGGCAACGGGCTGCGATTCGATACCGAACCCAGGGCTCGCCCGACGGCAAAGGCAAGATCACCCTGCTGGATGGACAATTCCATACGGTCACTCCCATACGCGCTGGAAGCCAATGACTGGCCTGAGGTTCCGGGGGTCGTGACGGAGCTTACGGGAGCCATGTCATGAGAAGTGCGCATCATAGGGTGACGACCCTATGGCTGCAAGCACTTTCCTCCCTTCTAAGTCGTTGATTTACAAAGAGAAAGAAGCTAGTAACCGTAGGCGGTGAAGGATCGGTGGAGAGCGCCCGATCGCGACCTGTAATCCGATGTCGCGCAGCGCGTTACGGGACCGGATGTCGATGGGGACAACTCGAACGGTTGTCCCCATCTCCCAGAACCGCCTTCCCGCGAGCCACTCAGTCCCCAAGTGTCCACGGGTTCTCCACAGTTCATCCCGACGCCAACGTTGAAATGAGTCCGTTCACCTTCTCGGCGAACTGGTTATCCGCCGAGACCATCGTACCGATCTTCTCGCACGCATACATCACGGTGGTGTGATCCCGGCCGCCAAACATGCGGCCGATCTCGACCAGCGACAGATCCGTCACCTGCCGCATGAGGTACATCGCCACCTGGCGCGGCATCGCGATCTGACGCGTGCGGCGCTTGCCGCACAAAGCATCCGCTTTCACGCTGAAGCGCTCCGACACCACCGCGATCACACGCTCCGGAGTGAGTTGATCCGGCTCCGGATTCACGTAGTGGAGCAGAACCTCCTCGGCCAGCTCGATCGTCACGTCCTGATGCGAAAGGGACGCCACGGCGAGCAGGCGCACGAGACAGCCTTCGAGATCACGAATGTTGTTGCGGATCCGGTCGGCGATCAACAGCAGCACGTCGTCCGGAAGCCGGGCGTGTTCCCCTTCGAGCGCGCAGCGATTGCGCAGAATCGCGATCCGCGTCTCCAGATCCGGCTGCTTGATGTCCGTGACCAGCCCCTGGTTGAAGCGCGAGGTGAGCCGATCCTCGAGCATCGGAATGTCCTTCGGGGGCTTGTCGGCGGTCACCACGATCTGCCGATGGGCGTCGCGCAGCGCGTTGAACGTGTAGAAGAACTCCTCCTGCGTGCTCTCCTTGCCCGCCAGGAACTGGATGTCGTCGATCAACAGCAGGTCGACGTTGCGATACTTGTTGCGGAACGCGAGCGTCTGCGCGTGCTGAATGGCGTAGATCATCTCGTTGGTGAAGCGCTCCGCCGAGACGTAGCACACCCGCGACTCCGGCCGCGTCTGGCGAACCGCATGCCCGATCGCGTGCAGGAGGTGTGTCTTGCCGAGGCCCGATCCACCGAAGATGAAGAGCGGGTTGTACACATTGCCGGGATTCTGGGCGACGGCGAGACATGCGGCGTGCGTGAATCGGTTGCCGCTGCCCACGACGAAGGTTTCCATCGTGAGGCGCGGATGGAGCTGGCTTTCGACCGCGGGCACCGACGGCGCCACGGTCGCATTGCTGGTCAGCGGTGTTGCCGGAGAATTCGAAGCGACGGCGGCACGGGATCGTTCGCGAGTTGCTTCGGTGATGGGTTGCGCCTCGCGCGCCGAGAAGCGGACTTCGGGTACGGAGCCGAGAACTTCGGAGAGACACTGACGAAGAGCGTGCAGATGATGTTCGTGGATCCAGTCCACGAAGAAGGCGTTGGGGACTTCCAGATCGACGAGTTGGGGGCTGATCTCGACCGGCACGATGGGCATGAACCATGTGTCGAAGGCTTGCGGACTGCCGAGCCGGTTCTTCACCGAGACGAGGACCTGCTCCCAGAGGCGAGTCGTTTGCTCCGGTTGCATAGACTGGACAGCCATTTCAACGGTCCTTGCTGAATGGGTCCTGAGTTTTTCCACAGAGCCCTGGCGTGTGTTGGCGCCCGGTTATTGGCGGGCGAAGGCTCAGTGGGCGGCAAAGGGTGTGGACTTCGGTGCCCGGTGTTATCCACACCGGGGTTTGAGACGTCAACCGCGTGCAATCACGGCGGTTGTCCAACGAAACAACTCCCTCCCTCCACACCTTGTCCACAATTACCCCGTGGCCAACGTGGGCTGGGCACAGAACGACCCCGAACGGCGGTTCAGCAGGTCGTCCAAGCCGAAATAAGACTTTGTGTTGTCTGGGTTTGCCGTGCCCGCTCCCCGGGCCCGAAACGCGGGTTCCCAAGAAGGGGCCGGTAGGCTAGCACCGGGTCCCGGGCGAGACAAGGCGCGAGTGCTCGGCCGTGAATTTGCTGCTAAACGATTGAAACCCAGCGGGTTGGAAATCCAGTTCCGGCGCGCTTCGGAGGCCCGGGTCCGGCGACACGCGGCCCGCACGGCTCAGAACGGGAAATGGGCCCCGGCGACGATCTGATATCCGTCGCCCAGATTGTTCCCGAACAGCAATTGGAGCTCGAAAACGAAGCGCGCCCCCGGCCCCATTTCGACCTCGGACCCGAGCCGGACGGGGATCGTCACGTCAGTGTCTTCGAGGCCTCCGAGTGTGCGGCGCGTGAAGGCGATCGCGGCTCCGGCATAGGGCGTTACGTCCACCGTTCCCCCGAGCACGTAGTCCTGGCTCATCACTGCACCCGGTGCGAGCGCGATCGAACTGAACCCGTCGCTCGCCTCGATGCCGACCCCGACCCCGAACGCGGTGGCGAATGGAGTCGCTTCACCGGATCTCGTGACCGCGGCCTTGATGTCGGTGCCGAATCGCAGCGTCGTGCGGTCGCCGTTCGACAGGTGCAGCCGCGAGAGGCCGCCCTGGAAGCCGAAGTCGATCCCGGGATAGAAACTCAGATGCAGCTGGCCGACCGCGCCGAGCACATCATCGCTGGCGTGGAGGTAGGCCCCGACCAGGTGCTGGTTCGGCTCGAGCGTTCTCGCACCCGTGTACTGACCGAACACCTGGGCGCTCGCGAGTCCCGGCGCGAGAGCGAACAGAACCGGCAGAACGATGCGGAACGCGCCGGGGCGCAAGCGTTCGATCACGGGATCCTCCTCGATCAGGTTGCCAGCCAGGAATCTCAACGTCGCAAATCACGGCACGCCCGGCAAGTACTAGTCACCACGCTTCGACCGTGTTACTCCTCCCGCCATGAAACTTCTCTCCGACTTCGACGGTGTATGGACGAATCCGAACGCCGAGGGTGTGGCGCAGGGTGAGTACGTCGATCGCACGCTGGCCGGCTGGACCGCCGATCCCGCCCGTGCGAGCGACTGGATCCGCGCCGCGCGCCTTGCGACCCGGCGTGAGCCGACCCGCTGGGGATGGATCTCGAACGGTCGCATGAGCGCGTTCGCCGACGAGGATCCGTTCATCGAGCACAGCGCGCTTCTCCATTACGTCCACGACCATGCCGGGACCGATGCGGTGGCGGGTGCGATGCGCGACGGCGCGCTCGCGCAGGGCTTCGCCGACTTCGACGCGTTCGGCGGGCACAGTCATGCACAGGCCGTCGAGCATGTCGTGAGACAGCGAGGACCGGGGATCCTTCCCGAAGCGGCGGCGGCGGGCAGACGTATCCTCGCGGCCGGAACCGAGGTGGTGGTCGTGTCGAATTCGACGCCGGACAAACTGATGGTGTGGTTCGAGCACGCCGGCGTGCCGCGCACGCTGCATCCCGAGCGCGCCGAGCGCGCGCTGCGCCTGCGCGGATCGGCGCGCAAGTTCGTGCTGGGCCCGCGCGCGCGCGGCACGCTCGACCTCGGCGGAACCGCGATCGACATCGATCGTCCGTCGTACGAAGCGATCCTGCACGACGAGCGGCCCGACGCGGTGGTCGGTGACGTGTTCTCGCTCGATCTCGCGCTGCCGCTCGCGCTGCGCCGCGCCGAAGCCGGCTTCGGGCACATGCGACTGTTCTGGCTCATCCATCCGTACACGCCGGCGTGGCTCGTGGAAGTCGTGCGAAGGCATGCGCCCGAAGTCGAACCGATACAGGGCGGTCTCGCCGGTCTCGCGGACCAACTCGTCCGCTAGCGCTTCGTGTCGAAGAAGGCCGAAGCCCACTCCGCGCGGTTCGTGAACCCTAACCTTCGATAGACCGCGATTGCCGGCGCGTTGAAGTCGTTCACGAACAGACACACGGTCCGGCTCTCCTCGAGCAGCCGCGCGCACATCTCGGACAGCCCGCGCCGCGCAATTCCCCGCCCGCGGCGTTCGGGAGGCACGTACACGCCCGAGACCTGCGCCGCGTCCGGCGTGCGCGCGCTCACGCTCGCGCGAAAGCACAGGCCCTCGGCGTCGCACCACAGCCGCGTGTATCCGTCGCGGCATTCCTCTTCGACCCGCTTCGAATACGCGAGTGGATCGGCGACGCGCGGATCTTCGTCGAGTTCCTCGGCGCGCAACTGAGCGCCGCTCACGAACACGAGATCCTGGTCCGACGGGCGCGCGGGGCGCAGCTCGGGAAGCCGCTCGAACGGCGCGAGGTCGCCGCGATCGAGCGCCATATACCACTGATGCCGCAGCAACCGCGGCGTGATGCCCTGCTCCGCGAGTTGGCGCGCGAACTCGAGCACCGCGGGCCGGCGGCCGATGATCTGGAATCGGCGCGGGAGGAACGAACGGCGGCTGAGCGCGTGCTGCGCGAGCTTCGCCAGCGCCTCGGGGTCGAAGCCGACCGGCAGCACCGCGCCCGACTGGCCGCCCAGATGCAGCACCGCGACCAGTTCACCGTCGCGGCGCACGGCCCAGAACTCGTCGCGCGCCTGTACCAGCGCGTCGCGAACCGTGAGCGCGACGAGATAGACATTCACCACCGGATCGCGATCGAGATACGCGAACGTCTCGATGAGATCGGGAGGGCCGAGCCGGTCGATGGAGAGCGGGCTCGCATCCGAGTGCAGTGACATGCAGGAAGGCCTCGCGGGTCGATGTGTGCGTGCGATCGTACCGCGCCCGCGCTCGCGGTGCGAGGACCGCTCGCAGGCGGCGGGTCATGAACAGTCCGGGCTGGCGGTCAGGTGAGCCCAGCGATTAGCATCCTTGCGGAGGTGTCATGGCCGATCTGGTGATGGTGATCGAAGACGAAAAAGAAATCCGCGATCTCGTCCGCTACAACCTCGAGCGCGAGGGATTCCGCGTGAGTGCCGCCGCGGATGGCGATCAGGGACTCGATCAACTGTTCGCCGAGCGTCCCGACATGCTGGTGCTCGATCTCATGCTTCCCGGCAAGAACGGACTCGAGATCCTGCGCGAGTTGCGCGCCGAGGCGACCACGCGCGAGCTTCCGGTGCTGGTCCTGACCGCGCGCGGCGCCGAGATGGACAAGCTGCTCGGGTTCGAACACGGAGCCGACGACTACCTGACCAAGCCGTTCAGTCCGCGCGAACTGATCGCGCGCGTGCGCGCGCTGCTGCGCCGGTCGCGTCCGAGTCGCGATCCCGCGGCACTCGAGTTCGGCGAACTGCGCATCGATCCGCTCGCCCGCGAAGTGCGGATGGCCGGCACCGAGTTGGTGCTGACGCCGCGCGAGTACGATCTGATCGTGTTCTTCGTTCAGAATTCCGGACGCGTGCTCACGCGCGACGAGCTGCTGCGCAAGGTGTGGGGCTACGACTACATCGGCGACACGCGGACCGTCGATGTCCACGTGCGCCGACTGCGCATGAAGCTCGGCGAGCAGAACCGGCTGATCGAAACCGTGACGGGTGTCGGCTACAAGTTCATCGCGCGCCCGGCCGCGGCGGGCTGAGGCACCACCGGGTGAACGACGTCTCGATTCCGCTGCTGGAGATGCCGGTTGTTCAGGCACTGCTGGCTGCTCTCGGCGTCGCGATTCTCGCGGTACTCGCATGGCGGCGGGCCCGGCGCCTTCGCAGTCTCGAAGCCGCGACTCATGTTCTGCGCGAACGCCCGATGCCGCTTCCCCCGGACGACACCGATGATGCGGTCGGCCGGCTGACTCGTGCGGTCTACGAGCTGGCGGGTGACTTTCATCAGCGAATCGAAGCGCTCGAACGAGATCGTGGTGAGCGCGAACAGATCATCGCGCACATGACCGACGGAGTAGCCCTGGTGGATGGCAATGGCCACATTCTCCGGGCGAATCACAGCATGGCCACGCTCCTGCTTGCACCCCTGCCGCCGGTGCCCGGCACGCCGTTTCATGAGTTCATCCGCGCGCCCGAACTTCACGCGCTGGTCAAGGATGCCCGGGCCCGGGCACACGCTGTGGAGACCAAATTGCGATTATGGACTCCGCATCCAAGGCTGGTGCGTGCGACCGCGACGCCTCTTGGGGGCCACGAGCAGGATCCCGTGTTGATCGTGCTCCACGATCTGACCGAGGAGGAACGGGTGAATCAGATGCGCCAGGACTTCGTGGCCAACGTCTCGCACGAACTGCGCACACCCCTTACTTCGTTGCGCGGCTACGCAGAGACCCTGCTCGACGGTGGACTCGAGGACGTTCAGAACCGCGAGCAGTTCGTACGGGTGATTCGCGATCAGGCCGTGCGGCTCAATGCGCTGATCGATGATCTACTGTCCCTGTCGGACCTCGAGCGCGCGGGCGCGAGCATGCGCCTCGAATGGTTCGACCTGCGTGAACTCGTCGAACGCGATGTCGCAATGCTGAGACCGCGGGCGGAACAGGCGGGGCTTGCGCTGCGGATCATTCCGGGCGGAGCGGTCCGGGTCGATGCCGATCCCGCCCGCATCGAGCAGGTGGTGGCGAATCTGCTCGACAACGCGATCAAATACACCGAGCGCGGAGTGGTTACCGTGGCACTCGGGAGTGAGAACGGACGGGCGTGGTGCGAAGTGGCCGACACCGGACCCGGCGTGCCGCGCGAGGACCTGCCTCGCATCTTCGAGCGCTTCTACCGCGTCGACAAAGCCCGCTCGCGCGAAAAAGGCGGCACGGGACTCGGGCTGTCGATCGTGAAGCATATCGTGGCGCTTCACGGCGGCGACGTCTCCGTAGACAGCCGCGTGGGCCGGGGCAGCACGTTTCGCTTCGAGTTGCCTGTGGGATTGCAGGAGCCCGCGGCTCTCGATTGACGTGCTCGCGCCTATTTCGGCCGGCGCAGATACACAATGGTCACATCATCCTCGAAGCGGCCCGCCGAGAATGCGCGCAGCCGATCCACGAGGTCGGCGACGGCCGGCTCCGCTGCTGACAGGCGATGATCGGTGAGCCATCGGGCCACTTCTGAAACGCCGAACATCTCCCCGCGATCATTGCGGTGCTCGATCACGCCGTCGGTGTACATCACGAGCGCTGCCCCCCGATCCACGTGAGAGAACCCGAGTTTGTACACAGCCAGCGGGTTCGGCCCCAGGATCATGCCTCCCACGGACAGCTCGTGGATGCCGTGGTCGTCCAGGAGCAGAGGCGGGGGATGCCCCGCGTTGATGTAGGAGAAGTTGCCGTTCGATTCGAGTTCGCCGAACACCATGGACACGAAACGCGTCACGAGGCCGCTGCGGTGGATCACGCGATTCAGTTTCTCGATCGTGCGCGTGATCTTGAGATCTCGTTCGACCCCCATGCGCAGGCCGGTGATGACGTCGCGCGCCTGCAGCGCCGCGGGCAGGCCGTGTCCGGACGCATCGCGACGGCGATCGCGAGCGTTTCCGCATCGAGCTCGAGAACGTCGTAGACGTCTCCGCCGACCCGATGCGCCGGAAGGCTGATCGCGGCGATGTCGTAGTCGCCGAACACGACAGGTCCAGCAGGAAGCAGGCTGGTCTGGATCACGCGCGCCTGCTCGACCAGATTCTCGAGCTCGTGCCGTTGCCGCTGCTGCCTCACCGCGTACTGGAGCGAGGACAGAATACCCAGGTGAGCGCCGCCTCTTGGCTCCGAACGTAGAGATGCACTCCGTTCATCCCGAATGCGGCACCGAGATCCTCGAGCAAGGGCGGCAACCATCGCGCCGCGAACCGCTGCGGCGATGAGCGGCGCGAGCCATCTCCGAACGCACGCTCCATCCTTCTATAGAACGTCTTGAGTTCGATCATTCCGGCAGCTTATCCGCGATCCCCGTCCATGCCCGTCACAGTAACAGTTTCGAAACACGTTTTTTCCTCACGTTGAACTCCCGGACAACGGCTTGACCGCCACCCATCTCTACGATCACGCCCAGTCGAGGGAAGTGGTCGCGGCCGAGGTCACGCCTGGGAAGGTGCTGGTTCATGCCGCGTGCTCAGCAGGTCCCGATCTGCATTAGCCACTTCCTCTCGTTCTGAAGCAGCAACGGTGTGGCCGGCCGCGGAAAAGCTCTCATTCCGGGCCGGTCCACCGGATCTGCCTCAGAAGACACCTCGCGTATCAATCCCCACTTCATTTCTGGAGGCAGCATGCTTCGCAGCTCACTCCGGGTGCGCTCCGCCGGCTTCGGTCTCGTCGCGTTGGCGTTCTTGTCGGCGTTCGCGACTCACGCCGGCGCGCAGCCGAACCCCATCGTCTTCGACGGCAATCTGGTGTGGAACAACGGCCCGGGCGGCACGACCCAGTGGCTCGGGGGAATCGCGGCCGGCACCTGCCTTGCCGGACTCGACGATTCGACTCGGTTCATCGCGACGGTTCAATACACGAACAACTCGGTTGCGGATCCGCTGCTGTCCAGCGCGATCTCGAACATCACCTCGCCCAACTGGCGGCCGGCGGCCGGCAGCCCCGCCTTCTGCGGCAATGCGGGTCACGGCAAGGTCGTCAACACCCCGGCAGATGGTTTCTTCACGCGCGTGCCGTGGGTCGGTGCGATGGGACCGACGGAGCAGGATTGGACGCAGGGCTGGACGTACTACTCGCTGGACGGCGCGGGACGGACGGATCTGCAGCCGGGCCGGCCGCTGGTGATACTGGCGAACCAGAACCTGTTCTCGAATCGCAGCTTCAGCGCGGACTCGAACTATCTGGTGCGTGGCCAGCTGCGGGTGAAGAGCCAGGCGACGCTCACGATCGCGGCGGGTGTGGTGGTGTTCGAGGAGACCGGGACCGCGGGCACGATCGTGATCGAGCGTGGCGCGAAGATCCAGGCGATCGGCACGGCGGCGAACCCGATCATCATCACGTCGGATCAGGCGCCGGGCAGCCAGGTTCCTGGC
>JANLWX010000125.1:0-12380 GCA_031364845.1 Candidatus Eiseniibacteriota bacterium
GTCCTGGGCGTTGCCCTCGCCGTGCAGGCGCATGCCGCGGGTGTCGTTTGCGGGACGGTGCGTAACTCCGTTACCGGGAACCCCGTCGTGGGCGCCGGGAACTTCATCCGGCAGACCACGGGGCAGTACACCGGCTACAACGGCGCCACCGACGCCACGGGGCACTACTGCGTCGGCGGCATCCCGGCGGGCACGTACGATCTCGAGGTGCGCCTCGACGACTATCAAGTGGCGTATCGCCGTAACGTCGTGGTGAACAACGTGACGACCAGCGTCGACGTCGACGCCCGGTTCATGACGAGCACCCTGTCACCACCGTGGCCCAATCCAGGCCGCGCGAGTGTCAGCTTCCGCATGCGCATCCGCGACACCGGTTCGATCGACCTTACCGTCGTCGATGCGAACGGACGCCTGATGAAGGGCTGGGCGGGACTCGCCGGGGCGGGCGAGGAGCGAACGATTACGTGGGACTTTCGTGATGCAGCGGGGCGCCGCGTGCCGGCGGGCCGTTACTTCGTGAGACTGAACGCCGGCGACCGGTCAGTCTCCCGCGCATTTGCGCGCATTCCATAACGAGGAGCACCGACGATGCGCGCATTCCTTCGAACAACTACCGCCGGCCCGCTCTCGGCCCTTGCAACCGTCTCGACATGCCTGCTGCTCGCGCTCCAGGCCGGATGCGGGAACGTCGACCGGAATACGTTGGCACCGCTGCCTGCGTCGCCGAGCGCGACCATCGCGGGATCGGCGCACGCAGCGGGCGGCGCCGGACTGCAGGGCGTGGTCGTCACGCTCGAAGCGATCGACGGCGATGTGTCGGCAAGTGTGCAGCGCACTATCAGCCAGCTGGGATCGTCGGCGAAGAGTCTGAAGGCCGGTGTCTCGCCGCTCGGCAGTGCGGCCGTCGCCACGCCGAGCCGCTCGGCGGTCACGGATGCCGGTGGCCGATTCGCGTTTACCAACGTGTCGCCCGGCACGTATCTCATGACCGGTATCGCGCAGAACCACATCGCAGGCGTCGCGCGCTCGACGGTGAAGCCGCTCGCGTCCCCCTCGGCGGTCGAAACGACGTTCGTCGACATCGCGATGATGCCGACCGGCAAGTTCTACGGGACGGTCACACTCGAGAATGCGACGAACCACCAGAGCACCGTCGTCTATGTGGACGGCAGCTCGTACGTCGCGGTTACGAACGCGGCCGGCGCCTACCTGATCGAGGGCGTGCCGGTGGGCAACTGGACCGTGCGCGGCACGCACCCCGGTTACCTCGACCGCTCGGTCAACGGGTCGATCGGGGCGGCGGGCGACAGTCTTCCGCTCGCCTCGTTCCAGCTGCCGCTCAACTCGAACATCCCGCCGACCGCCAACCCCGCCGCGCCGACTTCGCCGGTCGCGCACACGCTCACGGGACTCTCGGGATCGGCGAGCGATGCCGACGGTTCGATCGTCCGCTACGAATGGGACTTCACGAACGACGGCACGTTCGACTACACGAGCCCGTCCACGGCGAGCACCACCCACGACTACGGAACGTCCGGAACCTACACAGCCAAGCTGCGCGTGACCGACAACGACGGCGCGATCGGGCTCGCGGTCGTGACGGTGAACGTGGTCGACGGCGTGTTCGTTTCGGCCACCGGCAACGATGGTAACCCCGGCACGTACGACCAGCCCGTGCAGACGATCGGCATGGGTTTCACGCTCGCGGGGATCTTCAACCGCACATACATCTACATCGCGACGGGCACGTACAACGAGACGCCGTCCTTCCCGGTCGGAACGGAGGTGCGCGGCGGCATGACGACCGGCACCACGTGGACGCAGACGCTGGGCAACTACAGCATCGTCAACGTCGGCACAACGCCGGCGACCGTGTCGGGCGCGAATATTGCCACGCGAGTGAGCGGTCTCGATATCCGCGCCAGCAATCAGGTGACGGCCGGCGCCACGTCGATCGCCGTCAGCATTTCGAACAGCACGTCGGCGCTGCTCTTCTACGACTGCAAGTTCACCGCGGGTAACGGTGCCGCGGGGATTTCGAAGTCGCCGGGCGCCAGCGGCGGCCACGCTTCCGGCGCACCCGGTCAGGCCGGCGGAATCGGTGGCGTTCCGGGTGGCGGCAACGGCGGCGGCGGTGCCGGTGGCGGTGGACCGGGCAGCAACGGCGGCTTCGGTACGACGGGCGGCAATTCGTGCGGCGGTAGCAATAGCGGCGGAAACGGTGGCAACAACGTCCAGTGCAGCAACGGCGGTACGGGAGGCAATGGGATCAACTTCTGCCCTGCAGTGGATGGATCGAACGGCGCTGCATTGAGCAGCTTCGGCCAGACCGTCAGCGGTGTCTGGAATCCCGCGGCCGGCAACAACGGCGTCAACGGCCAGGGTGGTGCAGGCGGCGGCGGTGGTGGCGGCGGCGGCGGGTCATCGTCGAACGGATTCTGTCCCGCCAACGGAACGGGCGGCGCCGGCGGGGGCGGTGGCGGTGGTGGTGGGTACGGCGCCGGCGGAGCTGGAGGAAATGGCGGCGGCGCTTCGTTCGCGGTGTTCCTGTACAACGCGCTGCCCTCGTTCACCAATTGCTACTTCACGTCGAAGAACGGCGGCAACGGCGGCAACGGTGGCTCCGGCGGCTTGTACGGCAACCCGGGCAGTGGCGCGGGTGGCGCGACGGGCACCGGGACGTCCACGATCGGCGGAACCGGTGGAACCGGAGCGACCGGCATTCGCGGTGGCGGCGGCGGCGCGGGCGGCGGTGGCGCGGGTGGCATCACCGCGTGCCTCGGGCTCGCCGGTATTTCCGGCGGCACGTTCGACAGCAACTCGTACACCGTGGGCCTGCCCGGCAACGGCGGCACGGGCGGTGTTCATCCGGTCACGTTCGTTCAGGCGCCGACCGGGCTAACGGGGAGTGCTTCGCAGACGGTGACGTTGTCGGGGAATTAGGCGCGGCGAATCGCAACACTCCACATCGGGCGCGGCTCCGGGGTTCTCGGGGCCGCGCCCGAATGGTTTCACGGGTGAACGCGGGGTGGGACGGCGAAGGACGAGCAGCGTGAGACAATAACGGCGTGAACCTGATCTTGCTCACCGAGTCCGACCGCGTGGACGGCGCGCACTTCCGCCTCACCGGTCCCCGGGCGAAGCACATCGCAGAGGTGCTGCGCGCGGAGCCCGGCCGCGAACTGCGCGTCGGGCTGCTCGAAGGGCCGCTGGGGCAGGGGACCGTTGTCGCGACGACGCAGGACGCTGCCGACCTCGACTGCGCGTTCGACGAGGTACCGCCGCCGCGCCCACGGACCGACCTCGTCCTCGCGATCCCGCGCGCCAAGTCGCTACGAAAACTCCTCCCCGAGGTGACGGCACTCGGGATCGACCGTCTCGTTCTGTTCCGGAGTTGGCGGGTCGCGAAGCCGTACCTGACGCAGACGATTCTCGACCCGGCAGAGTACCGTCCGCTGCTGCACGACGGGCTGATGCAGGCGAAGTGCACGCGCGAGCCGGTCGTCAGCGTCGAACCGCTCTTCAAGCCGTTCGTGGAGGACCGCTTGCCCGGATTCACCGCGGGAGCGATGAAGCTGGTCGCACACCCAAGTGCATCGGAGTCGCTCGCCTCGATCCGCCTCGGCGAAAACGATCGCGTCGTCCTCGCCGTCGGCCCCGAAGGTGGCTTCGTTCCATATGAAGTCGAGGCGTTCCGGGCCGCCGGGTTCACGGCCGTCTCGATGGGGGACCGGACGCTCCGGGTTGAGACGGCGTGCGTGGCGCTGCTCGCTCAGATCGAGCTGCTGCGGCACGCGGGGAACCTCTCGGCCCAGAATCGTGCTCAGGTCGAAGTCACCGAGGCTTCCGAGTAGCTCGCCTTTCGCCCCGATCCAGGAATGGCGGCTGGCCGTGAAGAACGTCGTCTAGTGCGTCACTGGTACTTCTCTCCCCGCACCACGTGCACTTCCGCCACCCAGGCGACCAGCGCGTAGTGGGGGAAGTACCGCACGGCGAGCGCCTCGAGGATGCGCTCGGCAACCGCGTCCGTCACCACGACCTCGATCCGCAGGTTGTCGCCCTGCACGAGTCCCGACCTCATGTCGCGGGACCCTTCGCCCTGCGCATCGACCATGGTCCAGCCCTTCGCCCCCAATGCGAGCAGTTCCGCAGGGAGGCGTTCGGAGAGGACGGTCTCGCCCACGATCGTGACCAGCTTGAGGGGGACTGTGTGCATTTCAGCCTCCGTGTATGGCTCGCGCGATGGAGTAGTAGATCGGGATCCCGAACAGGACGTTGAACGGGAACGTGATCGCGAGGGACGAGGTCAGGTAGTAGGTCGGATTCGCGGTCGGAAGATTCATGCGCGCCGCGGGCGGCGCCGCGATGTACGAGGCGCTCGCGGCCATGGCGCCGAGCATCGTGCATCCGCCCACCGAGAGTCCGGACAGCTTTCCAAGGAGTACGCCGAGCGTTCCATGTGCAATCGGCATGAGTACGCCGAACGCACACAGGAACCATCCGACCTTGCGCAAGTCCGAGATGCGGTCCGCGGCGAGGATCCCCATCTCGAGCAGGAACAAGGTGAGTGCTCCCTTGAAGCCGCCGTCGAAGAAGGGGCCAACGGCCTTCCAGTGCTGCTCGCCCATCAGCAGCCCGACAATGAGCCCTCCGACCAGGAGGATCATCGTGCGCCCGGTGAGCACCTCGTGAAGGGTCTCGCGGACGGGCCGGCCACCCCCGGTCTGAAGCACGCCGATCGCGAGCGCGATATGGATCCCCGGGCTCTCGAGCAGCGTGAGAAGCGTGGGCATGAATCCTTCGGGTGTCTGGCCCATGGCCGTCACGAAGTTCTGCGCGGCGATGTAGGTCACGGCGGACACCGAGCCGTAATGTGCGGCGATGGCTGCGGAGTTGGCCGCATCGAAGCGGCCCATGTGCCGCAGCACCAGGTACGACGTGACCGGCGTGATGCATCCCAGCAGCAGCGTGACGGCCGCGGGTCCAGCAAATTGATGCGGGGAGGCGTGGCTCAGTTCCACGCCTCCTTTGAGCCCTAGCGCGAACAGCAAGTAGATGGAGAGTGAGGCATACAGATCCTTAGGCAGCCGGAACTCACTCCTGATCAGGCGAGCAAGCACGCCGAGCGCAAACGCCAGGACAACGGGCGAGAGCAGGTTCGTCGCCAGGATCTGAGAATTGCTCACCTTGACGGGTTTGCCGGAATGGCCGTCACCACGCCGGTGTCGAGATCGTATACGCCGCCCGCAATCTCAACGCTTCCATCCTGGATCGCGTTCGCGACGATGGGCCCTGCCCCCTTGAGTTGCGCAACGACGGCCGCGACGTTCTGGCGCGCCGCTCGCTCCAGCGACTCGGGCGTGGCCGTCTCGGGTCCGCCCACGGCAGGTTCGATTGCCTCGAGGACCTTGCCGATGCTGCCGGGCACTTCGGTGTGCTCGAGCGCTGCCTGTACGGCGCCGCAACGTTCGTGACCGAGCACGAGGATCGACCCGGCGCCGAGCTTCGCGAGGGCGAACTCGATGCTCCCGAGTGCCACATCGTCCACGACGTGGCCCGCAGTGCGCACCACGAAGAGATCCCCGACCCCCTGGTCGAACAGGAGTTCTGGAACGACGCGTGAGTCGGAGCAACTGACGATCACCGCGAACGGCTTCTGCTTTGCGGCGACCTCCTGCCTGCGCTGGCTGGACCGGTTTGGCCCCTTTGGCTTGCCGGCTGAGAAGCGCTCGTTGCCTTGCATGAGTCGTGTGATGCCGCCGGCCGGGCCTGCGGCCGGCGCAGCTCCGGCTGAAGCCGGATGGGGCAGGGTCGTCAGCGAAAGAAGGGCGACGGCAATCAGGGCACGAGTCTTCATCAGCGGATCCTTTCCATTTCGGGAGTGTGTGTCTTCATCTCGTGTTCGAAGTGCTTCATCCGCTCCAGCACCAGCGCCGGGGCGGCGGCGTTAAACGTGACGTGGCCGACCTTGCGGCCTTCCCGCGGGGCCTTGCCATAAACGTGCACGTGAGCGTCGCTCACCGACAGGACACGATGGAGGCGCGGGATCTCGCCCAGCAGATTCACGAGACCGCTGTGTCCTCGTGGTTCAGTGGATCCCAGCGGGAGGCCGGTGACGGCGCGCACATGGTTCTCGAACTGACTCGTGACGGCGCCCTCGATCGTCCAGTGCCCGGAGTTGTGCACGCGCGGCGCGAGTTCGTTCACGACCAGCCGGCCCTCGTGCTCGAAGCACTCGATCGTGAGCACACCCACATAGTCGAGGGCCCCGAGAACACGCACCGCAAGCGCTTCCGCCTCGAGGCGGAGGGCCTCGGACACTTCGGGAGCAGGCGCGAGCGCGCTTGCGAGTACGCCGCGCGATTGACGCGTCTCAACCAGCGGATAGATTCGGATCTCGCCATTGAGCGCCCTGACGGCGATGACCGCCAGTTCGCGCTGGAAGGGGACGCGCTTTTCAAGCACAGCCGGCCGCCGGCCGATGGCGTCCCATGCTCGCTCGGCAGCGGCTCGTGATTCGATCGCGACCTGGCCGCGCCCGTCATAGCCCTCACGCCGTATCTTGAGAATCGCAGACGTTCCCAGCCGTTCGATCGCCACTCGAAGCGTGGTGAGGTCATTCACTTCGGCGAACTCGGCAACACGAGCCCCGAGGCCGAGCATGAAGTGCTTTTCTTCGAGCCGGTCGCTTGCGGTCCGGCACGCCCGCAGGCAGGGGCGCACGGGGAGCCTCGTCTCGAGCCACTCCAGGGCGTCGGGCTCGACGTGCTCAAACTCGTAAGTGACGACATCGAGCCCGTCAGCAAAACGGGCCCACGCGTCGGGGTCGCGGTATTCACCCCGAACGTGCTCGCCGACCGCCGCGGCCGCTGGTTCGGGGGAAGGGTCCAGGAATCGAAATCGAAACCCGAGTGGCAGTCCCGCCAGCGCGAGCATCCTGCCCAACTGTCCACCGCCGAGCACACCGATGGTCATCACGAAACGGCCTCCTCCGTCGGGTGGAAGGGGACCGAAGCCGTGAGCGCCTCGCGATGCTTCCGCAATGCCTGGCGCGCCCATGGGTACCGAATCCCGAGCATGGCCGTTGCGAGGAGTGCGGCGTTGATTGCTCCTGCGCGGCCGATGGCCACAGTCCCGACCGGCACGCCGGCGGGCATCTGGACGATCGAGAGCAATGCATCGATGCCGCCCAGGCCGGTTGCGTTCACGGGCACTCCGAGCACGGGCAGCAGGGTCTTCGCAGACAGCATGCCCGGCAGGTGCGCCGCCCCGCCAGCACCCGCGATCAGCACCTCGATGCCTCGCGACTCGGCGGACTCCGCATAGGAGAAGAGGCGGTCCGGGGTCCGGTGGGCGGAAAGGATGCAAGCCTCGAACGGGACATCGAGCGAGCGAAGCGTGTCCGCTGCGGCCTGAAGGACCTCCCAGTCGGATCGAGAGCCCATGACCACTCCGACCAGGGGGCCGGTCGCCGCGCTTTGACTCGACTCGGAAGGTTCCACGACACTCTCATAAGGGGCAGGATGGGCGAAGTGGGCAAGGCCCCAACGGCTTGGCAGCACCGAGGCATGCGGAGTATAATACGCTCGCGTTTACACGAAGTCAATGTCGTGTATCACGCATCGCGTTATGCATTCGGGAGGGACCACGATGATAAAAAAGAAGGCGGGCCGGACGGCCCGGCGCACAGACGCGGCCCCGTGGACGTTCCTCACGAACCACACCCACGTGCTGTTCTGCATCCAGCGCGACCCGAACGTCCGCATGCGGGACGTCGCCACCGCGGTTGGCGTGACCGAGCGGGCGGTGCAGCGGATCGTTCTCGAGTTAGAGGAGGCGGGCTACCTGGTCCGTACCCGAGAGGGCCGGCGGAATCGCTACGAGGTCCGCTCCAAGCAACCGCTCCGACACGAAATCGAACAGCACTGCGATATCGCGGACCTGCTCGCGGTGCTGCTCGGTGCGCCAGCCCGGGCTTCCGCCGGCGCCAGGGGAGCCGCCGGGACTCGCTCGCGCGGCAAGAACTGAGCGCTCGAGTGAGAACTGATTCCTGTCCACGGCTCATCGTGATATGTCCCATGGGGGGACATAATCACGTTGCAATTAAGGGAGGACAGAATCATCTGGCATCCACATCATGTGCAAAATTACTGTACCCGCGCCACCTGTGACCGCTACACTCTTCGAGGCGCATGAAGCATCTGCGTGCCATGATCTCGGCTCTCACACCTCAGTGCGTCCCCTCCGCAATGTTTCCAGATTGGGCTAGACTAGGCGCCATCGCCAAGGGACGCAGGAAGCTCACATGAACGTTTCTCTGGCCTGCCTTCGCAGTTGGGTTGCTCTCGCCTTACTTTCATCGGTGAGCGTGATCTCCGCTCATGCGGGCGATCGGACTCCCCTCGTCGGCACGGGCCCTCAGGCACCCGCCGGCCGACCCTCGGTCGTGAGTGGTCAAACCGGGCAGATCATTCCGGTCGATCCGAAACAAGTGCCGTGCCTGCAGGTGACGTCGTTCTCCGAAGTCGCCGGTGGACCGTATCCAGGCACGAACTACGATGATGTGCTCAACGTGGGCGCCCTTTACTTCGCCGAGCGTTTCGCCGGGCAGTTGGTGTCTTCGAGCGGCGAATTCGACGTCATCACGGGATCGCCGACGGAGCCCCTGCTGACTCAGGCGGGCGAGCCGGGGCAGAACCTCGATGTATTCGATTATTCCGGCAACGTGCTCGCCGGTCTGGGCCCGCTGGGATACAAGGACATCGACGCGATCGGCGAGGGCTCGATTGCGATCTACTTCCCGGATGCCCAGTCGAAGGTGAAATTCTCCCTCGTAGGCGGGAACGGCGGCACCGCCACCCTCACGTTCTATCGAGGGGATGGCTCGCTTGTTGATGAACTCGTTGTGTCGAACCTGGGTGATCTCTCGTATGCGTTCGGAACCCTCGACGATAGCCACTCGATCTCGGGGATCCTGATTCAGAACACGGATCCGAGCGGTATCGGCGTGACCGACATCTGCTACGACACATTCGTCACGAGCGCCCACCGGATGACCTGGGGAAGCCTCAAGCGACTCTTCCGCTGAGAACTCGATCCGTGGCAATTCTTCCAACGGGGCCCTGCATGAATTGGCTGAAGTCATCCTTGCTCTGCCTCCTTATAGGGACAGGGCTGTCGGTGGTGGTGATCCCCGACGCTCATTCCACCTGGATCAACGATGGCGTGGCGATCTCGCCCAACGCGACGAACTACAAGCCGTTCATCCTTTCGGATGGCATGGGCGGATCGTTCATCGCCTGGTACGGCGGGAGCGGCTCGGACATCTTCGCCCAACGGGTCCTGGCGAGCGGAGTGATCGCGCAGGGCTGGCCGTCAACGGGCCCTCTGACCGTGTCCGCAGCAACCGGCCTTCAGGAGCAGCCCGTCATGGTGAGCGATCTCACGGGCGGGGTCCTGATCTTCTGGCAGGACGCTCGCAACGGAGGCAACTACGACATCTTCGGCCAGCACATCAGCTCCACGGGAGGCGTGTTCGGGATCGGGGCATCGAACTGGACCGGGGGCGGGATCTCGATCGCGGGCGCGACAGGCAACCAGTACGTTCCGGCCGCCGTTTCCGACGGTGAGGGTGGCGCGATCGTGGTCTGGCAGGACGGCCGGCTCGGTGCGGGCAACTACGACATCTACGCCCAGCGCGTCGACGGAGACGGCAACCGCATGTGGGCGTCGGCGGGCGTGCCGGTGTGCGTCGCAGCGAACAACCAGATCAGCCCCACCATCATCCCCGACGGCGTGGGCGGGGCGTTCATCGCGTGGCAGGACTACCGCAAGGGCAGCGAGTTCGACATCTACGCGCAGCACATCAGCGCGAGCGGAGCGGTCGTTTCCGGCGGGCGCTGGGTCGCCAACGGCCTGGGGATCTGCACCGCCACGAACTCCCAGTTCTATCCGACGCTGGCCTCGGACGGGGCAGGGGGGGCATACGTCGCGTGGCAGGATTTCCGTTCCGGGACCGACAACCACATCTTTGCCCAGCGCGTGACCGGGGCCGGAGACGTCGCGCCGAACTGGCCGGCCAACGGTTCCGCCGTCTGCCAGGCGCAGTACTCGCAATACTACCCGGTGGTTGCCGGTGATGGCTCGCGTGGCGCGTTCATCGCATGGCAGGACTACCGCTCGGGGACCACCAACCACATTTTCGCCCAGTATCTGACGGCCAGTAATGTCGAGTTGGCTGATGACGGCGTCCCTGTGAGTCAGGCGGGCAACGGGCAGTTCTCCCCGCAGATTGCCAACGACGGACAGAACGGCGCCTTCGTCACCTGGTACGACAGCCGCAGCGGCTCGACCAACGACATCTACATCCAGCGCATCGACAACCTTGGTCGCAAGTACTCGGGCTGGGATTCGAACGGCCAGGCGGTGTGTCTCGCCACCAACACCCAGCAGTTCCCGGTGGTCGCGACCAGCAGTCCCGGCAGTGCGATTCTGACCTGGCAGGATCTGCGCTCGGGAGGCACGACCACCGCCGCGATCTTCGCCGGTCTGGCGGTTGCCACGTCGACCGCTGCGGTCGATGAGATCCAAACTCTGGAAGCGACACTTGCGGCGCCGCGGCCCAATCCCTCGCGCGGCCCGACGAGCGTCCAACTGACTCTTCCGCATTCCGCTTTCGTTCGCGCTGACGTACTGGACATCAACGGCCGACGCGTCGCGTCGCTGGCATCGCAGACGCTGCCCGCGGGAACGCATGCACTCGCCTGGGACGGAAGCATGACCGGAGGCGAACGTGCCTCACCCGGTGTCTATCTGGTTCGCGTGAAGTGGGCCGGATTCGAGCGCACCCAGCGCATCGTGAGGCTCCAATGATGCTCGCCAGGCTTCGCCCACTCGTCGCGCCCGCGTCCTTTGCCGCGCGCGTCCGATCCGCAGCGGCGGGCTGCATCTTCCTGACGCTGGCTGCGACGTTTGCCGGCCCGGCCGCGGGGGATCTCGTCACCTCTTCGACCGCCGGCGCGCCCTGTGACCCACCGGTGTGCACCATCACGGGGCCCGATTCGATCTGCGCGGGCGAGACGGCGGATCTGTGCGGGCCGGAGGGGAACTACTCCTACCTCTGGAGCACGGGTGCGACCACCCGTTGCATCACGATCTCGGAGCAGGACACCTACACGCTGACGGTGACCAACGTCGAGACAGGCTGCTCGAGCACGTCGGCCGGCGGCAACGTGCCGACCCGCACCGCGTGGCAGATGCACGACGGCCTCGAGGTGACGCCCCAGAATCCGCTCGGACTCCTGGCGTTCACGTGCAGCCCGCCGCAGCATGGCGACCCCTGCGAGTACGAAGTGTCCACCATTCCCGAGCAATCTCATCCGGCCTGGGGACCGGCTCCGGATCCCGAGATCATCGACTTCCACGTGTACCCTTCGCGGGTCTGCCAGGCTCCGATCAACTGCAGCGCCTATGGCGACTTCACTTATTTCCAGACCCTGGTCAACATTCCGGTGGCGGTGGTCGTCACGCAATTCACGATTGAGTTCGCGGGGATGGACGACGGCGCACGCGTTTCGATCTTCAACTCCGCCCATCCGGCCGGGCTCGTTGTCCCGGGCAGCTACGTCTACTACGGCGGCACGGGAACCACGAATCTTGCGCCCTACGTCGTCGCGGGCGAGGTGAACCGCGTCGTCGTCACTCAGGTGGACGATTGCTGCATCGAGAACAACCTGGACAGCGCGCTCGTCGTGTTGAACGGCCACTCGGTGTCGACCGCGTGCGGCAAGTTCGTTCGCGTGACCTCGTGCGGCACTCCGCCGGCGGTGAGCGACGCGTTCCCGATCTTCGACAACGACCTGGCGGGCCCCGGCCGCGTGGACAGCGTCCTGGTGGTGTTCGACCAGCCGGTCGAGCCGGTGAGCGCGGAGTACGTCCCGAATTATTCGCTCGAGTCGTCGGGGACGATCGCGAGCTCCAGGCGGCTGGACGCGCCCCGGGACCATCAGGTGGTGCTGACGATCGTCGACGGTCCGGCCGACGGCGTCGGACAGGTGTTGAACGTCAGTGGTGTGCGGAGCCTCGAGGGCAACCTCGCCATGCTCGAGCCGCTGACGCTGAGCTTCATCAGCGGTGTGCTCGGTCTGCGTGAGATCACCGCACCGGATCCCGATGCGCTCGTGGGCGAAGGCTGCGACGATCGGTCGCGCTTCCTGACCCCCGACAAGTCACCGAATGTGCGCGTCTCGTTCAGCGGCACGGTAACGGGGCGCTTCGGTGACGACTACACACTTCAGGACGCTTCGAACCCGCGAGCAGGCTTGTGGGTGAGCCCGTCAGAACTCGGTTTGAGCGTCGGCCACACCTACGTGCTGTCCGGA
>JANLWX010000146.1:0-46879 GCA_031364845.1 Candidatus Eiseniibacteriota bacterium
GCGGCCATCTCCACGACGCTCAACTACTCCGATCTGGTGATGGATCCCACCGATCCGCTGGTGCTCTATGCCGCCGTTGGCGAGCGTTTTGGCGGCGCGGCGAACGGCATCTACAAGACCACCGACGGCGGCGCCTCGTGGGCGGCCGCCGGCAACTTCCCGTTCGGCACGGCGAATTATGGTCGCGTCGACCTCGCGATTTGCGCCGGCACGCCACAGGTCCTCTGTGCGGTCGTCATGCATTCTCAGACCGGGAATCCCATCAGCATGTTGAAGACCGTGGACGGCGGAACCATCTGGACCGAACTCGTCCAGAACCTGCCGGCATATCAGGGAGGCTCGGGCTGGTATCACACGTCGCTCGCGGTGAGTCCGACGGATCCCAACCGGATCTACGCCGGTGGATTGGGCTTCTTGATGAGTTCCGACGGTGGCACCAGTTGGATTTCCATCGCCACGGGCGCGGACGGCAGAGGCCCGCACGTCGATCACCACGGAATCGGGTTCGACGCCTCGGGGAAACTCCTGGTCGGCTGCGATGGCGGCATTTGGCGACTCGACAACTCAACCCCGGGCAGCATTCATTGGACGAGTCTCAACGGCAACCTCAACACCATCCAATTCGTCGGGATCGCGCTGGATCCCTTGAATCCAAACGTCGCGTTCGGTGGCAGCCAGGACAATGGCACCTCGCGGTTCGACGGCGATTCCTGGGCACTCGTTGAGGGCGGCGACGGCGGCATGGTCCGTGTGGATCCCGAGGATCCCAACACGGTCTACCACATCGCTCCGGTCGGATCCTTCGGGGCCGGTGCCTACTTTCGGCGCTCTGACAACGGCGGCTTCAATTTCGTGTCCAAGACGTCGGGACTCACGAACTCTGGTTCTACCCTGTTCTACCCACCGTTCTACCTCGATCCGGGCAATCACAATCGCGTGCTGCTCGGCTCCAATGTCGCCAACAACTCCGTCAATCGCGCCGATTCATGGGGCCGTCTCCCCGGGGACAACTTCACCGCACCGGCGGGCATGGACCACATGGCCGTGGGCCCGGCGTCGCCCAACCTCATCTATGCGACGGCCGCGGGTGGCGTTTTCGTCACCACGGATGGCGGCGCGACGTGGAACGTGCGAAACCCTGCCGGCGTCACCGACCACTTCCGGCGTTTTGTCGTCGATCCGATCAACTCGAACACCGCCTATCTCATTCGCGATCGATTCAATCCTGGCGGTCACGTGTTCAGCACCATCGACGCCGGGCTGAACTGGACGGACATCAGCGGTAACCTCCCCGATCTCCCGGCCAATGCGATCCTGCTCGACCCCGGCCCCACCGACGCGTTCACGGACGACGTGCTGTATGTGGGTCTCGATGCCGGCGTCTACTCGTCGACCGATCTCGGCGGCTCGTGGTCACTCGTGGGCGACGGCCTGCCCAACGTCCGCGTGGTGGATCTGGATCTGAGCAGGGGCCTCGGCATCCTCGCTGCCGGCACGTATGGTCGCGGCCTGTGGGAGTTGTCGGTTCCGTCTCCGCTCGCCATCGGCCCCAACATCTCGAATCCGGTCACGCTCCCCTTCGGTTACGTCACCATCGGAGCGCCGGCGACGGTGCCGATGACGATTCGAAACGTCGGGACCGAAGCCTTGATCGTGACCAACATCGTCTCCGGCGATGCGCAGTTCACCGTAGGCATCCCTGCGCTTCCAACCCTCATCCCGCCCCAGGGCACCCTCACCGTCAACATCTCGTTCTCCCCCGCGAGCGCGGGGCCGCGGCAGACGACGCTCACGATCAGCAGCAACGCGCTCAATTCGCCCACGGCGACGGTGAACCTGACCGGCACCGGGATCGTGCGTCCGGCGGATTCGTGCGCGGACGCACTCACGATCACCTGCGGTCAGTCGTCGCTCGGCACCACACGCGGCGCGACCGTGGATGCGGTCGGCAGCTGCGGTGGAGCGGGCGTTCCGGTTTCGCCCGGCGTCTGGTACACCGTTTCCGGCAACGGAACGCCGATCACGGTATCGACGTGCGGCGCGACGGACTTCGACACGCAGCTGCTGGTGTTCTCTGGAAGTTGCGGTGCGCTGACGTGCGTGGGCGGGAACGACGACGCTCCGGCGTGCGGCCAGTCGTCGCAGGTCACCTGGAATTCGGTCGCCAACACGAACTACTACGTGCTCGTCTACGGGTTCGACTCCGAGTCTGGCTCGTTCACTCTGGGTGTGTCGTGCGCAGCGGCTCCCACGACGACCGAGCTGGTGTCGGACCTCAACCCGTCCACCGTGGGCGCGAACGTGAACTTTACCGCGACGGTGAAGTTGGCGGCGGCGACGGCGACGGGCGCGACCGGCACGGTTCAGTTCATGGACGGCGTTGCGAATCTCGGCACGCCGCAGACCGTGACGGCCGGCGTGGCGACGCTCGCGACGACGGCGCTGACTGCGGGGACACATGTGATCACGGCGGTCTACAGCGGTGACGGCGCCCTCGGGACCAGCACCTCGGGCACGGTGAGCCAGGTGGTGAATCCGCCCGTTCCGGTGAACCTCATCACGAACGGTTCCTTCGAGATCAACACCAGCGGCTGGACGCGGTACGGTTCGGCATCGTTGGCGCGCGTGCTCTATGGGGCCGGCGCTCCTGACGGCAACTACGTGGCCGAATTGCGGGCATCCTCCGAATCTACTTTCGGCATCACCGACAGCCCGGGCTGGGTGACATCGGCGCTGCGTGGGAGAACCTATCGCTTCCTCGCGTGGGTACGGTCGGCGGCCCACCGGGGCTCGGTGCAACTCGAAGTGCGCGAATACAACGGCACCTCTCAGGTGGGATCGACGCGGCGCACGTCCTCCTTCAGGCTCTCCCCCACGTGGTCGCCGTTGACCTTTGACTTCGTTCCCGCCCGCGACGGCTCGAAGCTGACTCTTCGCATCGTCGACGATCCCAGTTCGTCGCGTGAGGTGTTCCAGGTCGACAAGGTTTCGATCACCCTGATCGCCCCCGCGATAACGACGACCGACCTGGCGTCGAGCCTCAATCCGTCGACGTTGGGTACGAACGTGACGTTCATCGCGACCGTGAAGGTGGGTGCGGCGACCGCGACCTCTGCGGCCGGCACGGTGCAGTTCAAAGATGGCGCCGCAAACCTCGGCGGGCCGCGGACCGTGGCGGCCGGTGTTGCGACACTGGCGACGACGTCGCTGAACCTCGGCACGCATGTCATCACGGCCGCGTACGTCGGTGATCCGTCGTTCGGGCCAAGCACCTCGGGGCCCGTGGACCAGTTGGTGAATCCCGCGCCGCCCGGCGGACCTAATCTGGTCACCAACGGCTCGTTCGACTCAGGCACCTCGGGCTGGAACGCGTACCACTCGGGAACATTGACACGTGTGCTGTTCGGAGCGGGAACTCCCGACGAAAGCTTCGTGGCCGAGCTGCGCGGAACATCGAGCTCCGACTTCGGCCTGAACGACAGCCCCAGTTGGGTGACCTCCACGCTGGGCGGCAGGACCTATCGGTTCTCCGCCTGGGTAAGATCCGCAGCCCATCACGGTTCAGCACAACTCCAGGTTCGTGAGTACAACGGCGGCTCACAAGTGGGATCGACCCGGCGCAGCACGGGGGTCACTCTCTCGCCTGCGTGGCAACTTCTGAGGTTGGATGTCGTGGCTGGCCGCACGGGCTCGTCCTTCGACTTCCAGATCCTCGATCTCCCCGCCACCAGCCTCGAAATATTCCAGATCGACGCGGTCTCGATCACGCTCCAGCCTCTCGTCACATCGCAACCCGCGATCGATGCCGAAGAGCAGGGCGTCCGGTCGGGTCAGCCGATCGCTTTCATGGCCCCGCGGGTGTTGCCAAATCCTGCGCGGGGCGAGGCGCATCTGCGATTTGCGAGCGGCAAGTCGGGCGCCGTGCGTGCGGCCTTCTACGACGTGTCGGGCCGCCTCGTGAAGTCGTTCGTCAATGAGGCCAGCGCGCCACCCGCCGTGCATGACTTCAAGATCAACCGTTCGGAGCAGAGCACGGAGCGGCTCTCGATGGGGATCTACTTTTATCGCGTTCAGCTTCCCGAAGGCACGTTCACCGGGCACTTCGTCATGTTGAAGTAGTCGCGGCGGGCTCGTCCTGCAAAGTCAAACCAACGGAGGGCGCACTTGCGAGCGCCACCGTTGGGATTGCAGGTCAGGGAGAATGAGCGCGGACGCAAAGGATCGCCAGTGAACAAAAAGCTCATCTGGATCGGGATGATCGTCGGATCAACCATCGGAGGCTGCGTTCCCACGCTGTGGCACGCCGGCATGTTCTCGATGTCCGGCATCGTCTTGAGCACGGTGGGTGGCATCGCGGGCATCTGGGTGGCGTACCGACTGGCACGTTAGAGCCCACCTCGAATGGTTGCACCAAGGTACGGAGTCAAGAGCCGCATACACTTTGGACCGGCGCTCGGATGCGGGATGACCGGCGACACCGCATCCGAGTGCCGCTCACCGCCCTGCCGTCGAGTCCCCCGCGCTCCATGCGTCGAACACACATCGCGCGACCCGCGCGATCAGTCGCTCCGCCCTCCTCACCCCGAACGGCTCCCCGACGAGCACGGCGATCGCCACGTCGTCGCCGTTCGGAAGGCGCATGACGCCGATGTCGTTGATTGCCACCGCCACGCCGCTACTGACACCGCCGGTGCCGGTCTTGCGCGCCACACTCGTTCCCTTGGGCAGCTGCGCCGGCAATCGGTTGGGCGCCGTCCTGCAGCGCGCGAGCATCGACTTCAACGTGTCGGTCATCGCCGGCGACAGGAGATCACCGCGCCACAAGCGCTCGAGCAGGTGCACGCAGGCTTCGGCGGTCCCGGTGTCGCGCGGATCGAGCAACATGGCGCGCGCGGCGCTGTCGTGAACCGTAGCGGGAACGGTGGCGCGCATCGCTCGGATCTCTTCGGCCGATCCCATCGTATCGGCGCCGGCGGGCAATCCATACCAGTCGTTTCCGAGACTGCGCTCGGTGCGGTCGACACGCAGGTCGCTGATATCGTGCTGCTCGAGCCACTCGGTGACCGCGCGCGGACCGCCGACCAGACGCATCAGGGCATCCGCCGAAGTGTTGTCGCTGCGCGTGATCATGACGTCGATGAGTTCGTAGAGGCGGACCGGGCCGCCGCCGCGCGGATAGCGGTCGCCGAGCCGGCCCCGGGGATGCATGTCGCCCGCGAGCAGCATGACAGGAGTGTTCAGGGTCCATCGTCCCTGGTCCACGCCGTCGAGCACGACGATAGCGACCGGTAGCTTGACCACGCTCATGAGTGGGACCGGCGTGGCAGCATTCACGCGCGCGACCGCGCCGTTGCGGAGGTGCTTCGCGGCGACCGACCAGCTTCCGTCGGCTCGGCTCACGATTGCGCTCAGCTCCGCATCAAGGGCCGTGTCGGGATGCTCCGCGAGTCTCTCGGGCATCCGTGCCGCCACCGTAACCGTATCGACGGTGGCGCGCGGCGGGGACTGCCGCGCGAGACGCAGTGTGAGCCATCCAGCGAACGCCACCACCACCGCCACCACGACAAGTGCCACGACGCGCTTCATGATCGGAGGAAGAGAGTCTGTCCGACCGCCAGTTGCCCGACGCGCGTGACCGTGCCGTAGACGCCCGCGGTGTTTTGGTGCGTGCGCACGACGGTCTTCAGCATCTCAGGCGCGGGGCGCGCGGAGTCGGGATCAAAGTTCACCATCGAGCAGCGGATATCGCGCATCGTGACGCTGACCGAGGGCGCGTCGATGCCATCGCCGAACGACAGCTCGCCACCCACCCACTCGTCCTCCTGGTAAGGGACGGGGCGTGACAATCGGACGAGGACATTCGGGCGGAACCTTCGCACGTCGGCACTTTGCCCCGCGAGGCGGGTGATCTCTTCCACGGTATCGACGGCGATCACCGAGATACTCGCCTCATCGAAGATGCCATGCTTCAACTGCATCATCTGGACCGGAGCCCCGAGCCGGCGTCCGATCTCGGCGTTCAGCGCGTCCCCGAGAATCGTGAGGTCCTCGCCTTCCGGAGTACGGACGTGGCTCGGGTGTCCTCCATCAACACCGTGTTCACGACGGTGGGGAGCGAACAGGAGCAGTTCCGGAAGCTTGCTCGCCGTGAGCCATGGAAAATTGCTGCGGTCCTCGAGGCGCCGGAATGCGAATCTCCGGTCACCCTCGATGCCGTGCCAGCCGAGATTGGCGACCTCGAGCCGTTCGCCACCCATGGACTTCACGGGGTAGCGGAACAGCGCCACGACGTTTCCGATGGCGATGGGCATTCGGGATTCAGGTCCCTCAAAGTTGCGTCAGATGGTTCGCGATGAACATCAGCGGAAGACCGCGCGAACGATTTCAATTCATGCCGCTCAACAATGCAATCAGGGTCACGGCTCCGACGGCCTGGGCTCCCCACGAGACGAGTGCGGGCACCCCGCCCAGTCCGGCGCCGACGTAAGCTTGCACCTCGCTGGTGTCTTCGACGCGGTATACGGGGTAGTAGTAAATGGAATTGATGTCGCGGATGCGGCACGCCCCCGCCTGAATGTGGAACCACGCGTTCGGGCTGTAGCGCACGTCGATGATCGGGCCCGCCACGCCTGACTGTTGGATCGATGTGATCGCGTAGCCCAGCGAGAGATCGACGCTGCTCCTGCCCTTGAGCCATTGCTTGAACCGGATCGTGGGCGCGAAACGGGTTGCACCGGCGGTCAGGTGCGCCTCGATCGAGGCGCCGATCGCGCGCGAGTGATCGATGTTCTTCATCAACCCGAGCGCGTCGGTGAACAGGAAGCGGTCCACGCCGTCCTGCGACTTCACCCCTGTGACGCCAGCATTGAACTCGGTCACGAAGAAGTAGTCGCAGCGCTCCGGGCGATCCGGTGTGAGCACGATCGTACGGTGAGGCTCCGCGAACCCCGGTGAAGATTCACCGTGAGCGGTCCCGTAGACGGCTGCGATCACGCCGGATGCCGCGACCGCAATCATGACGGATCGGAGTGTCATCGGTACTCCTCGGTGAACTTCATTCCCCCATGCTACGTCACCCACCGGTAGTCCGGTATCGAGCCGATTCACAGGAGCTTTTTGTCGTGACGGTTCTGGGGCCAGCCGGTAGTCTTGTGTGATCCAAACTCAGCATGGCCGCGATGTCGGGGCCATGCCGGACCGTGCGTCACGAATAGGAGTAATCCATGAGCCGACGCTCCGTTTCGCGCAGGATCGGGCCCGCGACCGCGATGTTCGTCGTCGCCCTTAGTCTTCTGACCGGCCCGCGTTCCAGCGCGGCCCCTGGGCCCGCCCCGCTTCCGTGGCACGAGTTCGGGCTCCTGCAGACCTACAAACATGCGGCTTATGTGGACGCCGAACACGATCGGCTGATCACGATCGGCGGTGCGCGGCGGGGAGCCGCGGAGTTGCCACTGACCGGCGCGCCCGAGTGGCACGAGATGACGTGGCAACCCGGGGAACCGTGGCCCTATGAGTGGCACACGAGCACCTGGGATCCGGGGGCCGGGTTGGCTTCGTTCCTCGGCCTCGCGCCCGGTTTCAAGCTGGGTGTGTACCGTGTGGATCCCGACCTCGGCAATGCTTCCATCATCGCCGTGCAGGGCGCCGCACCGCCGGTCACGTCCGGCACCGCACTCATCTTCGATCCCGTTCATCATCGCTATGTGGCCATCGGTGTCCAGGAGGACTTCGGCGGGGTGCCTCGCACCGTGTGGGCGCTCGACCTCGAGCCGGCGCCCACATGGACTCAGTGGCCGACCGCTCCCGCGCTCGCAGGCGCGTCGTCGGTATGGGCGATGTACGACCCGCTCCGCCAGCGCGCGATCGTGTTCGTCAACAGCGGCGTCACAGACGCATGGTCACTGTCACTCGACGCATCGCCGGTTTGGACGAAACTCCCGACCGACGCGTTCGATGTGCAGGAGTACCTGGCGAATGGTCTCGCCTACGACGCGGCCGGCGATCGTATCGTCACCGTAGGCAAGAGCGGTGTCCCCCACGCGTTCTCGTTGCAGACGCACTCGTGGTCCGTTCTCCCTCATGTCGGGATGGCACCCGCGCCGCGCGAACTCGCCGCCGTGGCGGTCGACGCAGTCCGAAATCGGATGCTCGTCTCCGGAGGGATCGAGGTGGGATACGACGCCGTTCCAGACGACATCTGGGCATTGTCTCTGGCGGCCGATGCAGGTTGGATTTCCGTGTTGCCGCGCAGCTCACGGCCACCGATCCGTACGGGAATCTCGGCGGCACTCGACACGCAGCGAAATCGCTGGCTGGTGCTCGGAGGCGGACCCATCAATACGCCCCTCACGCAAGTCGACAGCGAGCTGTGGGGGCTCGACCTCACGGCGGCACCCACGTGGTCCATCATCCCCACGCAAGGTGATGTTCCGCTCTCACGCCGCGCCGTCGCATCGGCGTACGACGCGGTGGACGATCGGTTGGTCGTGTTCGGAGGATCGGACATTCTCAGCCCGTTCTCACACGTCCCACTCGACGAGCTCTCGATATTGTCGTTTACCGGCACGCCGACCTGGACTTCGGTCGCGCCGGCCGGTGCGTGGCCCGCACCACGTTCGCGAGCCACATGTGTCTTCGATGCCGCGCGTCAGCGGTATCTGTTGATGTTCGGCCAAGGCGCGAGCGATGACCTCCGTGATGTCTGGGAACTGCGGCTCGAACCGACGCCGATGTGGAGGCACATGTTCCCCGCGGGACCGCTCCCGCCGGCGCGGTCGGGAGCCATGGCGGTCTACGATTCCGAGCGGGATCGAGTCGTCGTCTTTGGCGGGCACTCGCGGAGCGCCCCGGACTTCTTCGATGTCTTCTATGACGACGTCTGGGGGCTTGATCTGTCGATCGGGGATGGCACGTGGCAGCTGCTCCCGACTGCGCCGGGGCCGTCGCGTCGGATGGATGGAACCTTGAGCCTCGACCGGACGAACGGTCGTGCGCTGCTGTATGGCGGATGGGGCGCGCAGGATGCTCAGTCCGGCGCCCTGGGTGCATTGACCGACACGTGGAGCCTCACGCTCGGTGACATTCCGGGCTGGCATAGGCTCGAGACGACCGGTTGGGAGGCGCGCGACGGAGACGGAAGGGCCAGCGCAGTCTATGACGCGCCATTCGAGCGGTTGATCGTATTCAGCGCGGACCGGCGGAGCGACCTCCACGCGCTCGATCTGCGAGACGACCCCACTCCCACTCAACTCGCCTTGCAGACGTTCGAAGTCACTTCGTCGAGCGTTCGGCTGATCTGGAGTGGTGGAGATCCGTCGCTGAGCGCGACGATCTACCGTCGTCACGATGCAGGGCTATGGCGCTCGCTCGCGACCTTGATGGCGGATGGGAACGGCCGCTGGATGTGGGAAGACTCTGAGGTCACCGGCGGTGAGACCTATGAGTACCGGCTCGGAGTCGTGACCGACGGTGCGGAGACGTTTCACGGTTCGACGCGGATCGAGGTTCCTCGCGCGGCCTTCAGCCTTCGAGGATCCGCGCTCAACGGTCGTGTGCTTCTAGAGGTTGAATTGCCCGACGCGGAGCAGGCGACACTCGAACTCTACGACGTATCAGGTCGCAGGGTATGGCGTTGCGAAGTCGGCGGACTCGGCGCGGGACGTCATGAGGTGAGCGCGGGTGTGCGTCCGTCGGCTCTGTACTTCGCTCGCCTCACGCATGGAATCAGCGTGCGCGGCACGAAACTGATCGTCGTGCAGTGAACGTTGTCGTCAGTGCGCGGACCGCATCTTCCGCTTCAACTCCTCGGTCCAGTTCAGCACGAGGTTGAAGCGGGTGACATCGCCTTCGTTGTCGTTCTTGAGTCCCACGAACAGCCGTCCGTCGGGAAGGACGGTCCACAAGGCGATTCCGAGCTTGTCGAGATCGCAGACCTCGACCGGCGCCGAGAACGAGAGTCCAGGTCCCGTCGACACGCCGATTTTCATGATTCGATTGCGTTGATCACGGACGTACAGCGCACTGCCGTTGTGTGCCCAGCGCACCTCCTGCGCCGCATCCGTTTTGACCTGGATGGGTCTGCTGGTGCTCCCGTCCGGGCGGAAGTCGGCCACGTAGGCGTTGACGGCGCCGGCCTCATCGCTCAGATAGACGAGGTGGCGGCCGTCCGGTGAGAAGCTTGCAAAGAACACATTGAATGCGCTCGACAACAGGGGGCGAAGGCGCGTCGTGTCATCAGCGGCGCCCTCGAGTTTCAGCAGCGACAATGCTGCCCGCTCCCCGCCGCGCTTTGCAATGATCATCGCGGAGCCGTCGGGCTGCCAGCTGATAGGCGCGTAGTTGTCGTGCTGAAAAATGTTCCGGGCCTCACCACCCTCGGCGTCCTGGACGTAGATGCCATCCTTGCCGTCTTTCCCCAGGCGGAGGTAGGCAATGCGTCCGCCGTCCGGCGACCAGACGTACGAGGCAGCGTCTGCATCGGGGTCGGTGCCGAGTCGCTGAAATCCCGGCGAGTCGAGACTGGACGTCCAGATCTCGTCGATGCCGCGCGGGTTCGCGATGGTGCATGCGAAGCGGCGGCCGTCGGGTGAAATTTCGGGCGCGTTGTCCACGGCGCGCCGCTCGGTCGACCAGGGCTCGAGCTTGCCCGACGCATCGAGGATGGCGAGGGAGCGTTCCCCTCCCAGCTGCCCCGGGCGATAGAACAGGCTGCCGTCGCGAGTCAGATTGAAGATGGACGGAGTGAAGGTGAACTGCGCGCTCAACCCGCTCCAGACCGCCACCGGTGCTCCGCGGGGCTCGAGCCGTCCGAGATCGAACGGTGCCGCAAGGATCGCATCGCCACGCGCGAACACGAGATGCCCGGTCGGGGAATATCGGGCATTGCCGCCTTCCTCTTCGATGATCTTCACTTTTCCGGTGCGCAGATCCATGACGCCGACACTGAAGTGCCAGCCACGGCTGTCGTAAGCCACGACATGCACCAGCGCCGCGCGATCTCCCGGCAGCACGGAGTTCAAACCGTAATTGCTCACGCCGGTCCGGCCCGCATCCATCTTCACGGGTGGCGAAGGCTTCCCGCCGGCAGCAGGCAAACGGATGAAGGAGTCGTTGCCTTCGCGAATCAGCAGGTCGCCGTTTTCCATCTTCACCACAGGTCCGTTCCACGAATTCTTCCACTCGGTCAACGTCGTCGCAGGAGCGCTGCCGTCGAGGGGAATCTTCGCGAGCCGAACTTGCGGCGATCCGGGAGACACCGGCATGAACATCAGCAGGCTGCGATCGTCTGCGGCGACTCCGAATCCCGTTGCGCCCTCGGTCCCGGCGATCTCCTTGAATTCGAAACGATCGAGGCGCCGTGCGTAGATGCGCGACGGTGCGGCTTCCGCGGTCCCACCCTTGGGCTGACCCAGAACCAGGAGTGTCCGCCCATCGTTGGTGAGCCACACCTGTTGGACGAGCACTTCAGGAGGCATCGTGAGAGCCACGCAACTGGCTTCGCCCGGGCCGCGCCCGGACCGCTGGCCGAACCACTGCCCGATCGCTGCGCTCAACACCACCGCCACGAGTCCGACAACGACGGGGATCAGCTTCGAGCCCGATCGTATCGCGGGCGCGCCGGCTGCCGTGTCCTGCATCAGGAGCCGGCCGGATGACGAGCGCGCGGCCAGCACTTCCTCGAGCACGATGCGCGCGTCACCGATGTCACGCAGGCGGTGCTTGGGATCCTTGTCGAGACATCGTTGAATCAATTCGCGGACCCGCGGAGGTGTCGCTGCGGGAAGTGCGGCGAAATCGGGGTCGCGTTCGAGGATCTTGGCGATCGTGTCGGAGACCGTTTCGCCCGCGAACGGGCGACGTCCGGTGAGGCACTCGTAGAGCACGCACCCGAACGCCCAGATGTCGGCGCGACGATCGACGTTCCGGCCGCGCGCCTGTTCGGGACTCATGTAGGCGGCGGTGCCGAGGATCACATTGGCCGCCGTCATCGGGCTCGTGAGCGTCGGTGAGCGCGTCATGCCGATTTCACTCGAGGCCGCGGCATCGCCCTCGAGCGCCTTGGCGAGTCCGAAGTCGAGCACCTTGACCCGGCCTTCGGCGGTGAGCTTCACGTTGGCCGGCTTCAGATCGCGGTGGATGACGCCCTTCTCGTGTGCCGCCTCGAGCGCTTCGGCGATCTGGCGGGCGATCTCGACTGCCTCCGCCACCGGGATGGGTCCACCGTCGATTCGGACCGCGAGGTCGTCGCCATCGACCAGTTCCATCGCCAGAAAACGCACGCCTTCTGACGAGCCCACGCCATAGATGGATGCGATGTGCGGGTGGTTGAGCGAAGCGAGCACCCGGGCTTCACGCTCGAAGCGCGCCATGCGCTCGGGGTCGAGGGCGAAAGCCTCGGGCAGCACCTTGATCGCGACGTCACGACCGAGTGTGGTGTCCGTGGCGCGCCACACCACGCCCATTCCGCCCTCGCCGATGTGCTCGACGAGGCGGTAATGCGATAGATCGCGGCCAGGAGTCAGGGACAGAGTATTCCTCGAGGGTTGAAGGACCGGCGCAGTTTAGACAGAGTGCCGTGTCCTCGCAACGCGGGATGACGCGCGACGCGCTGCCGCTACGTCAGCGCCAGATACTCGTGCGCAAGCCTCACCACCATCGATCCCTCGCCCACCGCCGACGCCACGCGATTCATCGCGCCCGCGCGCACATCGCCGGCGGCGAAGACGCCGGGCACGCTGGTCTCGAGCAGCAGCGGTTCGCGCGTTTCCTTCCAGACCCGGGCATAGGCATCGGCCGCCATCAGATCGCGGCCGGTGAGCAGAAACCCCTTGGCGTCGCGCAGCACGTCGGGCGGCAGCCACTCGCTACGTGGCCGCGTGCCGATGAACATGAACAGCGCATCGATCTCTTCCGTCCGGCAGGTGCCATCGTCGAGCGATCGAAACGTGACGCGCTGGGCACGGCCCTCGCCCTCGACTCCCGCGACGTCCGTGCGCGCGCGCAGGCGGATGTTCGGCGTCTTCTCGATCTGCTCGATCAGGTATTGAGACATCGTTTCCTGGATTCCCGCGCGCCGGACGACGATCTGCACGTCCTTCGCGTAGCGCGCGAGATGCATCGCACCCTGCCCCGCCGAATTGCCACCGCCCACCACGACTACCGACATGCCGCTGAACGCCGGCGCCTCGGTGGTCGCGGCCCCGTAGTAGACGCCCGCGCCGGTGTGCTCGAGCACGCCCGAACCGGAATGCTCGCGATAGACCATTCCCGTTGCCGCGAGCATGGTGCGGGTCACGAGTTCGCGGCCATCGGAGAGCGCGAGGCGCTTGTAGCCGGCCCCGATCGTGACGCCCATCACCTCGAGCGGTGCCAGGACTTCCGCGCCGAGGCGCTGCGCCTGCATCAGCGCGCGCCGCGTCAGATCGCTGCCGCTGACGCCGGCGGGAAATCCGAGATAGTTCTCGATGCGTGAACTGGATCCGGCCTGGCCGCCGGGCGCGTGGCGGTCGAGCAGCAGCGTGCGCAGCCCTTCGGACGCGCCGTACACGGCGGCCGCGAGGCCCGCAGGACCCGCGCCGACGATCACGAGATCGTAGACCTCGAACGCTGCCGACAGTGAACGCCCGAGACTTTCGGCCACCGCGCGCGGTTCAGGGTCGCGCAGCACTGAGCCGTCTTCGAACAGAAGCGCCGGCAGATCGTCGGGACCGACTCCCGCCGCATCCAGCAACGCGCGCGCGCTGGGATCGCGCTCGACATCGACCCAGCGATAAGGGACCAGACTGCTCGCCAGGAAATCCTTGATGGCGTGCGATCGCGGCGACCATTGATGCCCGATCAGCCTCAACCCCGTGGCCTCGGGCAGATACTCCGCCTGCCATGCGTCGAGCAGATCGTCGATCACCGGGAACAGCCGCTCCTCGGGCGGATCCCACGGCTTCGAGAGATAGTGATCGAGGTGCGCCTCGTTGATCGCCTTGATTGCCGCATCGATGTCGGAATAGGCCGTGAGCAACACGCGCCGCGCGAGTGGATACACTTCGAACGACTGCGCCAGCACTTCGGTTCCCTGCATGCCCGGCATGCGCTGATCGCTGATCAGCAGTGCCAGCGCATCCCCGCGACTCTTCAGCTCGCGGACCGTTGCCAGCGCCTCGGGACCGGATTCGGCGCTGATCACCGTGTATCGATCGCGATACCTGGATCGCAGATCGCGCCGCACCGCGGCCAGTACCTGCGGGTCGTCATCGACGATGAGGATCGCCGGCTTGTTCACCGCGGGCCCTGGTCGGCGCCGGCCTCGGCGACCTGGAGCACGACCTGGAACTCGGTCCGTCCGGGACGCGACTCGACCGTGATGTTGCCATCGTTGTGGCGGACCAGCCGCCGCACGATGTCGAGCCCGAGCCCGGTGCCCGCGCCCATCGGTTTCGTCGTGAAGAACGGATCGAAGATGCGCTGGCGGATGTCTTCGGGGATGCCGGACCCGTTGTCGGAGATGCGCACCACCACGCGATCGTTGTCGCGTGTCGCGTACACCTCGACACGGCCCGCATCGGGAATCGCGTCGAGCGCATTGTCGATCAGATTCGCCCAGATCTGATTGAGCTCGCCGGCGAATCCACGGACGCGCGGAAGACCAGGCTCCACGTTGACGACCACCGCGGCCGATTTGTTGCGCGCCTTGGAGCGCAGCACGGTGACCGTGTTGCTCAGCCCGTGAATCAGGTCGACCGGCTCGGCGATCACGGCCTGGTCCATATGGGTGAAGCCCTTGATCGCGATGACGAGGCCCACGATCCGCGTGGCCGCATCCCCGATCTCGGAAGCGAGCGTGCGCACCGAACATCCCGCCGCGGCCCAGCGCAACACCGCGTCGAGTTCCGTCGGGTCGACCGCACCCGCGATACGGTCGAGCGCCTCGAATGTCACGGAGGTCTCGGCGAGACCTTCCGCGATGCCGGCGGCCAGGTGGCGTTCGGTGAGCCAGTCCTCGATCGCCTCTTCGCGTTCGGCCTGTTCGATCGGCGAACGCACGCCATGCGCGCGTGTGGCGAGGCAGGATTCGCGCAAGGCTTCGACCGCCGCGAGTTGCTCATCGCTCAACCGCGCCGCACCCAGAATGCGCGCTGCGCGCTCGACATCCATGACGCGGCGCTCGAGCAATGCCGCGCTCCTTTCGATCGCCGAAGCCGGATTGTTCAGCTCGTGCGCCAGCCCCGCGGACAGCTTGCCGAGGGAGATCATCTTCTCGTCGTGCAGGTCGCTCGACGTGAAGACGCGGGCGCGATCGACCATCGTATGGACGAGCATCGACGTCGTCACGTGGCATTCGCGGACCATCTCGCGGATCAGGTCACGTGGAATGGCTAGTACGGTCGTCGGCTCCTGCGCGATCGTGTCGCCGGGCGGGTTCACCATACGTGAGTACGGCAGCAACCCCGTGACGTCACCCTCCCGCCACTCCATCATCTTGTGCATCCCGGCACCGCGATCGACGAAGATCGCGATGACTCCCGTCAGCACGACGAACATTCCCTCGACCCGCGCATTCTTCGAACTCAGCACCTCGCCGGTGTCGCGACGCTGTACCTCGCCATGCGCAGCGAGCCACTCCAACTCCTCGCGCGGAGCGACGCCGATGGTGCGATGCGATGCGAGTTGTTCGATCAGGGCGGGGTCGGTCATGTGGCGGGAACTCCGGTTCGATGGGGATTGGATGTGGACCAACAATCTACCGCAGAGAGCGATGATCCGCCTCAGGACCATCGTCGCCCTGCTGTCTTGGTGTAGAGTCCGGTTTGCGCCAGTGGAAGCCGCCTGAAACATTGGCCTTCCCTTGCTCGGAATAGCGCGGTGCCCTCGGGGGTCTCTCGACCGCGTTCGCCCGCTGCGCTCCAAACGATCGCTGTTGTCGCGCCCCACCGCATTCCGGCACACCTTGCGCCGGCGGAGTTCGTCCCGTGCCCTCGCAGAGACCCCAGGATAAGCTCGAGATCGGCCCTGTAGTTGCTGCATCCCTTTTCGTGGGACTGTTCGGCGCGCTCTTCGGCGTGCTGATCCCGTTCGGCGGTGCCCCGGAGAACGTGATCACCGCCGTCGTGCTCCTCGCCTTTGCTCTCGGCTGGGGATTGCTCGCGATCCTCTCGATCCGGTTCACCGATCAACCGCAACGATGGGCCGCGGTGCCTGCGACCGCGTTCGCCGTCGCCGGCTTCGGGCTTCTGATGTGGCCGAGGGCCGTCGAGCACGACTCGGTCTTCTATGTGTGGCCGATCGCATCGCTTGCCCTCGTCATCTGGATGATCGGGCGAGCGCGAGCGCACCTCCGCAGTCGCGCGAGAACCTGGCTGCGGGAGTTCAGTTGTCGTTCTGATCCGCCACCCGGATCACCGGGTGTCGGAACCCGGCGCGAGGCGCGCGAGATGCTGGTGCACGGACCCGACCGCGACCGAACCCTCGCCCACCGCTTCGGCCACGCGCTTGATGGAACCGTGGCGCACGTCGCCGACCGCGAACACGCCGGGCATGCTGGTCTCGAACGGCAGCGGCGGCCGGTCGGTCGCGAGAGCGTCGGATGGAAGGTCGTGGCCCGTGAGCACGAAGCCATGCAGATCGCGTCGGATTGATGCATCGAGCCACTCCGTGCGCGCCTCGGCTCCGATCATCACGAACACCGCGGATGATGGGACGGTTTCGCGGCCGCTCACCGTATTGTCGAGCTCGATGTGCGTGAGACGCTCCGAGCCGATTCCCTCGAGGATGCGCGTGCGCACGCGAACCTCGATGTTCGGTGTCGCCCGAATCTGGCGCACGAGATACTCGGACATGCCGGCTTCGAGCGTTGCTCCGCGCACGATCACGAGGACATGGCTCGCGAACTGCGCGAGGTGGAGGGCTGCCTGGCCCGCCGAGTTGGCGCCGCCCACGACGCACACACGTTCGCCGGCGAGTGCCGCGGCTTCGGTCGCGGCGGCGCCGTAGAACACTCCGGTTCCGGTCCATCGTTCGAGCGAGGGAACGCCCAGTCGCCGGTACTCGACTCCGGATGCGAGGATCACGGCCCGCGCCGACACCTCCGCGTCTCGCGACAGGGTGACCGCGATCAAACCGTTCCTCGAGGAAATGCCGGTAGCCCGTTGTGTAAAGACGAATTCGGCGCCGAACAGCAATGCCTGCTCCCACGCGCGAAACACCAGGTCGCCCCCGCTGACACCGCGCGGGAATCCCAGGTAGTTGCGGATCATCGAGCTGGTTCCCGCCTGGCCCCCGATCGCGCGATCGGCCACCACCATCGTGCGAAGGCCTTCGGATGCGCCGTAGAGTGCGGCGGCCAATCCCGCCGGTCCCGCTCCCACGATGACCAAGTCGTGGACCTGCGACGAGGGCTGCGTTTGCACGCCGAGCGCCCGCGCGATGTCGAGGTCGTTGGGCTGATGGACGACCGTGCCGTCGTGAAGGATCACGGCGGGCAATCGCCCGACATCGATCTGGTGCGCCGCGATCAATTCACGCCCGCGATCGGAGTCGGGCGGATGGAAGCCGAACGGAATCGTGTTCCGCGACATCGTCTCGCGCAGCTCGTGGCTGTGCGGCGACCATTGCTCACCGACGATGCGCATCACCTCGTGATGGAGGCCGTGGAGCCGGGCCCACGTGCTGAGGCCCTCCTGAACCCGAAGGTAGAGCCACTCCTCGGGCGTGAAGCCTCCCTTCACCACCCACAGATCGATCCGGTTGAGTGAAGTCGCGCGTCGCAGGGACGCGAGTGAATCGAACGGAATGCGGGTTCCATGGCGGTCCATCGCGACGAGCAACACGCGGCACGCGTTCGGATGAAGAGTCTGGGCGCGCTCGAGAAATCCCAGTCCGCCCTCGGCGCGCGTCAGCGCAAGGTCGGCCGCCACCATGGCAACACGCGCACCGTCGTTCGCCAGTTCTCCGAGAACTGCCAGCCCTTCGGCTTCGCTGCCCGCCGCGCGAATCTGATAGTCGGCTCCGAATCGCCGCACCAGGGCGGCGGCAATGCGCCCGCGTGCTTCAGAATCCTGGTCGACGAGGAACAGAACGGGCAGCGCGCCGATCCCTGGGGTCATCGACGCATCACCGGCGGCTTCGCAATGAGTCGCACCATGCGAGCACGGCTTCGGGGAGCGGGCCATGATCCGAACCTGCAACCACGCGCACCGGTCGTGGCTGGAAACCGTGCCCGGCCGCATCCCGCAGCGCCACCGCCGTCTGTTGCTCGACGTGCTCGAGCGCAACGATCGCATCGCCCGTCGGGGCGCCGCAGCGAAATACCTGGATCGGCAATCGCGATCTCTCCGGAGCGCGGGAAAACGACGTCGAGTCCATGCCTCTGCGCTGATAGTTGGGCGTGACGGGCGCCACACCGCGCCACCGCTCGGGATGTCGCAGTGCCAGGGCCCAGACCGTGTGCCCCCCGGCCTCCCAGCCCGTCAGGAACGCCTGCGGCTCTCCCTGCCATTGCTTGCGGACGTCAGAGAGAACCGCCGCGAGCCCCGCATCCTCGAACGCAAAGTCATCGCCGCCTTGAAGGCCCTCCCACTCCGCGGCAGTGTAGGAATAGCGGTCGGGAGTCCGGGTTCGCGCGCCGCCGCAGCTCAAGACCTCGGGAGCCACCAGGATGTACGGCCGTTGACCCCGTGCGCGTACGAAGCGCGCCAGATTGGGTTTGAAATCGCGGGCAGCATCGGGGATCACGACGAGCACCGGCCACGTTCTGCCGGCCGTCCACCCCGCAGGCAGTGCGAGGTGATAGCGCATCGGATGTGTGGACGCGCGATGGACGGACATCGATGCCGAGGCTCGCGTCGAGGGCAAGGCGGATTTTCCGGCCGCCAGGGCGGGTGCTGATGTGCCAATCGATCCGCCCAGCAGCAGCAGGAATATGGGGACGTACGGGCGCATGCGGATAACGTAGCGCATCTCCGTGCAACAATCCTCCCATCCCGCACGTTCTGGTGTTTGGTGTAGCCTGCTCGCCATCCACCTACCGTCACCTGATCCTATGGAGGCCCCAGCATGAGGGCATGTGTCTCGGTCGTCACGCTGGCTCTCGGCTTCGCCCTCGCCGGTCCGGTTGCCGCTTCGGATGTCGGCTACATCTACGGGCGCATCACGACCGTCGACGGCGGCGAGTACGAAGGGCAACTCCGTTGGGGCAAGGAAGAGGCGTTCTGGGACGACATCTTCAACGCCACGAAGGCCGTCAACGAGAACCTCGAATACGTGGACGACAAGGTGCTCGCCCGCATGCGCGCGCGCAGACCGTGGCGCAGCCTGGATACGTTCTTCGGCGACCGGAATCGCGATGAACAGTTCACCCATCTCTTTGCCGCCCGCTTCGGCGATCTCGCGGGGATCCGTGTGCGCGGCGGCGACAACCTGACCGTCGAATTCAAAAACGGCAGGACGCTCGAGCTCGACGGCGGCTCGAACGATGTCGGGGCCGACGTGACGGTGGTGGAGCCGAATCGTGGGCGGGTGATCATCGAATGGAAGCAGATCCGTAGCGTCGACTTCCGCCAGACTCCGGCCCGGCTCGCAAAGAAACTGGGAGAGCCTCTCTACGGCACGGTGAAGTGCGGGAAGCTCGAGTTCACCGGGCACATCCAGTGGGACAACGACGAGTGCCTGAGCGTCGACGAGCTCAATGGAGAAACCGATGACGGCAAGGTCGCTCTCCAGTTCGGCGACATCGTTTCGATCCGCAAGCATCTCGGGGGCGCGATGGTGACGACCAAGTCCGGTTCCGAGCAGTACCTGCGCGGAACGAACGACGTGAATCGCGAGAACCGCGGCATTCTGGTGAAGATCGAGCGGATCGGCAGCGTAAAGATCGGCTGGGCGGACTTCGAAGAGGTGACGTTCACCGCGGCACCCAACTCGGGACGTGGATACGACGAGTATGGACCGGGCCGCCCGCTGACGGGCGCAGTCGCGACCGGCGATGGCCGCTTCTCCGGACGCATCGTCTACGACCTCGACGAGTCGTGGGACTTCGAACTGCTTCAGGGCAAGAACGGCAGCACCGAGTACCTGATCCCGTTCCGCGACATCGCGCGAATCAAGCCGCGCGGACTGCGCCGTTCGGATGTCGAACTGCGCAATGGAATCACGATCGAGCTCGAAGACGGCCAGGACGTTTCGCGCAGCAACGAAGGACTGCTCGTATTCAGCGAGAAACGCGCTCCCCGCCATATCGAGTGGCGCATCGTGGACGAAGTGGTGTTCCGTCCTTAGCCTGGAACATTCAGCGATCGATCCACCGCTGCGAAGCCGCAGAATACCGGTCGCCTTGCACCTCGAGCCCGCGGGTGGCGTCGTCGATCTCGCGAAGATCGTCGCGCGAGAGTTCCAAGTTCGCAGCGCCGAGATTCTCATCCAGACGGTGCAGCTTCGTCGTGCCGGGGATCGGCACGAGCCACGGCTTCTGAGCCAGCACCCACGCCAGCGCGATCTGGGCCGGAGTCGATTGCTTCTTCGCGGCGATCGCGCGCACCCGATCGACCACGGTCTGATTCGACTTGCGGTTCTCGGCCGAGAAGCGCGGGACCGAATTGCGGAAGTCGGAAGTCTCGAACCTCGTGGTCTCGTCGATCTTCCCGGTCAGGAAGCCCTTGCCGAGCGGGCTGAAGGGAACGAATCCGATGCCAAGCTCTTCGAGCGCCGGCAGGACTTCGGCTTCGGGTTCCCTCCACCACAGCGAGTATTCGCTCTGGAGTGCCGTGACCGGCTGCACCGCGTGCGCGCGCCGGATCGTCCGCACGCCGGCTTCCGAGAGACCGAAGTGCTTCACCTTGCCCGCCGCGATCAACTCCTTCACGGTCCCCGCGACATCCTCGATCGGCACCGCGGGATCGACTCGGTGCTGATACAGAAGGTCGATAGAATCGGTGCGGAGGCGCCTGAGACTGCCCTCGACGGCGGCCTTGATATGATCGGACCGGCTGTTCACTCCACCGTGGTTCTGTCCCGTCTCCGGATCTACATCCCATCCAAACTTGGTGGCGATCACTACGTCCTTGCGCAGAGGTTCGAGTGCCTCACCCACCAAATCCTCGTTCGTGAACGGGCCGTAGACCTCGGCGGTGTCGAAAAACGTGACGCCGCGCGCGACGGCGGCGCGAATGAGTTTGATCATCTCCTGGCGGTCCCCCGCCTGTCCGTAACCAAAGCTCATGCCCATGCAGCCGAGTCCGAGGGCCGAGACTTCGAGTTTGCCGTGTCCGAGGACGCGCTGATTCATGGTTCCTCCGTGTTCTGAGGCGTGAGCAGCGTCGTCTCATGCATGATCATGTGCCCTCATCGTCGTTGAGATCCAGCGTCATCTCGATCATCGTCGGTCTGAAGCCAATCGATGAAAACAGATGCTGCGCACGTTCATTGCGCTGTTTGGTCATGAGCACCACTTGCGTGCGTCCCTTCGATCGGATCCATGCGATGGCCGCGTTCATGAGTTCACGGCCGGCACCGAGGCGCCGCCCGGAGGCGTCGACGTAGACATCGTGCACGATCCCGCACGGACCGCGCAGTTCCATCCAGTTGGTCGACTCGACCGCGGCGAAGACGTATCCGATCACCACACCCGAATCCTCGGCGACGATCACGAGACTGTTCGGGTTTGTGATCTGGGACACGAGGAACTGGCCGTAGCCGGTCTCGGGATGCTCGACCTGGATGAATCGCCTCGGGTCCGCTTCATGATGCTGGCGCATGAGCGCGCCACCGAAGCGACCGAGGAGTTCCTGGTCCGACGCGGTCGCGGTGCGGATCGTGATCATGTCGCGAAGATAGCGCACGATTGCGCACCGCACACGCGAACCACTCGTGCGGCACGAATCGGGCGAAGCGTCACCTCACGCTTCGATCTCCGTGCGCAGTCGATACCGCGTCCCGTCGGCTTCGCGGTCCATGTGGCCCCAGTTGAACAGCAGGCGGCGCAGCAGCGCCCAGTCTTCGAAGGTGTGCCAGCGGCACAGGATCTCGTTCACGGTCTTCTCGTCGTACTCCATGCCGTTCTCGAATCGCGCCGCGAGGTAGCCGATGGCCTGCCGCTGGATCTTCTGGCGGGCGGGCCACTGAGTCAGGCGCCCCTCGTCATCGAGGAAGGGCCGCAGGTCCGGGGGTGATGTCGTGGATTCCATGAGCTTCCTCCATTCCCTCAAGTGATGGGTCCGCCCCGCCACGTGGGCATGGGCGCGCGTCCGAGCGCCACTTCGACCGCTGCATGTGCCAGGAGCCGGGTGGAATCGAGCGTCGGCAACGGCGAAACGTCCGGAGGGACGAGCAAGGGAATCTCGGTGCAACTCAACGCCACGGCGTCGCAGTGTTCGCGCTTCAGATCTTCGATGATGCTCACATACGCCGCCTGCGATTCCGCGCGGATCACACCCTGGCACAGCTCGCCGAAGATGATGTTATCGATGATGCCACGCTCCCCGGCCTCCGGAACGCTCAGGTCGATGCCGGCGCGCGCGAATGCCGCGGGATAAACCGGACCTTCCATGGTCCATCGCGTGCCGAGCAGGCCGACGCGACGCCGGCCCTCGCTGCGGGCGCGCTCGGCGACGATCGTGGCGATGTGAAGGCCCGCAAGCGCCAGCGGCGGCCCAGAGGTTTCGAGTGCGATGTGCGCCGTGTTGTCGGGGCACACGAAGAAGCTGCATCCCGCGTTGACGAGCCTTTCTGCGCTGCCGGCCAGATGCGCGCGGACCGATACCAGGTCATGGCGCCGGTAAGCCTCGATCACGGGTCCCATCGGCAGGATCGTGAGCGTGATCTCGGGATGCTCATGCGGGCCCAGCAATCGCGCGCTGTGGCGCACGATCTCGAGATAGCACAGCGCCGAACCGTCCGCGCTGTGTGCGAGGATTCCGATGTGGAGCATGCGGCTATATAAGGACAGTCGCGAAGCGGCGGTCAACCATTCTCGGGTGGCGGCTCACAAATAGTCCGGGCTAGGATGCCGACGGGCCAGTCCTTGGAGGATGCATCATGCTGTTTGTGAACATCGCATTGTTCGTGCACATGCTCGGTGTCGTCACGTTGTTCACCGCGCTCGCCATCGTACAGCGTTCCGGTGCGCGTGCGCGCCGCGCGTCGACCGTCGAAGACGCTCGCACGTGGTTCACCTTCGCCGGCACGACGCGACCCATGTTCATGTCCTCGTTCTTCATGATCCTCCTCAGCGGCCTCTACATGACCTACAAGCTGTACTCGCTCCGCACGCCATGGATCATGGTCGCGATGACGATCGTGTTGTTGCTGCCTCTCATCGGCGGGCTCGGCGTTGGACGCGCTCTGAGTGGTGTCGAGCGGGATCTGCAGTCCGGCTCGGGTCCGCTCACCTCCGAGCAGAAGGATCGCATCTGCCGGCCCGGTCCATGGGTCACTTCGGGCGCCCTGAACGGAGTGGCGATCGGACTCCTGTGGATCATGGTGAGCAAGCCGGGCCCGGTGCACACGCTCGTCGCGGTCGCTCTGCCGGCGTTACTCGGAGCGGTCGTCGCGTCGATCGAGGTCCGATCCGTGAAGTGAACACGATCCGCCGCCCCTGACCTCAACGCCTTCGAGGGTCCCAACCATGCCAGCACTCTCTCCCGACGACATCCGGGCCGCGAGCCGGAAACTCTCGGCTACCGACTTCACCGGAACGATCCGATCGTTCTATCCGTTCTGGGACGCCCAGTACCGTCCGTATCTGCTGATGGCGGTGGATGCGCTGCCGAGCGAGCACTTCGACTACAAGCCGAGCCCTCCGATGCTCACGGCTCACCAGATCATCGTGCACATCGCCGAGGCCGAGCGCGCGTGGATCCGGTCGATCGTCGAAGGCGAACCGGACGAGGAGTGGGTCTCTGAACTTCCGGATGCGTCGCAGGGATGGAAGACGCTCATCGAGGCGCCCGATCATGCGTCACTCCATCGTCTGCTAGAGGAGTCGCATCGTTCACTGCAGCGCTGGCTCGATCGTCCGGCCTCGGATCTGGGGCTGATCTCAAAGCGGACGTTGCCCGACGGCAGCGTGCGCACGTACACGCTGCATTGGATCCTCGATCACGTGCAGGAACACGAGATCCATCACCGCGCGCAGTTGAACCTGTACCTGCGCATGCTCGGGATCACGCCGCCTTCGATCTGAGCCGCTCGGCGCGCTCACCGTGGAATAGGAGCCGACATGAAGAAGATTCAGGTTCAGGGCGTTCATCACACGACGATCGTCGGCTCCACGCGGCGCAGTGCGATCGACTTCTGGGAAGGCGTGCTCGGAATGCCGTTCGTGCTCGAGCAGCCCAATCTCGGCAAGCCGGACGAGAATCATCTCTACTTCGATCCGGGTGACGGACGGCTACTCACGGTGTTCACCAACGAGGAGCGCGCGGATGCGCGCCGTCCCGCGCCGCGCGACGTCGGATGCGTGGAGCACCTCGCATTCAACGTCTCGCGCGCGACCTTCACCCAGATTCCGGCGCGGCTGCGCGAGCATGGAATCGAGTTCATCCAGCGCGACCGCGGTTTCATGGACTCGATTTACCTTCACGATCCCAACGGTCTCAAGGTCGAACTCGCGTGCTACAAGTTCGAAACGCCGGAAGGCTATCGCGCGGTCGACATCCTGATGACCGCCCAGCGACTGCGCGTGGTGCGCGGCGATCATCACATCACCGAGGAACACCTCGCGGATGCGATCGAAATGCTGATGGCGACGCGGGAGCGGCTGCCCCGGTAGGGCCGGGCAACCGTCGTTCGAACTTCTAGGCCATCTTCCCCGATTCGACCGGCAACCGCGCGCTCACCCAGCCCTTGATGCCCGCGGACATCACGCGCACATTCTCGTATCCGAGCTTCCGGGCGCGTTGCGCGGCATTGGGAGCCTTGCGACACATCGGATTCGAACAGTAAAACACGAGCATCCCGGCACGATCCTGTGGAAGATCGGCCGCATCGTATCCGGTGGGATCGAGGTTCAAAGCACCGGGCACCCGAGCCGCGAGCCAGCTCTCGGGAGAGTTGACGTCGATCACCACTGCGCCGCCCTCGCGCGTCAGCCGCTGGACTTCGTCCGGCGCGATCGTGCGCAATCCCATCAGCTGCGCGATCAACGCGGCCCACCCTGCCGCAGCGCGCGCCTCAGGATCTGCTCGGAGCCCCACCACATCGCGGTCATGAGGGAGATCAGCAGCAGGCCCGTCCCGACCGAGGCGTCGCTCGAGGACACGATGAGCGACACGCCGACCTGCAGGCTCGCCCAGATGATGGCGTGAGCCATCAGCGGACCGCGGTATCCGGCCTGCCAGTCCCGGCGTTCGTAGCGCATGGCGGCAGCGCATGCGGACTTGAACACGGAGCGGCCCTTCGCGTGTTCCCCGGCAAGCTGCGCCGACTCCCCCATCTTCGCCACGGCGGCGGCGAAAGCCTGTTCATCCGACAGGCCCTGGCTGCGGGCGCGATCGACTTCGCAGTAGAGATGGTCTCTGAGTTCCGCGGAACGCGTGGATCCCACACAGGAATCCGCGTGCACCGAATTACTCCAGGCAGTGACTTCGCGGTCTAGGTCGAACACAAGTCTCCCCCTTCGAGGCGCTGCAGCATGCCGTGCATCTTGTCCCAGTGGATTCGCAGAGCCACCAGTTCCTCGGCGCCCGCGCGATGAAGCCGGTAGTACTTCCGCTTGCGACCGCTCTCGGCGGCGCCCCAGTAGGAGCGCACGAGCTTGCGCTTCTCGAGGCGGTGGAGGATCGGATAGAGCATGCCGTCGGCCCATTCCATCTCACCCCCCGACAGCACACGCACTTCCTGAATGATGGCGTAGCCGTAGCTGTCGCCGCGCTGCAGGATCGACAGGATCAGCGGGATCGCCGAAGCGGCGACGAGATCTTTCGAAGGAGGCATCGTGGGTCCCCGAAGTTCTGTGTGCGTAGATCTGCTAGGTATGCGGATTATACATAGGACTGCTAGGGGTGCAATGGCTTTTTCATGAAACGATGCTGGGTGGGCGGGGTACCATGCGGGCGTCGACCCTTCGACCGGGGTCCGCAGGAGCAATCGTGAACTCTCTATGGAAGTTATTCGCCCGCCGTTTCGGCTGCGCCCTTGCGCTCACGCTCGTGCCCCTCCTCCTCAGTTCTGCCGGCTGCGACAGCAATCAAGGTCTGTTGCCATTCTCACTCGGTTTTGGAACCGAAGTCGTGGGCAGGTTGGTCGAAGTCGATGACGATCGCGACCTGGACGGCGGCGTCGACCTCACGCTCAAGACCGGGATGCGCTCACGTGAGATCGTGAGGGTGCCGTCGAGTTTCCGGGGGCCTCCGGTCGAGACGATTCGCGCCATGCACCGAGTCGTGGATCTGGCGAAGATCGGCGATCGCATTCGTGCTCGTGGAACGCGCAACGACTCGGGCGTGCTCAATGCAGAAACGCTGGAGATCCTGCCGCCGTAGTCAAAGATCGGGCAAAACAGGAGTGCATCATGATCCATGAATTCATACGCGCACGCTTCACGGCCCGCCGCGCTGTCGGCGCGCTTACGTTCGCCGCTGCCCTCACGCTCTTGTGCTCGGCTGGATGCCGAAACCAGGCGATGGCACCCGCATCACTCGGATCCACGACAATCGTGGGGACGCTGGTCGAGATCAAGGACGGTCGTGCCTATGACGGCGGCATCGACCTTACGCTCGAAACCACGAAGGGCGTGCGCGAGCTGGCGCGGGTGCCTTCTCTGTTCCGAGTGCCTCCGCGCGAGTGGGTGAGCGCGATGCACAAGGTCGTCGACGAGTCGAAGCTCGGCGATCGCATGCGTGCTCGAGGAAAGCGCGACGCCTCGGGAGCGCTGAACGTGGAAACACTCGAGAACGTGACGCCCCGATAGATCCGGACGCGCGCCGAAACCGTCCGATCGACGGTGCGGCGCGTGTTCGACTACATTCCCCCGCATGAGCGCACTCGACCCACGCCGGACGATCGCCGAACTCGAGGAACTTCGCGCGCGCACCGCCGACGATAACGGTGCACAGCGCGTCGCGTTCTCGCCGACGTGGCTCGAAACGCGCGCGTGGTTGAAGGAGAAACTCGCCGCGCTTCACGTCGAAACCCACGTCGATGCCGCGGGCAATCTGTGGAGTACGCTCAAAGGCGAGTCTGAGCGTTCGGTGTTGATCGGCGGGCACATGGATTCCGTGCCCAATGGCGGATGGCTCGACGGATGCCTCAACGTGCTCGCGGGCCTCGAAGTGCTGCGGCGCATCGATTCGGATTACGGGCACCGTCCCCCGCTCACCGTGCGGCTGGTCGACTGGGCCGATGAAGAAGGTGCCCGGTTCGGGCGCAGCCTGTTCGGCTCGTCCGCCTGTTCGGGGAATCTGGACCTCGATGAAGCGCGCGGGCTGACCGACAAGTCCGGCGCCTCCCTCCCGGACGTGCTCCGATCGATCGGCATCGACTTCGAGAGCGTGAAGGACAGCGGCCGCGAATTGCAGAACGCTGCCGCCTACCTCGAGCTTCACATCGAGCAGGGTCCGGTGCTGCTCGATCTCGATCTGCCGCTGGGTGTGGTGCTCGGCACCTACGGCGTCGAGCGGCACGCGATCACGTTCCGTGGCCAGGCCGCGCACTCGGGCAGCACGCCGATGAATCGGCGCAAGGACGCGTTCCTCGCCGCCGGACAGATGGCTTCCGAGATCTACCGCATCACGGAGCGCCACGGTGGCGTCGGCACCATCGGCTCGTGCACCACCAAACCCGGCATTGTCACGAGCGTGGTCGAGGAATGCCGCATCACGCTCGACCAGCGCCATCTCGATGCCGCGGCACTCGCGCGTTCCCTGGCCGAGGCGCGCGCCGCGAGCGAGCGATTCGCCGAGGCGGGCGGTGTGAAGGTCGACTGGAGCCGGATCTGGACCATCGAGCCGATACTGTTCGATCCGCGGCTCATCGCGTTGTGCGAAGAGGCGGTGCTCGCGACGTGCGGGAAGACCCATCGCCTGCCATCGGGTCCGCTGCACGATGCGGCCGAGGTCGCGCGCGCCGGTGTGCCGACCGTGATGATGTTCGTCCAGAGCCTTCACGGCATCAGCCACAACAAGATCGAAGACACGCGCCGCGAGCATCTCGAGTTGTGCGTGACCGCGTTCGACGCGCTGGCGGAACGGGTCCTGCGCACGTTCGCTTGATCTTGGCCGTGTCCCCGATGGCTCAGGCTTCCATAGGGCGAACCGGCGTCTCGCTCGCCGTTGCGGCACCATCGCTGCCATCACGCCCACCCCGCCAACGATTCCCAGTGCGTGCCGTCGGCTGAATGTTCGCTTTGAACAGGATCTGCGAGAGAAGGATCAGTCCCCACGCCTGCCAGAAGCTGATCGGCTTGAATCCGAAGATGTCTCCCACCGTCACGCGCCACAGCCACGCGACCAGAGTGCCGAGGCCGAGAAAGAAACCGGCCATCGCGAGCACGCCGAGGGGTGCGATCCAGAACAGGTTCCGGCGGAAGAAGCGGCGCCGGCTGGCGCGGCGGTCCTCGTGATGAGTCATGGCAACCGTCCTTTCAGACGAGATCGACGCGGTATTCCGCGTCGGTGGCAGTGACCAGATCGACCAGATAATTGAGGTAGCCGAAACCCAGAATATTCCCGAACTCGCGCGCGATTCCGGCGACCGCGCTCCGCGCGCGAGCGCGCTCCAGGATCTGCCCGCCGCGGGCAATCACGCGACGGTCGAGCGCCTTCGGAACCTCGGGAAGCTCATATCCGCGCAACAGCAGCTCGAGACGATCGTCATTCATGCGTATCGAGCTCCCTTCTCAGCTTCGCGATCGCGTAGTGATAACGCGCGATGGCGGTGTTGACGGGCGTTTCCTGGAGTAAAGCGATCGCCGTGAACTCCATGTCGTGCCAAGTGCGTAGAACCACCACTTCACGTTGTTCCTCAGGTAATGAAAGCAGCAGACGATTGAATGTGTTTCGAAGTGCGATCCGCTCTTCATCTCCCCCCGGCGCCACCAGAAGTTCGACGGGAACGTCATCGAGCTCAACCTCCGGACGCCGGCGCAGCCGGTCGAGGCAGCGGTTTCGCACCGAGGCGTACAAGTAAGGCGCTGAGTCGCGAGGCGTGTTCCCCGCGGCATGCTGCCGAACCCATCCCAGGAACGCGTCCTGCACCGCGTCCTCCGCGGCTTCCCGGCTTCGCACCAGGCTCAAGGCGTACTGATAGAGGCGCGTGCGATAGCCTTCGTAGAGCTCGATGAAGACCGCTTCATCTTCGCCCGGTGCACCGTGTTCCTGCCGCCCGTCCACGTTCCTCCAATCATCGCCGTTGCAACCCTGACGGACGAGAGCCCCGGAACATTGTAAGCTGCCGCGCGATGACCGACTCCGCCCGTATTCCGTTGCTGCGACATGCGCCCGCTCAGGTCCATGGACGCTACTTCATCCAGCCCCCGCCCCCGTCGGGCGCAGGCTCACTGTGGCTCGTCGGGTTTCACGGGCAGGGACAGACGGCCGACGAGTTTCTCGAGTTCCTCGATCGGGTTCCGCGCAGTGCGGCATGGCGAATCGCGTCGGTGCAGGGTCTCAACCGTCACTACGCGAGCCGCGGGCAGCGCATCACGGCGAACTGGATGACATCTCAGGATCGCGAACTGGCGATCGCCGACAACGTCGCCTGGGTGAACTCCGTGCTCGATGCGATCGAGGACGAGTTCGGCGCGCCGCGCGCCATCGTGTTCGCGGGCTTCTCGCAGGGTGTGGCGATGGCGTATCGCGCGGGGCTGCTGGGACGCAGGCCGTGCGCCGCGATCATCGCGGGCTGCGGCGACGTGCCGCCGGAACTCGGCACCGTGGCGACGCGCGAGTGGCCGCGCGTGCTCGCGGCGACCGGGTCGAGTGACGCGTGGTACACGCCGGCTCGGCTGGACGCCGACCTCGCATTTCTCAGAGCGCGTGGAGCGGATGCGAGCACGCTCGTGTTCGAAGGTGGGCACGAGTGGTCGGATGCGTTGTCACATGCGGTAGGGAATCTGTTGAAGGACATCGAAGATCGCTGTCATTGAATTCACAGAGTGTCATCGGGAGGCCGTCATGCGAATGATTCGTCTGTTGCCCGCACTGTGTCTGGTCGGAATCATGGGTTGCGCCGCCTCGTCGGGTTGGGACCCGCAGGGTGCCACATCGCTCAAGCAGAAAGCGGTCGAGATGCTGGGCGACCTCGATGCCGGCAACTTCCAGGCGATGTTCGAAGGCGCCGACTCCAACATCGTCGTGATGGACGTCGATGAGAACAATGCACCGATGCGCGCGGACGGAATCGGTGAAGCCAACGCATTCGCAGCCCGCATGACCGATCTCACAAAGAATCAGGGCCTCAAGTTCACATCGACCGTGACTCGCAACGACGCGTGGGCGACGGCGACGATGGGATACTGCGTCATCGAATACGATCAGACGATTGCCGCCGGCGGTCAGACCATGGGCCCGTTCAAGTTCCGAGGCACGCTGATCGCCCGGCGCGACGGTGATCGCTGGCTGACCACCCACTGGCACGGCTCATTCCGCGAGATGCCGGCGCCGCCCGCCGACACCACCGCGACTCCACAATAGCGTCGAGAGCGGGCCGCACGGTGCGCGCGGCTCGCACTGCACTCTCCGCGCTTCGCCGTTCCCATTTCGGAGCCTCCATGAATCTGAGACGCATCGTCACCGTGCTCATCTCCTTCGCGGCGCTGAGCTCCGCACCGGCTTTCGCGGCTCTACCCGATGGTGTCGCACGCATTCATTACCATCGTCCGAAAGGCGACTACACCGGCTGGGGCTTGCACGCCTGGGAGGACACACCGCTCAAGATCGAATGGTCGAGCCCGTTGCCGGTGACGGCGCGTGACGACTGGGGCGTGTACTGGGATGTGCCGCTCAAAGATGGCGCAAAGAAGCTCGGGTTCATCGTGCACAAGGGCGATCAGAAGGATCCGGGTGCGGATCAATTTCTCGATCCCGCGCTCCTGCGCGAGGTGTGGGTCGTTTCGGGCCGCAACGAACTCGCGCAGACACCGCCCGACGTGAGCGCGCTGGCGTCCGGCGACCTCACGCGTGCGAAGGCCCATTGGCTCGATCGCGACACGTTCGTGTGGCCGGGTATGGCGGCCACGGCCGAGGTGCGGCTGCATGCGTCTCCCGAGGCGAGCCTCAAACTCGGACGCGACGGCATCACGGGCGGTGAATCGTTCGTGTTGAGAAACGAGCCCGCGGGGATCGGTCCGGAACTGCGGGCGGCGTTCCCGCATCTCGCGGGTGCTGCTGCGTTCACGCTCGACGGCTTGGACACGACGAAGGTGACAGCACTGCTCAAGGGTCAGATCGTGTTGTCGGCCCGGTTGCCCGATGGTTCCCGCGATGCGACCGGTCTTCAGATTCCCGGTGTGCTCGACGATCGGTTCGCGACCGACGCCGTACTCGGCGTCGTGTGGCAGCGCGGGATCCCGACGTTGCGGCTGTGGGCTCCGACCGCGCAAAAGGTTCGTCTTCATCTGTTCGACGGGCCACGCACCGATAAGCCGGCGCAAGTGATCGACATGATCGAAACGCGCGGGGTGTGGAGCGCGACGGGAACTGCATCATGGAAGGGGCGCTATTACCTCTACGAGGTGTCGGTGTACACGCCGGCGTCCGGGCGCATCGAAGTCGCGCGCGTCACCGATCCCTATTCCCGCAGCCTCGCGCGCAACTCGGAGCGCTCGCAGATCGTGGATCTCGCGGACCCCGCACTGGCGCCCGCGGGCTGGGCAACGCAGAAGAAGCCGCCGCTCGCGGCTCCCGAGGACGCGGTCGTCTACGAGCTTCACGTGCGGGACTTCAGCGCCACCGATGCCACCGTGCCCGACTCGCTGCGCGGCACCTATCTCGCGTTCACGCGCGAGTCGAACGGCACGAAGCATCTGCGCTCGCTGGCGGCTGCCGGGCTCACGCACGTCCACCTGTTGCCGAGCTTCGACATCGCGACCGTCAACGAGGATCGCGCCACGTGGCAGAGCCCGGGTGATTTCACGCGCTTCGCTCCCGACGGCGAGGAGCAGCAGGCGGCGGTCGCGAAAGTGCGTATGACCGACGGCTTCAACTGGGGCTACGATCCGTATCACTACGGCGTCCCCGAAGGAAGCTATACGACCCGGCCCGACGGCACCGCGCGCATCGTCGAGTTCCGCCGCATGGTGCAGTCGCTGTCGGACATGGGTCTGCGGGTCGTGATGGACGTCGTCTACAACCACACGCATGCGGCCGGGATCGCGCCGCACTCCGTGCTCGACCGCATCGTGCCGGGCTACTACCAGAGGCTCAATGCCGATGGCGTCGTCGAGAACAGCACCTGCTGCTCCAACACCGCGACCGAACACCGCATGATGGAGAAGCTCATGGTGGACGATCTCGTTCATTGGGCGCGCGACTTTCATGTCGACGGCTTTCGCTTCGACCTGATGGGCCACCACATGAAACGCAACCTCGAGCACGCGCGGGACGCGCTGCACGCGCTCACGCCCGAACGCGATGGCGTGGAAGGTCCGGCAATCCTCTTGTATGGCGAGGGCTGGGACTTCGGCGAGGTGCAGGGCGGAAAGCGCGGGCCGAACGCCACGCAGCGCAACATGGCCGGCACCGGCATCGCGACGTTCAACGATCGCCTGCGCGATGCCACGCGCGGCGGCAGTCCGTTCAGCGACCGTCGCGAGCAGGGCTTCGCGACCGGGCGCTTCACGGCGCCCGGCGAGATGGACCGCCCCGATGACGCTAGCCGCGTGGCGCTGCTCGATGCGGCCGACCGCATCCGCGTGGGACTCGCGGGCAATCTCGCCGGGTATCGCTTCACCGACCGCCGCGGGAACGCGAACACCGGCGGCGGGCTCGGGGGCACCGGTTACACCTCCGATCCACAGGAGTGCATCAACTACGTCGAGGCACACGACAACGAGACGCTGTGGGACAAGATCCTCTACGCCGCGCCCGCTTCGGCGACGCTCTCCGACCGTGTCCGCATGCAGATGCTCGCACTCTCGGTGCCCGCACTCGCGCAGGGGATTCCGTTCTTCCACGCGGGCGGCGAGGTGCTGCGGACCAAATCGCTCGACACGGATTCGTACGACTCCGGCGATGCCTTCAACCGGCTGGAGCTCGGCTACGATACGAATGGCTGGGGCATGGGCCTGCCGCCGGCCGAGAAGAATCGCGATCGCTGGCCGACGATCCGCGACCGCATCCGCCGCGCCGAGCTGGCGCCGAAGCGCGCCGAGATCAAGCTGGCCCTCGGATCGTTTCAGGATGTGCTCGCGGTGCGCCGCAGCTCTCCCCTGTTCCGCCTTCGCACAGCCGAAGAGGTGCAGGCGCGAGTCGGATTCCTCAACACGGGGCCGACGCAGGTGCCTGGACTCATCGTGATGACGCTGTCGGACGCGATCGAGGGCCGTGAGGATCTGGATCCGCGCTGGGAACAGATCGCGGTCGTCTTCAATGGCACGCCGACCGAGCAACGCATCGTTCACCCGGCCTTCGCTCAACGTGCATTCGAACTGCACCCGCGCCTGCGCGAGGGTGCGGACCCGGTGGCGCGTACGGCGCGCGTCGACCGTTCTGCGAGCGCGATCGTGACTCCGGCGCGGACGACCGTCGTGTTCGTCGCGCCGTGAGGGACGCCGGCCACATCACCACCGTGCGCCGACGCTCGCGCGCAGCGCTCGCGGTGGATTGCGCAGCCGCGGGTCGTCCACCGGAATCCACTTCCCGTTGACGGCGGACCAATACGCCGCACCGCCCCCGCCCTCGGTGCGATAGGCGCCGTAGTCGTCGTAACGCGTGTTGATCACCGGATTCGGATAACCGTCGACGGTCGCGAACAACGCCGCCCGGTTGTCGAACAGATTGCGGGCCTCGATCCCGAACGTGAGCCCGCGCGCGTGGCGCGGGTTCCACTCGAGGTTCACGTTCGTGTTCTCGCTCCAGTCGAGCCGGCGTGAGTTCACGAGACCGAAGTCGGTGAACGGCTGACGCCGGGGTTTGGGCGTCCAGGGCAGCGGCGATGCCAGTGCACTCGACCACGAGACCCGCGTGCCGGCGCGAAAGCGGTGGGATCCGTTCAGCAGGAACGTGTGACGGCGATCCCATGAGACCGGGTGGTCGCCGATCGACATCGCGCCCGCGAAGCGCACCGGACCATACGGGTCGCCTTCGGGGCGCGACTCGTTGCCCCATGCGTTCATCCAGACGTAGTGCGCTTCGAGGCGGTTGTCGGTGCCGCTCGCGCGGGTCACGCTGATCTCGAATCCGTGCGCATGGCTTTCGTCCAAGTCCGAGTAGCGCAGGTTGATCGCGCCGCCCGGCACCCGCGCGTCGACCGCTCCCATCTGGTTGAACACATCGCGATAGAACACGGCAGCCTGCATCGCCCACTCGGGATCGAACAGGTGTTTCACCGCGGCCTCGTAGGAGATGAGCGTCGCCGGCTCGAGTGCCGGGTTCCCGAGCGGTTGCCGGTCGCTGATCGCGGTGCGCGCGTCGTAGAGGAAATCGCGTCCCGGTGACTGTTGGACGCGGACATAGGCGAGCGAGAACGCATCCTGCACCGAGATGGGATAGGTGATGCCGAGCCGCGGGGCGAGCGACCACACGCCACGGTTCGCTCCCGGCAGTGTCTGATTGGTCGCGGCGGCGCCCGGAGTGAAGTACTCGGCCCGGATTCCGGTGTGGAGGACGAGCCCGCCCGAATTCCAGCGTCCCTGAACGAACGCGTGCCCGCCCGGTGCGCTCACATTGAAGGAGCGCACTGAATCCAACGGAAAGGTCGCATCGGTGTCGAAGGCGCGCGAGGCATACGGCATCCACTCCATCTCGCGCATGGAGACGTGCTCATGCGCGAGCCCCACTCCCGCGGTGATCGAGCCGGTACGCCCCCGGAAACTGCTCTCCGCCGCCAGTGTCAGAACGTCCGATTCGTTTTCGCGGTAGATCGGATCGTCGCCCCACATCACGTCGAACAGGTCGCGGTCGAGCGCGCTGCCATAGCGTGGACGATGGGACGCCGTGATCGGTTCGCGCCGCCCGCTGATCGATCGAACGGTCTGCGTGTGGATCCAGCCGAGACTCACGCTCGAGCGCCGCGTTGGACGGACGCGCGCGAACTCGACGAGGCCCGCAAGTTGACGATCGTCGGTGATCGCCACGTGATCGGCGGCGCGATACCGCTGATAACCCGGCAGCGAATCCGGGCTGAACACCGGCGACAGCTTGAGGTTGGCGGGAACGTCCACCCAGCCGTCGAGCGTCCAACTCGGATTGAACGGCCGGTGCACGAGCCGGTTCGCGAACAGCTGAACGTTGAAGCGTTCCGGCGCGCGGACCGGAGCGAGTTTCAAGAAACCGAGCATGCGGTTCTCCGCGCGCCATCCCCACGAAGTCCCGAGCACGCGCCGTCGCTGCTCGGTGCGCAACGACGGATATGCGGTGTCGTCGAACTTCATGTCGGCGGCAGCGACGATTCCGAGACCGCTGGCGCGCAGGGGCGCATCGAGGCGTGCGCCAAGCCGGTCGTAGTGCGTATCGATGCCCCCATCGGTCTGCCAGTGCCACTCCATCGCAGGCCGCTCACCGGGATCCACGGTGTGGAGATCGATCACGCCTGCGAGGCCGCCGCCGTATTGAGCTTCGGGCGCTCCACTCACGAGGTCGGCGCTGCGGATCGCGAACAACGGAACTTCGAGCGGCCGGCGCCGGAACGGCTCGTTGAGCCGCAATGCTCCAAGGCTCACGACCGTCTCCCCCGAACGCCCGCCCCGCACGTGGAGTTCCTCGCCGTAGGCAACGACACCCGGCTGGGCGCTCAAGGCTTCGAGCAGACCATCGACTGGAAACGAGCGCAAAGCCGCGCCTTCGAGCACGCGCACCGTCTGGCTCGAGCGCATGTCGTGGAGCTGGCTGCGCACCTGAATCGCAGGGAACTCTTTGACTACTCGGGTGCTGTCGAGGGTCCGTCGCGGGGCAGGCGTCGTGCCCGCCCCGTTCGTCATGGTGGTCGTGTCGGCGAGCAGTATCACGATCATCAGCGCGTCGAGCATCGTGTCCTCGGCTGGAACCCGACAAAAAAACGGCCGGGCTCATCGGAAGCCCGGCCGCGCGCGCAGATTATGAACGCAGATGTCCATCGGGACAAGACCGGACGGGTCTCTTCCGGCGTGGCCGATGATCGACGGGGTGCCCGGGGTCGGCGAAGCGAGCATCCGAAGCTCTGAGCGACCCGAATCTTCAAAAGGATCGGAACGGATTGTCTTGCTTACACGACAAGGCTCGACGACCGTCTGCTCCACGGCCCGCCACCGAACGTTCGTTCCAGTCTGAATTCAAGCAATGGCGCGAATTCCGCCCGTGTTGCCACGCTCGTGGCGCCGAGATCCGGCTTCCTCGGGAGACTGGCCCAGTTCTGGCTCCGTCGAGTCCTCCGGGCGCGTCGCCTCGCGCGATCGCCGAGCCAACTCCAAACGAAATCACCCAGGAGGCCACTTCATGCTGAGCACCGAAATGCTGCGAACCCGAGATGCGATCGCCACGGTCGGCGTCAAGAATCTTGCGAGGGCGAAGAAGTTCTATGGGGACACGCTCGGCCTCGAGCAGATCGAAACGAGGGAGCCCGAAGTCGCGGCATTCCGAACCGGCCAGTCGAGGCTGCTGGTCTACACGTCGGAGCATGCGGGAACGAACCGCGCAACCTCCGTGACGTGGAACGTCGGCGACGACGTTGACGACGTCGTGCGGGCCCTCAAAGAGGAGGGCGTCACGTTCGAGCACTACGAAATGCCCGGCACGACGCTCGAGGGCGATGTTCATGTGTCCGGGACGATGCGCGTGGCATGGTTCAAGGACCCTGACGGCAACATTCTGTGCCTGGTGAGCGGATAGCTTTTGCCCCCCCCCGCGCGCATTCCGATAGTTCACTCAACGGTCCCCGGACCCGGGGTCCGGCACTCGAGGCGATGAATCACGCGGGGCATCCGAATTCAGTCGCTCCTCCGGCGCCATTACCCACTCCGGTCGCGTCCGGTAACCCGTGACCGGCCAGAACGCATCGGGATCGGGAAACACACGCGCCACCTCGCGATAGCCGGCCGCATGCGCTTCGTCGAGCAGCCAATCGCGCTGGTCGAGGACCAGAAGACTCCATGACCGCCCCTGCAACGAGTCCCTCATCGCTTGCCACAATCCGTCCTGAACGGAGTCTCGGGGCGCGCGAACCAGGTCCATCAGCGGCGCGATGTGGACGTTGGTCCTTCCGGTCGCGCGGCGCGCGAGATAAGGATGGGACGAGACGTAGATCGGCCCGGCCGATTGCTTCAGGCGACTCACGAGACCCTCCCCGGCGAGCCGATCCTGCGACCGCGGCATTTCGGAGAGCGGGTTGTGCAGGAGCAGCGCGAGTTGAACGCACATTGCGAGTCCGATCCCCCACCGGCTGCGGGCAGACAGGGCGGGGCGCGCGGCGAGCCACCCGAAACCGAGACCTGCGGCGAGCGCCACGCCGAGCACTGCGGTGAGCAGCACATTCCCCCCGGCGCCCGGATAGAGACGCAACTGCCAGCTGCTGAGCACCAGACCGAGCACGAACGTCAGATGGAACCCGACGCCGCGGGAGCCGTTTCGCAATTGCGTCCACGCTCCCGCGATGCCCAACGCGATCGCCGGGAGCAGCGGGGACATCTCGATCAGGAAACGTACGGCAAGCGCGGGGTCGATCGAGAACTTCCGCGGAACGACGAACGTGTAGTAGCGGAACCAGCCTCCGCTCGCCGCGTCGAGTGCCAGCGCACCGGTCGCGGAGAGCGTGGCGAACGTCACGATGGCGTACCACCCGCGCGCTCCTTCACGCGCGGCGAGCCACACGAGCAGGGGGCCGAGCACGACCGGCGCCGACTGCTTGCAGAGAAACGCGAGCGCCCACATCGCTCCCGCCGCAATAGCCGCTGGCTTACCCGGTGACCGGCTCCGATAGATCCACGCACCGGCGAAAACGAGCGAGAGGAACAGGCTGTCGCTGCGGCCGATGTCGAGCCATGATTCGGCCAGGTGCTGGCCTGCGGCGTAGGTCGCAGCCGCGAGGAAGCCCGCGCTCCGACGGCCGGTCTCGCGCGTGACCCAGGCACCGAGCATCAAGAGCGTCGCGGCGGCCGCGAGCGCCGAGACCGCGCGCAACGCCGCGAAACCCGGCCCCACCACCGCCGACATCGCGGCGGCCGCGTAGTTGAACAACGGAGGGTAGACGAGGGGCACGTACGCCACCGATGGAGCCACGTAGATCGGCCGGCCCGAGAGCACGCGCAGCGTCTGTTCGAGCATCGGACCCTCGAACCAGTCGAGCTCGAAGGGATAGGCGATCCGCGCCGCCGCGATCACGATGACGGCGATGAGATGCACCGACCCCAGCGCGACCGCGAAGGCGAGCAGCGGAACGCGATCGGAGTCATGCGGCCGGTGACGGGCGGGGGTCGACTGTGGCATCGTGGGAATCTACTGGAACCGCGCAGGCTCCGCTCGGCGCGTCGCGACCGGCGGTCCCGACAGGTCAGAACCTTCGAAGGAACTCACAATGCCCGAGCCCATGGTCAACCTTCTGTTCGTGTGCGTCGAGAACTCCAACCGCTCACAGATGGCGGAGGGCTTCGCGCGTGCGCTCGGCGGCGAGAACGTGAACGCATTCAGCGCCGGATCGCGTCCCTCGGGCGTCGTGAATGAGCGCGCGATCCGGTTCATGCGCGAGAAGGGTATCGATCTTACGACTCAGAGGTCCAAGGGTCTCGATGACCTCCCGAATCTCCCATGGGACTCCATCGTCACCATGGGATGCGGCGACGCATGTCCGACGTTGCCGGCCAAGCGGCGTCTCGATTGGGATCTGCCCGACCCGAAGAATCTCGACGACGAGGGATTCCGCGCAGTCCGCGATCGGATCGAGGCCCTCGTGCGAAATCTGATCGCTTCGGCCGGGTAGCGATCGCGCGAACGCTACCGCAGCAGCGCGAACTTACGCCGCCCGTCCATCCGGCCGCACCGTCGCGGTCCACACTTCGCGCGTGCGGACCAGTCGTAGATCGACGGTCCATACGGGGCGTGTTGGATCGCCCCGGCTCCGTCGACGCTTTGGACGACGACGCGAGAGTCGTAGCGGCAACAGTAATCATTGTATGCAAGCGTGAATCCGACGGCGGGGTTCGGAGTGGCATCGATGGATGCCACGAACCTCCCGTCTCCCGCACGGGTCGCCCCCTCCAAAGGTCGTACAGGAAAATTCGGATTTCCCTTCCACAGACGGTCTTATTGAAGTACAAGTGATCATTGGTTCAATCAAAGTTCCAAACTCGCTCTCAGCTTGATCAAATGCGCGATTCACAGGGCAGCGGAATGGATTCCCGCCCGGGTGCCGACCTCCCCCAGCGTCGAGCGCACCGAAGATTACTTTGGTAAAACTTTTCTATAGCCATGCCGCAGCACAAGGTCGCCACCATCATCCCAGGAGGTGTTGTGAAAACACTCATGCGAGGCATCATCGGCCTCGTTCTCTCTCTGACGTTCGCGGCAGGCTCGGCATTCGCCGCCACGAATTATTACGTCTCGACGACAGGGAACGACGGCAATGACGGGCTCACTCCCGGCACGGCCAAACTCACGATTCAGGCGGCCGTCGCGGTCGCGAGCGCCACGGACATCATCAACGTCGATGCAGGCACTTATAATGAGCGCGTGGTCCTCGATAAATCGCTGACGCTCACGGGCGTGAGCGAATCGATGACGGTTCTGGACGGCGCGGGACTCGTGGGCGCGGGCAGCGGTGTCACGATCAATGCCGGCATCACGAACGTCACGATCAAGGACATGACGATTCGCAACTACGCCGGAACGAGCCCCAATTCGTTCGCAGGCATCTACGCGATTGGATCGAACAACGCGCTCGCCGTTCAGAACGTCACGTTGCAGAGCAACGTCGGCGGCAGCGGGTTCTACGCCAACGGCCCGGTGAATGGCGTCACGCTCAACAACCTCGACGTCTCGGGCCACACGAACGCGTTCGGCGCGGCGCGCGGCATCGTGATCTGGAACGGCCTCAAGGAAAACATCACGATCACGAATTGCGACGTGTACCTCAACAATTGCTGTGGCATCGAGCTTCAGGACGGCACCGCGTCGGGTGTGACGATGACGAACAACAACGTCTTCCTGAACGGTGACAACGGAATCGGACTGGTCGGCCTGCAGGGCCCCGGTGAGAACCTCATCAAGTCGAACACGCTGACGAACAATGGGCGTTTCGGCATCGAGGTCAAGAATCCCAACGGATCGGGACTGGCGGCGGGTCCGGGACGCGTCGTGGTCGAGAACAACACGGTGTCCCGCACGTCCGTGATCGCCGATGCGCGCGACATCGTGGGCATCGCGGCGTTCCGCCGTGGCGTGCTGGCCGGCAACGTCGATGTGCCGAACGGTGTCGTGATCCAGAACAACATCATCATGGGCTACAGCCAGCCGAGTGTGAGCGAAGGCTTCGGCATCGTCGCCGAAGGCACCAACCACACGGTCACCGGCAACACGGTGAGTGGCTGCGATATCGGCGTACAGCGCCAATTCGGTCACACGCCGTACCCCGGCGATGGCAACCAGAACAACATCGCCGACCAGTACTTCGGCCGTGGCAACTCCCCGATCTCTTGCGGCATCACGGTCGGCCCGAACACGCTGGCCAACACCGTGAATCAGCGCGACGTTCCGGTGGGGGCGGGCAACGGCGCGGTCGTCAACGCGAACTCGCTGGCGTCGTTCTGCTCGATTCAGGCTGCGGTCAACGCGGCGAGCCCGGGTGACGTCATCAACGTCGGCGCAGGCACGTACAATGAGCGCGTGACGATCGACAAGGCGCTGACGCTGAACGGCGCGAGCGAATTGACGACCATCCTGACCGGCACCGGTCTCGCTGGTGCTGGCAGCGGCATCGTGATCAATGCCGGCATCACGAACGTCACGATCCAGAACATGACGGTCAAGAACTACTCCGGGACCAGCCCCAACGCCTACGCCGGCATCTACGGGACTGGGTCGAATAGCGGACTTCTGGTCAAGAACGTCACGATCAAGGACAACGTCGGCGGCAGCGGCTTCTACGCCAACGGTCCGGTGAATGGTGTGACGCTCGACAACCTCGACGTCTCGGGCCACACGAATGCGTTCGGCGCGGCGCGCGGCATCGTGATCTGGAATGGTCTCAAGCAGAACATCTCGATCACGAACTGCGACGTGTACGGCAACAACTGCTGCGGTATCGAACTGCAGGACGGAACGGCGTCGGGCGTGACGCTGACCAACAACAACATCCACGACAACGGCGACAACGGAATCGGCCTCGTAGGTCTCGAAGGCCCGGGTGAGAACCTCATCAAGCTGAACACCCTCACCAACAACGGGCGCTTCGGAATCGAGCTCAAGAACCCGAACGGATCCGGCCTCGCAGCGGGCGCCGGTCGCGTGGTCGTCGAAAACAACACCGTGTCGCGCACGCTGGCGATCGTCGATGCGCGCGACATCGTGGGCATCGCGGCGTTCCGCCGGGGCGTGCTGGCCGGCAACGTCGACGTGCCGAACGGCGTCGTGATCCAGAACAACAACGTGTCGGGCTACGTTCAGGCGAGCACCAGCGACGGCTTCGGTATCGTCGCCGAGGGCACCGGCCACACGGTCACCGGCAACACGGTGAGTGGTTGCGATGTCGGGATCCAGCGCCAGTACGGCCACACGCCGTACCCGGGCGACGGTGACCAGAGCAATCTTGCGGACCTGTACTTCGGCCGCGGCAACTCCCCCATCTCGTGCGGGATCACGGTCTCCGGGAACACGCTGACAAACACTGTGGACACGCGCGACGTGCCGATCGGCGCGGGCAACGGCGCGGTGGTCAACAACAACACGCTGGCCACGTACTGCTCGATCCAGGCGGCGATCAATGCAGCGAGCGCGGGCGACGTGCTCAGCGCGGGCGCGGGCACCTACAACGAGCGCGTGACGATCGACAAGTCGCTCACGCTGCAAGGCGCAAGCGAAGCGACCACGATCCTCGACGGCACCGGACTGGCGGGCCCCGGAAGCGGCATCATCATCAATGCCGGGCTCCTCAACGTGACGATCCGGAATCTTACGGTCCGGAACTACGCCGGCACGGCCCCGAACTCGTATGCCGGTATCTATGCGAGCGGCGGCAACAACGGTCTGGTCGTCGAGAACGTCACATTGAAGGACAACGTCGGCGGCTGCGGCTTCTTCGGCGTCGGTCCGGTGAACGGCGTCACCTTGAACAACCTCGAGGTGTCCGGTCACACGAACGTATTCGGCGCGGCGCGCGGCATCGTGATCTGGGACGGTCTCAAGCAGAACATCACGATCACCAATTGCGACGTGTATGGCAACAACTGCTGCGGTATCGAGCTGCAGGATGGCACCGCGACGGGCGTGACGCTGACGAACAACAACGTCCACGACAACGGTGACAATGGAATCGGCTTGATCGGTCTCGAGGGTCCTGGCGAGAATCTCGTCAAGCTCAACACGGTCGCGAACAACGGCCGCTTCGGGATCGAGATCAAGAACCCGAACGGATCCGGTCTGGCGGCGGGCGCGGGTCGCGTGGTCGTCGAGGACAACACGGTGTCGCGGACGCTGGCGATCGTCGATGCGCGTGACATCGCGGGCATCGCGGCGTTCCGCCGGGGCGTGCTGGCTGGAAACGTCGACGTGCCGTTCGGCGTCGTGATCCGGAACAACAACGTGTCGGGCTACGTTCAGCCGAGCACCAGCGAAGGCTTCGGCATCGTCGCGGAAGGCATCAACCACAAGGTGACCGGCAATACGGTGAGCGGCTGCGACGTCGGCATCCAGCGCCAGTTCGGCCACACGCCGTACCCCGGCGACGGCAATCAGAACGACATGGTCGACACGTACTTCGGCCGCGGCAACTCCCCCGTCTCCTGCGGCATCGAGGTTTCGGGCAATACGCTGACCAACACGATCGACACGCGTGATGTCCCGTTGAGTGCCGGGGGTTCCGGAGTGGTCGTCAACACGACGACGCTCGAATCCTTCTGCACGATCCAGGCGGCGATCAACGACGCGAACACGCTCAACGGCCACACGCTCGAAGTCGGGTCCGGCAACTACGATGAGCAGGTGCTCGTGAACAAGAGCGTCACCATCAAGGGCGTCGGCGCTCCGCTTCCGACCGTCAACTTCACCGGTGTGGTGTCGGGAAATCCGACGCTGTTCTTCGTCTCGTCGGACGCGGTCACGATCGAGAGCATGCACTTCAACGTCGATCTCGCGAAGCTCAAGAGCGCGATCATCGTGAGCGATCCGGCCATCGACAACATCACGATCAAGGACAACATCGTCGACGCCTACGGGACGCCTTCGGCGGGTACCTACGGCAACCGCAATGCGATCAGCATCAACTATGGCGGACCGACGAACTACCGGACGGCGACGGCAGGTGTCGACAACATCGTGTTCACCGGCAACGTCGTCAACGGATCGCTTCCGGCCAGCTTCTTCCGCTCGGCGGTGTCGGTGGATGAAGGCGGTGGAACGTTCTCGGGCAACACGAGCCAGACCATCAACCACGACGTGCTGGTGCGCTTCGGCAGCAACGGTCCGATCACCATCACCAACAATCAGCTGAACGGTGGCGGCGTCGAGCTGGCCGAGATGAACGCGGGCGCGGGCACGCTCACCGTGTCGAACAACACGTTCAACGCGGCGTTCGCCAACTCCTCCGCTCCCGGCACCGCCGTCCTTCGGCTCAAGAACAACAACGCCGGCAAGACGACGATCGTGGACGGCAACACGTTCATGAGTCACCAGTGGGCCGTGAGCACCGAGAACTACAACAACGTCACGATCTCGAACAATCTGATGACGCCGCTCGCCGGGTCGACGACGTTCCATCACGTGACCGTCAACACGAAGTCGATCAGCACGAATTCCGCGACGATCGTTCAGACCCCGGTGGCGGCCCAGATCACGAACAACTTCTTCAACGGATCGGGCAGTTCGGGTGGTTCGGGTGTCACCTTCCTCAACCATGACAGTGATGCCGCGGCGTTCGGTGCACTCGAAGTGCACCAGAACAGCTTCGACTTCAGCATCGCCAACGCCATCGAGCAGGACGGCCAGTCGGGCAACTCGACCGGCTCGACCTTCCCGAACTACAACGCGCTGATCGGCGCGGGTGCCGGGGCGCAGACCACGATGGCGCCGTGGACCGCGACCATCAACGGAACCTGCAACTGGTACGGAACGACGAATGCGGCGGCGATCGCCTCGCGCGTGGGTCCCAATGTCACGGAAGTGCCGTTCCTCGCGAGCGGCGTGGACGATCAGCCGGGAACCTTCGGGTTCCAGCCGGTCGTGACCACGACGACGACGCTGGTGTCGGACAACAACCCGGCGACGTTCGGCACGAAGATCCTGTTCACGGCCACGGTGACGCCGGCTGTGGAATCGGGGACGATCCAGCTGTTCGACGGCGCGATCTCGCTCGGCACTCAGAACGCCGTCGGCGGTGAGGCGACGTTCTCGGTCGACACGCTTCATAACGGGAATCACACGATCACCGCGGTGTACAGCGGTGATGCGTGCTACCCGACCAGCACGTCGGATCCGCTGGCGCAGGTGGTGGTGGATCAGACGAATCCGGTCGCGAACGTGACGCTGCCGACGACGAACGATGTGTTGGTCGTGGGTAGCCACGCGAAGATCCAGTGGACGGCGAGCGACGACAAGGGTGTCGAGTCGGTCTCGATCATCCTGTCGCGTGACAACGGCGCGACCTGGGAAGACATCGTGCTCGACATCGCGAACACCGGCACCTACACGTGGCTGGTGACGGGACCGCCGACGGGTGTGACGGCGACGCCGGTCTATTCGGCGATCATTCAGGTCAAGGCCAAGGACGCCGCGGGAAATATCGGTACCGGCACCAGCGGCACGTTCGCGATCTATGACCTGACGACCGACGCGCTGCTGTCGACGTTCCAGGCCGATCCGGTCGAGGAAGGAATCGAGTTGCGGTGGCAGTTCGGCTCGACGGTCTCGATCTCGGGTGTGACGCTCGAGCGTGGTTCGTCGACCAGCGGGCCGTGGCGTCCGGTGGTGGCGGAAGCGCGCAACGTGGGCGGCATGACGGTCGTCGTGGACCGGACCGCGGAACTCGGACAGACGTACTTTTACCGACTTCAGGTTTCCCTCCCGAGCGGACAGACGATCAGCTTCGGACCGCTCGCCGGAACGCTCGGGGACCGGGTCGCGGCGTTCGCGCTCACGTCGATCACGCCGAATCCGACGGTGGATTTCGCGCGCATCGACTACGCCGTACCCCGCGAGTCGCGGGTGCGTCTGAGCGTGATCGACGTCCAGGGCCGTGAAGTGGCTCTGCTGGTGGACGGCGTGGTTCGCGCCGGTCGCTTCCAGACGACGTGGAACGGACAGCTTCAGAGTGGCGTTGCGGCACCGGCCGGTCTGTACTTCGTCCGGATGAACAGCGGCGGCAAGGACTACGTGCGCCGGCTGGCACTGAGCCGTTGATCGATCGTCACTGAAGCAACGAGTTCGCGAACAGGCCGGTGCGCGCGAAACGCACCGGCCTTTCGTGTCTCATGAGGGCGGGCTGTAAGGCCCAGACGCGCGGGGTCGTGCCGTTCCTCCGCAAGTCGGAGGCGCGGAATGCGGCTCAACCCGCGACATGATCCGGTCGAAAACCACGGTGTCCCCTGTTGCACACCGGAGGAGCCGACCGCATGCCGCCATTTCGATCGATCGGGAGCGCCGTGGCTCTGGCCGCCGTCCTGTGCGTTCACTCCGCCGGTGCGGCCACGCATGCGCCCGCTGCGCACTCCGCCCCCGCACTCTCCCCCCGTCTCGCGGCGGTCGTCACGCTCGCCGACCTGATCGCCGGAAACGGACGGTTCGCGAAGGGTCGCGCCAACCACCCCCATGCAGACGGTGACCGGGTGCGCGAACTGGCCGCGGGTCAGAAGCCGCGGGCAATTGTCTTGTCGTGCGCCGATTCGCGCGTGCCGCCCGAGATCGTGTTCGATCAGGGGCTCGGTGACATCTTCACCGTGCGTGTCGCGGGCCAGGTGCTGGACGGTTCGACCACTTCGAGCATCGAGTATGCGGTCGAACACCTGGGCGCTTCGCTGATCGTGGTCATGGGCCATCACGCGTGTGGTGCCGTCAAAGCCGCTCTGACGACCGCACCGGGCAAAGCCGGCTCGCGCGATCTGGACGAGCTGCTCGATGCGATCCGGCCCGCGGTTCGCAAGTTCGGAGCGCCGCAGGCCGACGACAAGATGCTCGACGCGCCCGTGCGGGCGAACGTCGATGCCGTGGCCGCGGGCCTCACGCGACGCTCGGCGATCCTCCGCGAACGCGTCGCGCGCGAACAGCTCACGATTCTCCCCGCGGTCTACGAACTGGCGACAGGCACCGTGAGTTTCTGGGACTACTCCGCTCCCGTCGCCGACTCGCGCGAAGCGGCCGGAGTTCCCCAACGGCACTAGTCTCCGATCGCCTTGCGCAGCGCCGTGCGGATCGCCGAGCGCATTGCGGGAGTGACCTCGTGGTCCCGCAGCTCACCGCAGGCCCGCAACGCGGCGCGCAACGATTCACAGGCGTCATCGCAGCTCGCGCACTCCTCGATGTGACCGGCCATGCGCCGGCACGCCGCAGCGTCGAGGTCGCCCTCGAGATGGCGGCTCAACATTCGCGCGGTGTCGGGACACCGGGCTGCCCGGCTGTGGCCCTCTGCC